>NZ_LOAR01000023.1:0-77940 GCF_001620885.1 Klebsiella sp. D5A | reverse complement strand
TGTTTTTTGCTCCAAAAAAGGCGTTCGCCCAAACGAGGGTTTGAGCGAAAGAAAAGTTGAAAGGGATTTTTTTGGTATTAAGCAGCGTCGCCGGGGTATGTGGCGTCGTCGTACTGGTAGAACGATTCGAGGTATTCTTTAGCGGTGACCTGACAGGTTCCGTCAGACTGCGGGGCGATCTCCTCTACAATGGCGTCGTAGACGTGGCGCGTTGAGCCGCAGAACACCAGGCGGATCGGCTCGATGGTTGCCGACGACAGGTCAACCCGCATGGGATCATCAAACTCGCTCAGGTGCGGGACTGACAGCTGAAAATCACCCACCCTGCTCGCTACCATCAGCCCGGATGCAGAGCCATCCTGATAGCGGATCAGCGCGCGGGGATTTTCGAAAGACCAGTCCAGCGGCTCCGTGACGGTGAACGTTGTCACGCCACCCGCCGTTGTCATCGCCTCCACCAGACAGGAAATCGTGTTGTTGCCCGGAATATCATCCGTGAGCACTATGCGATCGCCCGTGTTGTAGCACAGCGCGTCCAGCTCGGTAGTGGTCTGGAACGTCACCCGCTGCTGCAGGTATTTCATCAGGCGACGCATGCCGATCTGGTAGGCGTGATCCTGATTCAGTACCCCATCGAGTTTGTAGTTCTCGATTTTCACCGGCGTGGGATTATCAGGCGTCCGGCATTTAACGGTCTCCTCTGCCCAGGTAGTCCCGTTGATGTACGTCACGTCGACACCATCAAAATCATCGTCGGACGGTACGGTAAATCCGCTCTGCAGCTCCTCCACCATCTCATGCGGAGTGATCACGCCAGTCCAGGGCTTAATCCCTTCCCTGTTTACCGTCGCCAGGCCATCGCTCAACAGGAAGCGGGACTTCCCGGCATTGGCTATCTTCTGCAGCATTTCCAGCGCTGAGATACTGTCGCCCGTGGCGAAATCGAAATACTCGCCCCGTGGCGTCCAGTACGCAGACTCCAGCGCGTTGATGGTGTCGACATCCATTTCCAGCCCAAGAGAGTTCGCGACATGCAGCAGCGCTCCCGAAATGGTTCTGGCCGTTCCTGAGTCGTAGGCCCGCGTGGCCACAATATTTACGCGGCGGTCCGACTGCGCCGCCAGCTTCCCGCCCGTCTCAACGGTCACCGCCATCAGCGACACGCCGGGATAGGATGAAGGGCGCGTCAGCAGTCGCCCGCGCAGTGCCTGCCAGTACATACTGTCTCGCGCGTTGTTTGAGCCCTGCTCATTGCGCCGGCGACAGCGAACCTCTACCAGCCCCGGAGAGCTGAGGGTGATCCGCTCAGTGAATCCCAGCCCGTTGACGTTTTTCAGCGCATACTCGCCCTGGTGACTCACCCACCCCGATCCGGAACCGTAGACGCGATACTGTATCTCCCACTCCACGTGGCGGATCCGTTTTTTGCCCTTACTGTCAAAGCCACAGATGCCGTTCGGGAAGGAGAAATTCACCTCGAACGCATCCACTACTTCATTTTCAGGGCATACGAGGAACGGCCCCAGCCAGCTCAGCGTGTCGTTAAGGCCAGTGGCCTCATAGTCAATCATCGTCCTGGCGGTGAAACCCGGCCATGACTCATCAACGGCACCGTTAACCAGGCGCGCCACCGTCGCCGTCGTGCCGTCGGCAGAGACAATGCGGTACTCATTCCCGCGGTGAGCAAGTGAAAGCCGTTGCACCCCCTCCGGCATGCCGGAAAAGGCCGTTCCCGTGGCGCTGTTATAGGCAAGCGTCACATTCGCCGTTACCGCCGGGCTGCCGCCGGTTGATGCCGTGCCGGAGGTGTAAACCGGGGCATCACCGAAAACAGCTGCAGGCAGCGAAGAGGACGTGATCTCCCCACCCGCGAACGGACTGGCCGACTCGGTTATCAGTACGCTGCCGCCGTTGTCCTGCGCAACCAGGCCGGAGCCGGTGAGTCCCTCGGTGATGGCCGCCAGCAGTCCCGACATCGAGACGTAGTTAGCCACCAGCGACACCGGGTAGGTAACCCCCTGCCAGGTGATCGTGAACGTGCTGGAGCTGGTCGAAAAATCGTAGGTGGTCGGGGCCGCACTGGCCTGGACTTTTGCCGCACTCCCCCCGGTGCCGGGCACTGCAGCCTGACCGGGGGTATATGACGCGATAAACAGATCGTAATCGACAGAGTTAAACCCCAGCGTCACCGGCATACCTACTACCGGCGCGATCTCCGTCAGCAGCGGGCTTGCGATAACGCTGTATCCGGCCGCCGTGGTGATCTGGTAGTTCGCCGGGGCTTTAAGTTCGACCACGGCGCCAGCGACCCAGTTGGGCGGCAGTGCGTTATCGTTCTCGTCATTATCGTCATCATCATCCGTATCCAGCCCCGTAAACGTCACGCTCGATCCGGAGACGGTCATGCTGTCTGCGATAATGTCGTCTGCGTCCGGCGACGTCTGGGCCATATCCAGCCCGGTGCCGGATGACGTCCCGCCCACTTCGGTGGAGTTGACCCAGTTTTCGCTGCGCTCATCACCGGAAATGTCCGCGCCTGGCGGGTAATGGGTGCTGCTGAATCCCGGTAGCGTTGAAGCTGGCGTACTGCCAACCCTGATATCGCCATTGGTATAAATCAGTTCACCGACACCGAGACACAGCAGCATCTGGACGCGCATTTTCGTAGGATCGGCGGCATCAAACCGGGTAACCGACTGCACCACATAATCAGGGTAGATACGCACCCGGCCAAATACCTCACGAATGGCATCACCGAGTTTTGCGGTGTTGGCCCGCGCCGGGTTCAGGTCGAGACTCCGCCCTGTGGATGAGGTATAGCCGCCCGTATCGATGGTGCTCATCATAAAAAGCGAATAGGCTGCAGCGGCAACGGAGATACCGACACCTATCCACGCAATGGTCGCGGCCTCCAGCCCGAAGGGGACCGGATAAAGCCGTACATCACTATCAGGGCGGACTATGCAAGAAGCCCACTCGCCTGGCGGAATTGACTGACCCTCAACCTCAACGGTCAGCGGTGGGACATCCCGGTCGGTATAGTTTTCGACATTGGCAACCAGCCAGCTGCGAATGCTCGTAACACCATGCTCATGCGTTTCGAGTGGTTCACCGGGAAGCCGGGACGGGTAAAAACGAATGGTCATTGCCAGAACTCCACTTTGACAAATCGGCGCTTAAACCGCGGCAACGGCAGAAAGGTGACGTTCGTACCCGGGTTGCATTCCGCCACATGCAACAGACCATTGATACTGACTACGATCCCTACATGGGTGACAGTCGACCCGGAATAACAGGCCACCCCGGCCCCTTCGCAGGGTTCGCAGCGCTCAAGGGTAAGCATCATCCGGCGCGCTTCCCGATCGAGGCCGCCGTCGTCTTTGGTGACCCCGGCAAAATCGGGCCAGACGGGTAAATTCAGATCGCGGCGTATCTCGTTCACAATGCCGAAACAGTCGAGCTGCGGATATACGCGCCCGCCCTTCAGCCAGGTGACTGAACGGTATTTATCAGGAATAAACATGATGGATTCCTTAGCTGATATAACGCAGTCCAGGGAAGACAGGGAGCGTGTAGCGGTAACGCGGCCAGGCAGTATCGAGGATGTTCATGTAACCCGCTGTGATCTGAACCTCTGTCGCCGTCCAGGAGCCCGACTTGATTTTCAGCGTATACGGCACTGCCGCAGGCGCTGCTAAATCCGTAGAGATATAACTCCGGTACGTCAGCCATGCAGGCAATCTGTTAGCCAGGGCATAGCGGATCGCCGTGGACACATCACCATCGATATTGCACAGGGCAAATTTGAGGTCCTGCGTGCCGTCCGCATTGCGCGCCGGCAGCGCAATGTCTATCGCACAGGCGGTAAACGTTACGGTATCACCGTTCTCCGTCGTCGCCGTAATATCCTCGTAGCCCTGACACAGGTAGTGAATATCTGAGCCAACGGTGATCTGCAGCGTTTCAATGATCACCTCCGGCCCGCTGCTGGCGTAGAGGCGTTTAATCTGCGTCATGCTTCGGCCACTCCTTATTCAGCGCAATATCCAGCAGTGAGCTGCCGACGATCCATTCCGGGTAATTACCCCATGGGGCAGGAGCAAGGGGGCGCTCCCATAATTCAAGCGTTGCCGTGTACTTCCAGTAAATCGGGGCCACCAGCACCGGTCCCTGATAAATATCTGTGAAGCGGCATTTGTAAAACTTAATGCCCGCCGGCGTCTGCAGCTTCATCATGAACCACGCTGCCCCGTCAGATAACGCATCACGGAACCAGGACTCAAACGCCAGGCCCTGCGCATCGGTTTCCATAAACCAGGTGATGCTGGCCTGCGTCGGCGTGGACGTAAAAGACCGCCTTTGCCTCGCGCGACCGGTGGTTAACTGGGTTCGTTTTAACGGGCTTACAGGCTGAAATCCGTATCCTTCCTGTAATGGCAAAGGGAGGCTTTCATGTGGGTAGTAGATATCAGTCATGCAGTCTCCCGGTAAAGTATCTCGAATAAAATTTCACCATTAACCTCAGGAGGGTATTCATTTCAGAATAAAGCACGATGGAATCGAAGAAATCTCTGATTTTTGGTTCAGATTAACGGAGATAAAAATCTTATTAAATCGACACAAACACACAAGGAGATATATTTACCAACTCATCTCAAGAGAAAAAACAGCATTATCAATATATTAATTTTATTGACTTTAATGTGAGCTTACATTGTTTCGGCACAGCCCCACATCAAAATAAAAAAGGGCGATGTGCCGACAGGCAATATACGTCAATGTGACTGCTTGTTTAAAAGCAACTCCTGAAGAAGAAGCGCAATAGAAACAAAGATCAAAACCCCACAAAAAACAATTTTTGCAAAATCATAGTTAAACACGGTTGTAAGCGTATCATTATTATATAAGTGATTATGCCTATAGGAATAAGTTGTGTAGATGTCATCGCATATTTCAAGAATTCCACCGACTATCAAAACAAGCCAAAGAAATGAAAACTTCACTCGGACCTCCTTACTTTTACGTCTCCTATTGAAGATAAGTCCGCCAATAAAAAGAGGAATCATAAAAGCTATGAAGTCTTTAAATGTAAATGTTAACAACGCTTCCATTAATAAGATCCTTGTGTTTTCTTGCACCTACTCAGATTGTTAGACTTACCTACCTAATCAAGTCTCAGCTAATGCAGTTTAGCTTACCTAGGACCGTGTCGTGTATAGTTTCCTTTTAGAGCGTTGCCAAAAGCTCCTTGTGGCATGGTAACCTCCTTTGTGAGTTCACCTTTTAACTGCCTGGAAAGCTGTCGATTATTCTGATTGAGTGTAGCGCTCAACTGCTCCGGAGTAATACCCTGGAGATGAAACTCCTGATTAATCGGCGCGTGTACAGTTGTTTGCCTACGGTTATCGCTGTTAACGTTCTGAACACCAGTACCAAACCCTGTACGCCCCAGAGTTGCATCAAGCGGTTGGCCATTTCGAAGTGCCTCAAGCTGAGACACGCCGATCCGGTTCGTTGATGCCTGGTCGAAGACGTACTCTCCTTTGTGAACAATACCCGCTGGCTGATACTTACCACCGGGGCCTGTGTAACCGCCGGAGGCGAAGCCAACACCTGAAACAGCCTGGATATTTGAGACGATACTGGCAGTCTGCGCAGCGATTGAGGCCATAGCGATGATGTTGGCCGGATAAGGCGCGCTAACTGCACCGCTTGCTATAGCCTGCTGGATTTTCACCATTGAGTCCGCGATAGCGAATGCCTTGCTCGCAGCAAAAGCGACCTTGTAGATTGCCGATTGCTCACCAAACCCCGTTCGCATGATTTCAGCGGTGCTATCAAACAAGGACTGCGTGGCCGCAGATATGATGGTGTTTTTCTGAGCTTCTATGACCTGATTTGCATCCGCTGCACGCTGACGAATAGAGGTCATTCTGGCCTCACCCTCGGCAGTTATTTCACCGGCCTTCGCATAAGCTTCCTCCTGAGCTGCCAGCCAGCGCTGGAGCTCTTGCTGAGCCTGGTCATATTCGTTGATTTGCCCCTGCATCCCCTCAAAAGTTCCTGAGAGTCGCCCTCCTGTGGGTGTCAGGTTTCCTACAACATTACGAACCGTCGAGGGCAGTTGCATATCGGTGTTTTGATAAATATCTGCCCGCGTTTTTTCATATTCACCGGGTTTTAGTTGCCCGGTTGCTTTGGCCTTCTCCAGCAGTTCAAGACGGGTTTTAAGCAGATCGTTGGTCCGCTCATCCTTCGTCTTTACCTGTTCCTGCATCTTCCGATAATCGTCCAGGGTTTTTACGGAATTTTGCAGTGCCTCCTGCTGCTTATACGCCTGGAGGATTTCATCTGAACGGGAAAGGATCGACTTCTGGTCAGCGGTGAGCTGCGTTTTAGATTTGAGGTCAGCAATCTGCTGCTCGAACTTGATCCGAGCCTGTGTCGCGCTATTAAGCTTGTCACTGGCATCCAGCTGGGACTGCATGGCAGCAGTCTGCTGGTTTATCTGATCAAGCAGCCGGGTTGATGCGTCCTCTGTATAGGCTTTTTCTTTGTGGGTCTTAGGCTGCCCAGCTTTTTTGGCCTGCTCAAGTTCCTTTTCTCTTACAGCAATTAGCGCATTGGCCTGTTCGATTGCTTCTTTATTTCCTGAGAAAGCAATTTTTCTGGACTGTGCTCTTGCCTCCTTTAACCGAGCTTCTGCACCGGCAACCCTGTCTGCCGCCAGATACTCCTTATTAATCCAGTCAACGGAATTTTTTACCGCCTTATTACCTTCAATGGTAAGTGTGTTCATCGTGGTTTGCAGATCTAATGCCTGGCCGATAAACCTCATCGTAGGGTCAATTGCGCCACCAAGCGCTACGTTTTGCCTACCCTTATCCGCTGCTGTGTAATAATTTTTGACCTCAATAGCTGCAGCTGTCCACGAATCACCTATTTTCAGGATCTCCCGTCGATGCTTATCAATATCAGCATTCAAGGCGGTGAAATTAGCAGAGTCCTTGTATTGGGCTACCTTTGTCCTTGCCTCGTCATAACTAAAACCAACGTCGATAAGCTTATTTATTGCTTCGCTCGCACCATCATTAGTCGTTATAAACATACTACTGACTTCATCAATCGCCTGACCAGTCTTGTCAGATATGGCAACCATATTAAGCGCCAGCCGTTCTGCAGCATCTCCGTTAGCGCCAAGAGACGTTGTGGCTATTTTTGTCGCAGCATCAATTTCCTGTCGGTTCTGATAGACGGCATAAGTTAGCAACCCAACTGAAGCAGCTGCTACGCTATAGGGATTAACCAGACCCATGACATATGTGCCAACGCCCTTAATCGCTGGCCCAATGCCGCCAAACATATCTTTGAGCTGACCGCCCTGCTGCATAAGAACCATAAACGGTGACTGCCCGGTAGAAAGACCGACAACGATATCGGTCATCTGAGCAGGGATCATGCGCATAGCGTTGGCAGTCTGAGCTGCAGATTGGCTTGTTTTACCCAATTGCGCCTGGGTTTTCTCCAGAGCATCGCGGGATTCTGCAAGTTTACTGTTGAGGCGATCGTAAGCCAGGGGCGACAGCATCCCGGATGTTTTAGCTGTATCCAGCTGGCGCTGCTGCTCGTTAAGGCGACGGAATGCTTCACCTACGGGATCTATTTGGGCCTCAAGACGACGCAGTGCATTTACCTGCTCATCATGTGCTTTTACAGCCTCGCGCTCGGCTTGTGCTTCGCCAGTGACTTCCCGACGAGTCTCCTGAAGTTTTTTGCTGTATGCATCATATTGGGAAGTATTAATTGCGCCCGATTTAAAGGCAGTATTCAGTTCACTTTGTTGTTGTTCAAGATTGCGAAGAGCAGCTGCCAGAGGGTCGATTTTATCGAGCATTCTCTGGAATGCATCAGCCTGCGCCTCCTGCTGCACAGCAGCCAGTTTGCTGGCCTTCTCTGCTTCTCGTTGAGCTTGTGCAACACCACTTAGTTCCTCAGTGGTGTCATTCAGCATCTTAGACAGCGAACGAAACTCTTCCTCGTCAATTAGACCCTTATCGAAGTATTTTTTTAGCTCACTATAGCGGCGACCGACTGTATCAATTGCAGCACCAACCGGATCAATGGCTGCTCGTAATTTATTGAGAGCATCTTTTTCATCGTCAGTCGCTTTTGTCACTTTGAATATGCTGGTTACGGCCTTATCACCAGACTGAGTCATCTTATCAAGCGCAACAGTAAGGCTGTCAGCCTGCTTCTCTGCCCCGGAGCTGTCCAGGCGTATCGCTAGCCGTGATTCTTGTTCTGCCATTTACCTTATCTCCGGGCAATAAAAAACCCGCCGATAAAGCGGGTTAGGAAATACTTAAAAAATGATAATCAGTGAAGGCTATCTTCATCCCTCGATTGAGTTACTGCAATTTAACGCCTCCCATAACAAACCGTTTGTCATCTTTGTTATAGGCTTCAAAATTTAAGGATTTCCCTTCATTGGATCTAACGATATTTACTTCACCATTGTCGCCACCAACGCCTTTCATTGTGAAGGTAGTTGTCTCCTGACCCGCAAAGGTGTTACTGCTGATATCGCTTTGATAGTAAGCCTTGCCGTCAATAATCATATCTACCATCCCGTTGTTATGCAGGTACAGCTTGGTATGATGCCACTTTCCCGTCCCGGTTAAATCGCCAGTGAGGAATTCACAGTTAAAGGAAACATCGCCTTTTTTACATTCCGACGTTATTTCCTCTTTCCCCGTAGCTATCATCTCAGCAATTGAAGGTGGGTCTTTAGGGGGGAGTAGTTTTGATATTTGAAACTTGTCATCGCAGCCCAACAATGCCATTAAACCAAGCCCGACCACCAAAGCCCTTTTCACATCCCTATCCTCATCATTAACATTTGCTCACAGGTTAGCACAGGAAAAGGTAGGGACAATGATATGACTACTTCACTTTTGCCTGTCTTTTCTGCTCTTCAGCCCACTCAACTCTCCAGGCATCATCGAGGGCCAGTATTGCTGCGTCAAACTCAATGCGGTCGATCAGGATGGTGCGCGATGCCAGGTAAAGCTCAATATCATTCAGGGATAGAGGGAGCGGCACTCCGGCCATGCCGGCATACTTCCTGCCGCGCGATATCATGGCGTAAGCGTTGAGGATCTCCCCAGTGACCGCATCGATTTCAGGCTCTGGAATGGGTGGGAGATTTAGCTTCTCCCTGCGCCACTTTGCTTTCTCGCCCTGCTCGCCAGCGAAATCCTTTAGCCACTTTTGGGCCTCTATGGCTTTTTTACGGTTTCCTGAGTCTGCTGCTCCTTACCCTGAGCAATGTTTGCCGCCTCAGCCAGTATCAGCCAGTATAGCGCCGGGTGCTGTTTCAGCATGGCGGCCCCAAGTTCTGGGGTGTAGTCGAGAGCAACCTCTATGCCGTCGACTAACTGACCTACTCCCTCCCAGCCTTTCAGCAGGAACCGAGCGGCGTTATCGATCACCGTCGCCATTGCAACGGGGGCATTCAGGATTAGGCGCGCTGGTGTGGTCGTAACCATAGCCGCCATCGTCCAAAGGCTCGCGACGTTTACGCTCAAGCGCTTCAAGTCGCTTCTCTTCATACTCGACAGCATCGCGCCATTGATACTGGTGACCGAAGCCCCAGCAGTAACGACAACTTCCGCGGCGATATTGTGAAAGGTGATTGGCATCGAAGGTGGCAAGCTGCCACATCTGTTCGAGCACTTCATCGGCGCTGCCCAGTGTGCGCACAATGGACGCTTTCTGCTGCTGCTCAATGGCCTGCGCAACGTTAGGATTCGTTAGGAGTTGCCGCCCGTAGTTTGGGTCGCTATAGCCAGCGCGCTCAGCGGCTGCCGTGGCGTTCTGGTCCTTGAGGTATTCGGCAATGAAGCGCTTTACCTTTGGACTCAGTTTGCTATCCACCAGCTCTTCTGTGCACTTTTCCTTCTGCGCAGTGCGCAATTTCTTCTGCGCAGTTTTTTGCGCAGTTTGCGCAGAAGGCTTTTTGATATATCGACGGGCGGTAGCGTAGTTCAGTCCCTGCGCTTCACACCAATCTTTCGGTGATACGCCGGTTGCGGCATGATCGGACAGGAACCGTTGCTGAAGCTCGCCCCAGTCCGGTTTTGCCATAGGTTCCTCTTTACTTTATTTAGTCTTTGATAGATATTGATGTCTCACACCAGAAGCCTTCATCCCACTAATTGTATCTCTGATGAGCGAAAACATGACTCACGAAAAGGAGAGTTGTATGAGTTTTACAGTTATGAATCCGTGGACAGACAAACCGATGACAGAATGCCCTGACGGTACATCACTTGAAGGAGTAACTTTTGAAACAGAAGAAGAAGCATTCGCTTATTTGAAAGCGCATGGTTTTAATCCAGTTCTAGTAAAAAAAGTTGAAAATAAGTAATCGCCACTATTTCCAATATACATCTCAAATAAAAAAGCCCCGCCAAGGTGGGGCTCTGAAAAAAAACGAGAAAATTACTTTTTGAAGTTCACCGCACTTTCTATTTCATTACAAGCTTGTGTTACATTTGGGTGTTCTACTATGCGATATTCACTGTGCCCTAAAATTAGGCCTTGGGCATCAAGTTTTAACTTCTCTACGTCACCACCAGCATTTCGGTAAGCTCCAACCACTGCGATAAGAGCCTGCTCCAAATCAATTTCTCTGCTTGTCATAAGATCCTCGACCATAATTTATTGAGGCTATGACATTATCATAGGCACTCAGTGAATGCCTGTTGTAATGCCTTAGCTGGACTGCTCGGAAGCGGTGTCAAACAGCGCCAGCGCTTCCGTCGCCTCTTGAACCGCTTTGATAGTCTTTGCAACAACTTCGGTTTCAGTTGTCACACGGCTGTATTGCTGGATGAAAAGCTGATATTTCAGCGGACTGTCCTGTACGAATGCAATCGCCTTAGCAGCGGCCGCGGTGTCGTAGTTCAGGGTGGAAAGCAGATTCAGGCGTGTCTGTTCTGCTGCGGTGATTTCGGCCATGTGTTACCTCTGTGCGATGTGTGGGCATTATCGAAGCCCCTCCGTGAAGGCCTCCTGTAATGCCTATCGTCGTATTTCCCACAAATAGCGCTCGATTCCTCCAAAATCATGAGTACGCCCAGCCCCGCGCTGAATACTGGATTCCCCCCAACTTTTGCGCGCTGGCATCGTTTTGACGAGTGAAAAGCCGGCGGCGCGTAAAGATGCACCTGATTCACCTGTCTGGGTATATGTGACAATCCTACGATAACCCATCCCCCATGCTGCTCGCCGCATAGCGCCATACAGCATCGAGTTAGCATTTCTAGTTCCATCAGTGCAGGTACGGTTTACTTCAAGCGTCAGCCCATCATCAAAGAATCGCGCGACCGGGCGACCGCCCATAGCGACCCCCACCAGCACCCCCTCATGCAGCAGACCAATGCTGAATTTATGCCCGGCAGGCGGCTTGTTGTGGCGGTGTAACAGACGCACGAAATCGCAGGCCTGTCGGAACGTGATAGGCACGATGTCCAAATTGCACCTCAAAAAAAAGCCTCGCATTCGCGAGGCCACAGGTTGAAAACGTTTCACTAACTAGTTAACTGGTGCGGGGCCATACTTCAAAATTTCGGCATCAACATCAAACTGACTCAGGTCTTCATTAGATGCTATAAAAAAATGCTTTTTATCTTCTCGCGTATGCTCAACTACTTGGTATGTAACTACATTCGGAATAGTTACTTCAGCAGGCTCATCTTTGCCATAAAATCTTGGCAATGGTTGTTTTTTCGAATGTAATTCTAGCTTCGGAGTTTTCAAGCCATTATGAATTTCACCGTGATGTTCACCACCAAGTACAAGATAATCAAAATATTCTAAATCTGACATAATCAATTCTCCAGTGGATACCAATACGACTATGTCACATCTTTATTATTAAAGCATTCTCAAAGCCCCCTCATTGAAGGGCTCCTGTAATGCTTATTCGGCCAGGGTGATATCGATGAAGTATTCTTTCCCCAGCTCAAACTGTTCCGCTGCTGCAGGGTTAGAGATGACCATTTGCAGTTGACCGCTGGGGGTATACTTCGACCAGGTTTCGTTCTCCGTGCTGCCAGTCGTTACCGCGATAAGGTGGACGACAGCCGAAGAGTTATCCGGCGATTTATTGATGCTGTTACATTGAAATTTTGCACGTACTGACATGGCTTTATCCTTGAGTAGGTATAACTGGTTTGTTATCCCTTAGTGGGGATAACGGCTTGCGCTGCTCTTTCTTTTTCCGCCTTCCTGATGTCGGCTTTATCCCGGTTGCACTGGCCCAGCGCCGATAGCAGGCTGACATTTAAATCCAGGCTTTGTCCCCATGTCAGATTGTCAGGGATTGCCGGCGACGGGGTTTCAGCTGTCAGGCTGGACGGTATCGGCACCACCGGCACCTTGACGTAAACCGTTCGCGTATTGCTGCAGCCGCTTAACTGCGCCAGAAGGCACAGGGCGATTAGTGCAATCATCATTCGCAACAGCACCCCTGATGTCAGCCGAGGCTCCCGATGCGCCCAGTGCGATCTGCTCTTTAGCATGCTGGTTAGCCTCTGCGATGGAGTTGAAGATGGTCATGGTGGTTAGGACGTTTGAGGTGATGGTCTGAGCGCTGGTTACCTGCTGTTCGGCAGCATCTGCTCGGGTTTCCTGCTGACTGGCGGCGTTGTGGTAATGCATTGCCAGCCACCCGAGGCAAAAAATCAGGCAGATAACCACGGCGCTGATAATGGTGGCTAAGCGGCTCATTTCACACCGTCCAGACAAAGCTGTTTCTCTGCTGCGCGGCGAGTCACCAGACCGGGAAGCACTTTCCCATCACCGTATACCCAGCGAGGAAACTGACTGCAGGCTTTTACCGCTTCCCCTGCTTTCAGATATCGAAATAATGTGGATTGCTTCATGGTTGCACACCCACAGTTAAACGTAATGGACGTTACAGCAGCGAAAGTGTTGTCGCTTAACTGTCGGCCATTGCCATAGGTATTCACACACCGCTCAGCCTCCAGGATGTTTCTCTCCCAGTCGGCGGCGATCTGCTTATCTGTTTTGCGTACGCCAGTTTTAACCCCGTGAGTATTTCCGATGCCATCAGTGAGAACAGCAGCCGGACAAACATATGGATCACGCCGACAACCTTCGGCGTTACCAATCAGTTCAAGTCCTCGTTCGTTAGTCCGAACGTTACCGGCATTCAGCACGATTGCGATAATCACGCCGACAGAACAAACCACACCAGCAGCGCCGGCCTTTTTAGTCAGTTGCGCCATCGTTGTTTATCCTGTTCATTGATTCGGTAATGACTTCCGCCGATGAGGGCCTCTCATGTACGGGCTTCTGCTGTGCGCCATGTAGATAATCAGCTAGCAGTTGCGTGCGTTTACTGTCTTCGCTGCGCTCTTTCCTCGCATCCATTCGACCCAGCACAAACGACGCGAGAGAAATCACCACGCCGATAAAACCAAAGAGGATATAAACCATGTCCTGGGTAGTGATCCCCAGCATCGAGGCAACAGCAGCCAGCCACGCAAAGAAATGGGTAACGATATTCTCGTTCTGGTTATTCATTTTCATGGTCTCTCACCTCCGTTAGTTACGGATGGCGCTTTGTTTGAAAGGGGGTCAGGCTTCACGGGCTGGATTTATCAACAAAGCACGTCGAGGATGATTCCCGTGAGCCTGAAATAGAAAATCCCGTGGCCAGGCTGGACATAAGCAATGTCGAATTATGACTAAAAATACGCTTGCTGATTATCTTGCCTTCTAAGAAAAGCATACAAAATCAGACTCAAACACATAAAATCCAATTACTTTATGTGGAAATTATTGATATTCTATATTTTAAATAATATTTCTAGCGGGTCTGAGATGAAAATCGATCACGGATGGATATACATTGGCGCATTTGCTGAAAACTTAAGCAAGTGTAAGGTTGGATTTAGTCAAATCTCTGAAATTGCTCGTTTCAAGCAAACTACCTATGCTCCAGACTACGTGCCGTTTAGGTATTATAAAATACCTATTGAAGATTTAAGAAACCTAGAAAAATATCTCCACAATGAATTGGCAACTCATTTCCCACGTATGCAACATTTACTGACTGGCGCGTTATCTGAATGTTTTCGCTGTAGCCCTGTTCAAGCAGCTGAGATTGTCGAGTACGAGTTAACGAAATGCTTGGATTTGGTTACCGATCCTGATGGATACAGTCTTGCAGGAATTGTTTACCAACCTGACTATAAAAATCATATCCTTTCTGGGGCATGGGAAACTCAACATCAGGAATTTATAAAACTTTTCCTTGATGTGGATGGTAATCCATTGCCTTTTCCCACTCACAGAGAATGGCAAGGTTAAGAGGACAAAATGTTTTCGTACTTATGCACGGCGCCATTACATGGGTTCTGAAGCATTGCCTTCCGGTTGTGGTTTATCCGTTTTGCTGCCACATTTCAACCTCACAGAAACGACAAAGCCCCAGCATTTCTGCCAGGGCTTCGATATGTTCACTTCTCTTTATCATGCCGCCACTTAAAATTAAGGCAGCATATCAAAGTAGACTCAAATGTGACGCATTTAATCCAGTTTTGCAAGTCTTATGTCTAAATTTGTCGCCTTTTGTTGTGAACGTGATCGCGTAACCTGCAAAAGTGCCTCACTATCCAGTTGGATAAAGATACCTATCATCGCCTCCCAGCGCTCTGTGAAGGTTTCCGACCAGTTCTTGGGGGTTATACCCACCATAGCCGCAAGGTCCGCGTACTGATATTGGTCGCGCCCGGTCAGTCCCGCTTTCGCATCCTGGGCCGCCAGCCATATAAGCTGACGCAGACGCTCGACCGTTTTCTTTGCAATGCGCGCGCCAGCTAATTGCTGACTGAATTGCCCCCATGCCCACCGGGTGATTGTCTCCTGATATTCCCACCTAGCGTTTTCGCTGTAGTTCCACAGCAACCAGGCCTTTTGATGCTCATCAAGCGACAGCAGCGCCCGACGCCATGAGGCCGTAGAGTATTCGACTGGCTGCACCAGTGGGATGTGTGAGCCTTTGGCGTGTGATTGCTTTCCGGGGATCGGAGGGTTGTTCAGCGTTATCCATTTTTCCGTTTCCTCATCCCAGATGCGTTTTTTTTTGCGTGGGAATGTGTTCGTGTCGAACTGAGCATTCTCCAGCCAGGCCATGAGCTGCCCTTTTGTCGCTCCGCTCAGATCGGCAGTGGCCACTATCAGTTGCTGGCGAATGTAGGATAAGTTTTTCATGAATTTTCCCCTGCTTTCTGATTACGGATTTGGTTTCTGAGGATGCGATATGCCACCGGGAACGAGCCCCGATAACGGATGAGGTTCAAACGTTGCCAGCGCTGGCGGATTGCTTCGATAAATTCAGGTTTCACTCATCGACTCTCTCGTTTTGCCACAGGGGTAACGGTGTTTTATTACCTGCACGACGGATCCTGGATTTTGCGTTTTTCTCTATCTGAATCAGCTTTTCGATGTTCTGGCGGCGTTGTTTTTCTTCCCGGCGAAGATATTTCACGTTCTCCACATCTCGATTTTCGGTTTCGCATAGATGCAGGATGTAGTTGAAAGGCTCGACAAGCGCATCGCAGCGGCGACAGCGGAGAGTTCTCTCTTTCTCATCGACCCAAAGAGATTCGTGGTGACAATAAATTTTCCCACCGTCTTCCCGGCGCATCGCCAGCTCCTCGCGTAGATCCTCTCTCCTTTCAGGGAACGCAACGACGTTACTCAGTTCTTTTTCGGTATCAGTTGTCATGACTTTATGAACCCCTCTCGCCGCCATATTTCGAGTGTTCGGAACACACCTTCTGCATGCATCAGGCGTAATTCATCGTGGGTGTAATCGGTGGTTTTTTTTCTGCCGTCGATCAGGTCATGACACCCGCTGCAGGCTATTGCAGCTTGGGTGTCATCGGGTTTGCACCCGGTACCACACGTTCCCGCCAGACGGTAATGCGCCAGTACGCTGGTTTCCGGATTGCCATTACAGTGCCCGGGAATACGTACTGCGCATTCGCGGCCCCGGGCCGCTTTACGTAGGTTCGCCATACTCACCCCCACATCCTGTTGCGCCAGCGAGAGTCTGGCCGCGGCGGATTTTTGTCCTCCACCAGCTGCGCGCTGACGGTCCATGTCATAAAGTCAGGGTTTAAGCTTCGTTCGACCTTTACGCCCCGCTGGCGATATCTAGCCATCAGTTCGTCGGCCTGCTGCGTTGTGCATTCGAGATGGTGAAACCATGAGCGTTTCATCGGCATCACCCCGCAAAGCTTAAAAGCTGGTTAGCGGCGTTCTCAGCTTCCTGCAGGCTGTTGAACGAACGAGAGAGGATCCACCGCCAGAGAACATCCAGCGATGCTTTGTAGAGTTCCTGGAACTCGCGTTCGTCCATGCTTGCGAAAGAAATGCTGCGAGGGTGTTTTTTCAGTGTGCCATCCGGCAGCTGTATGGCGTCATAGTGGCCGGCTTCAACGATGACCCACGCCCGGTAAGCATCGAAGGATTTGCAAATACTGATATAGCCGGATCGCTTTTCGGCTATTCGGTCGAGATATTGCCCGGCGGCATCAAGTAACGCCGATTCACTCCCGCCATATGCAGCAAGGTATTTGGCGTAACCTGTGATAAGCCTGCGCTCGTTAGACGAAATCGCCCCGCCGGTAGGTTCCCAATATTCAAAGCCGAGATTGAGTAAAGCAAAGTAACGGCGGTGAAACGCCGGATTGCGGACAAGCTTAAAGTCGGCCTCCAGAACGGCGCCGAGCTTGCATTTTGATTGCAAGAAATCGCTGGTCTCCTGCGTGGCAGGGATCAGTAAACCTTGTGACTGCTTTATTAAGTGCAATTGCGCCATGGTTTCTCTCCGTGGCGCAGTAGGTCAACGGTTGTTCAGGCCGTTGATTTCATATTATCAGAAGGCGGGATAACCCGGTAGCCGAGGCGATGAAGAAAACTGGTCATTGCGTTGAGATTAAATACTCCCTCGTCCTCAAGCAGTGGTCGCATAGAAGTAACACCATTTGCCGTGTATACCAGAACCCGGCCTGCTGCCCTGATGCTGCCAACAACTTCACCTGTAGAACGTTTAACCAGATCGTAGTACTCATTACTCTCATTGCGCATCCCTACCTCCCGGAAGCAAACCATATACTGTGTTTTTATACAGTATAAATTATGTTAAATCACTTACATGTGAAAATTTCACGGTAGCGGAAGATATGATGGCAGATGAAGATCGTCCTACAAGCCACTATTTTCAAAGGAGATAATCAAAATCGAAACTTTGGTGCTTTTGTTTATTTTTACCGGTTGACGGAGGTAAAAGCTTTGCACGTTGGCCAAAGGCATATTTTGTGTGTTGTACAAGTCCCTATTTGATCAATGCAGTGATAAAATAGCAAAATATGATATTTAGTTAAAGTAACCGAAGGTTTAGCAGCATTAAAATCCAAATTATTTTGAAATATCCACATGACATATTGCACCGCCCTTCTGACAAAAGATGAGTAATGTTTAATGACAAGGAACAAGTGTTAATAAACACCGGTGCAGGTTTGGATAATTAGGTGGAACTTCTGATGTACTGTCTGGCCTCCTCCTGATAGTGTGTGCTAGGACGAAAGCGACCCCTTATCACAGGTAAGGTGGAAGTGGAACTTAAGAGATGGTCGTGGAAGTTGTTGTCGCACGCGTCATTTCCTGAAAGCTAAAGTGCTGCATGTAGAGCGCAACGGTCACCGGAGTTGTTCAGGCTCCGATAGCATATACCATACTTTCAAAATCAATGCTTTATCTCAGAGCCAATTGGAAAAGTTACAGGAGTTGATACTTCGCAAGAGTAGCTTTAACCTCCTTGTGCAAACCATCTGAATCCAACTCGCTCTCTCTTCTCACGGAATCCGATGTATAACAATCAGCAAGAATAAAAAGTTCAGCCGCACACTCTCCAATATCCTTACTATCTTGTGTAAGCTGGCCAGTTCTCCCTTCATTTCGCCACATATTGAAAAAATGGGTTTCGAATTCATCTGCAGAAATTTGTAAGGTCACTAGTTTCCTTGCAAGTTTTATCAAATTCATACTCATTACAGAACTCCTTTTTCAATATTGTTAAGTTGATATGGACAGCATTATATAAAATGGCAGTCTGAACCGAACCATCATCCATATCTAACACCACCAAATGGTCAGTTATCGGATTATAATACACCCTTAAGTGTTGTTCTCATAGGAAAGCGCCATTTCAAGGACATTCTCAGCCAAATGGGCTTCTTTTGCCCCCTTGAGTGTGGTAATAATTCTTGGGAATACTTGGAGGGGATAATGGGGTGGCACAGCGTTAAGATAGCCCATAGATAATATTTCCCTGGCATATTTCATGTCACGATTGGAGAATCAGTCGGGAGGTAACATCATTGGAAAGAAACAGCTTCAGGTGCTGAACCATAGCTGCGAAATTTCCGTTATGCAACCTTATGCCTTCTTGAGGGAAGTTCACTCTTTATCTCAAGAGAGATAAAACGATGAATGAAGAACATAGCCGGTGACTGAAGCCATCGGTCACAGTCATTGCTTAAGTTTTTGTGCATCATATGTCCCCAACTTGACGCCGGTCATTAGCGTCAGTTGCTCAGGCTGACGAGATAATTATCGCCCGTCCCGGGGATAAATGAAAAATAAGCATAGGCGAGAAAAACCCGCACCAAGCGGGTTATATGCGGTCGATGATTATAATTACATTGGTTTAAGATTTGATGCCTTTATTAAACGTTCTATCTCAAACCCTTCTATGCTTTTACAGCTTGCAAAAGCATAGTATTTTCCATCAATCCTCATTAAATCCATTATGTATCGAGGAGCACTGCGAACTTCTGTATGCGGTGAACGAGAACTTACAATGGTGGGAGTATAATCTACAATAACACCATCACGTTGGAACTCTCGCTCTTCTATTTCACCGTCACGATTGCCGCCGATAAGCAAGACCTGAACCATTTTTTCTCCTTGTTTAATCACTTCTTAGAGTACTGCTCAGCCATATTAATGTAGCGCGGGCCCGCAGCTTAAGGTAGCTCAACGTTTTAACTTTAGTAGCGGACGCGCTCCACGAAATAATCCCGAAGGTGTCCGGCCTGCTAACGCATCACAACCTCGGCGAACATCGGCATGCTCAGCCGCTTGTCTTCTTCGCTTCCTTTGCCCCACCAAAAACGCTTAAACCATCCGAACCAGCACGGCGAACAACCAGACTGCAATCCTCGAACTGATTCCGGATCTTGTTAGTAGTTTTTTTTGCAGCGCTGACATTGCTCCGTCTGGAAGTTTCTTTGTGAGATCAATGGTTAATTCAACTTTCATGGCGGCCTCCTTTGCGAATTCTGTGCTTTTATACAGTATATCTGCATAGGAAAATGGTAAACTTCGTAAGAGCACTTTTGGGAATCCTAGTCCATTGTTTATCATCCAAATTTTCAGCATTTAGAAGGAGAATCCGCGCGTATAGTGTTTTCAGGTTGGAGAGTTATCCTTGGAAAATTTAACTTATCGCAATGTGTCACATCACTAATTTTGATTTTTTCCAACCACACGTACGACAGTAATACGCGCCACCCTTGATCTTCTGTGGAGTAAGCTAATTATGAGTTTAAACCCCAAAGAAAATACTGTACATTAAACCAGTGCCAATTGGAGAGTGGTAAAGGGCTTTGGGGCTGGATTTTGACGTTTGAAAGGTTGTAAAATCATCAAGCCAACCTTGTGTTTCAACTACCATCAGACTCACTGATATGCGTCTGTGGCGGTAGCGTGCCAGAAACAATCTTGCTACAAACCCAATCCATCTCTTTACGTATCTGTGGATTGCCAATGAGTTGTTCGCAGTGTGTAACTACACGAAAAGTACAACTTTAGCGATGCTAAGATGTATATTAACCTAAGAGATGTAAGCCATGAAAAAAAGAACAGGTTTAAAGTATGCATTATATATATTGTCACTATGGCTATTATTTGTATCACTTTTTATAATGTCATATGACAAGAGTCTTTTTGTAAGTATATCAACATATCTGGACAACAAAGATACAGGGATATTAATTTCAAGTATCTCGCCAAAAAATATAGTTTTTATTTCCAGCTTTGCAATGATAGTTGCAGGTGTTTTAATTTTCCTATATTTATTATTTTCCTTTAACTCTGGTTGGTCAGTAGCGTGCACTGTTTCTGATGTTAGAAATGAAAGTCATGAGCATCTTGAATTTTTAACTACCTATGTTATGCCTTTGGTATTTACTGATGTGAACAGCAAGAGGACCATGCTGAATCTTTTGATCATGATAATAGCTATAGGAATGATTTATGTAAAAACAAATCGCTTTTATTCTAACCCATCGTTAGCATTGCTTGGATTTAGAATTTTCAAAGCTAATATAAATGATAGAGGAACCAAAGAATTTGTAATAATTTGCCATGGTGAAATCGATAAAAACAGCAGAATAAAATATATCAAACTAGATAACAATACATGTCTTGCTAAAATTACTCAATAATCGAGGATGAAATGTTCACAGCAATAAATAATATATTAAATTCAGCCCAACTCTCCGGCGAGGCTTATTTTGTTGCAGAACACCAAGGGCAACTAGATATTTTCAGAGTAGCTCTAGAACCAGGTGCAGAACAGAAATTAACACAGTCTTTCAGTCGATCACTTAAGCGTGATGTTGTTGACCCAAACACTGGACAAAACGCCTTGCCGTTAGTTTCTTCTCTGCTAAGTAGAGATAAGCAGGTGCATGAATATGATCACCAAGTAATAAACCATCTTCCACCTGCTCTAGCAAAGATGGCGGACGTGCTTGGCTTTGGAGTTAATAATACACCCACTGACTTTGACTTTGCCCAGCAAAATCTATCAAACGTTAAAGGAATAGTTTATTATCTTTGTGATGGTCAAGGTAACGGAGTTGTTGTTTACCAACACAAATATCCAATCGCACTACATAAAAAAACAAAATTGTCATATTTCTCTGCGAATGGTAGAACCCTTGATGAGGTCACCCATGACAGCATTGACATAAATGGGAATGTGGATTTCTTTTACTTTAACAACAAGTATTATGCACTAAACATCAACTTACTTGAAAGAGCATATGGCCTTGAACAAGTCATAAACAATTTAGCGGCAAATGCAACCCCTCATATAATAGCACTGAACATCCTGGACGTATCAAATCATCCGAACCCTGCAGACATTTTTAATGACATGCATCGAAATAGAAACTTCATGCGCAGACTTGCTACCACAGCAAACAGTCCACTAATACAGAATGGAACTATTAACATAGCCAACATTCAGACATTAATTCAAAACTTCCCGATTCTTGGAAGGAATATAATAATTAACCAAGCTGGATTGATAGAATTATCATCTCAAAAGCAGAAACTATATTTCATTCGTCTGCTAAATAATGAGGCATCTTTCACAGCATTAAACCAAGAACCTTTTCTTGCGGTTGGAAAAGACTCAGCGGCATAATTTATATCACAATAGTGTTTCAAACCTTAGGTTTTATAGACGTGAATACTATCCCCAGCTGTTCAGAAGCAATCGGGTTGGGTTCGCTCGCCGCGAGAAACGTCTCGCTTTCCGGCATTTTTTCCAGCCACATACGGTTGATATGGTGCTGCAGTCGGCGCTGGTGGTGCGCCGGGAGTGTCCCGGCTTTTTCAATCTGAGCGAATACCATCCTGACTTCCGCTGGCTATACTGTTTCAGGCACATCCACCAGCAGTAGGCTTTCCAGTTCCTGCAGGCGTTTGCATGCGTATTCCAGTGAAGAGTCCACTATTTCACCTCCACCTTGATGCCAGCGGCGCTACGAATTTCCCAGAGCACGCGGTGAACGCCACCATTTCCAACCGGGTCGCGCTTGTCTTTCAATGCCACGCTTGAGGCAGACCAGCCAGGCCGAGCCGGTAACTCTTTGACGCGCACAAAACCAGCGGCGCGCAGTGACGCGCCGGACTCATCAGCCTGGGTATATGTGATGCAGCGGTGATACCCCATTGCGCGGGCAGCGCGCCATACCGCGCCGTACAGGACGCTATTAGCGTTACGCTCGCCAGTGGTGCAGGTGCGATTGACCTCAATTGTCAGACCGTCGTCAAAGTGACGTGCTACCGGGCGACCGGCCGTCGCAACGCCAATTAGTTCGCCCTCGGCATTTTTCAGCCCGATACTGAATTTGTGGCCGCGTGGCGGTTTATTGTGCCGATGATGTTGTGCGATAAATGCCTGCGCCGCTTTCAGCGTTATTGGTGAGATGACCATCACTCAGCCTCCACCTTGATGCCAGCGGCGGCACGTTCAGCCTCGCTTTGTTCCCAAAACCACTTGTGAAGCGCCATAAGCTCTTCATCGAGCGGAGCATATTTGCGGTCGAAATATGCCTGTGCGTCTTTCTCCGCTTCATCAGGCAATTCGCCTGGCCCGAAGAGCGTGTTATAAATCCACGCCAGCCCGTTTTTAGCATCGCCAGTGACCTGCCATTCGATGATTGCAGCCTGCATAACCAGGATATTTTTCCCGATCAGCAGATCGAGCTGCTGATAGCGCTTACGGATATATTCGTTTTGCGCTTCAAGTTCTGCGTTGCGCTGCTGCGCCTTCTCCAGCGCCTCTACCAGCGCATCAATCTTGTCTTGCTGCGCTTTCCACGCAGTTTCTGGGTCTGCGCATTCCGCAAAATGCTCTTCGCCTTCACCACAGTGCGGACAATAGCAATCTGAATAATCACCAGAGTCGCCCATAGGTTCGCCACCACTCAATTCACTGCTGGGATAAATTTTTCCACAGTCGCACTCAACCAGGTAATACGGATAGTCGACAGTACGGCCACGCAGTTGCGCCAGCTCGGTGATATCAGTCATGGCTGGCCTCCTCGAATAACACATCCCCCTCAATACCGCCGACCTGATAAACGATCGAGCCATCTTCCCGATATTCCATTGGTGCAGCGCTCCAGCCTTCGCCACTGGGATCGTCATCGTCGCCTACCTGGACAAATCCACCAGCAACTACACGGGCCGGATACATTTCACCTTCAGTCCAGTATCCTTCGGTATCCTTAATGCAGAAAATTTGCAGTGAGTTGCTCATTTGGCCCCCTCATACAGCTGCGCTGCGATGCACGAAAAAAAAGACTCCCTCGTATGGCGGTTAAGAGCTGGCGCAAAGGCCGCATTAAGAACGGCAGCATCACAGCCGTCATCGATATAGAGCGCAATTTTTTTCTCCAGGCGCGCTTTGGCCTCCTGCAGCTGCATACTCCGGCAGGCGCGCGGGATATACTCAGCAATTTGAGCGATACATTTTTCGTTCTGTTTAAACATGCTTCACCCCGATAGGCTTGATGGTGTCCAGCAGCAGCCGGCGGCGCGTATTTTCTGCAAAGTGACGGCGCCCGGTTTCTTTGCGGTAAAACTCGTTTTTGCCAACGACCCACATCCGCTCTGTCTGGTGCAGTTTTTTTACCTGCGGACCGTCTTTGGTGAGCACGGTGCCGGTATGGGTTTTTACGATTGTCATACGGCCTCCCGGGATGACGATGCAGGCGTACAGGTAAAAATGACTTCCTGAATATCGAGGAAACGCTGGAATACGGGGCAACCAAGCAGGCTGTAATTCATCCCAACAGCAACTTTCGGCACCAGGCCAAAGCGCTTCATGTCAAAGTCGATGACGGCCCGCTGATCGCGGAAAAGCCCCAAACGACCATGCCGGACAACCTCGCCAGTCGCTTCTGCTTCGGAAAAATACCGCTGGACAGTAGCGCGGCTCAGCCCCAGTTTTTTCATTGCCTCGGCGGTCGTGAGTCGCCCCTGATGTCTGGTGATCCGAATCACTGCGCGGACGTACTCTCTGCGCTCAACTGCTGACAATGCTCTAGCCATACATACCTCACTTAACGACGCGCAAATGGCGTACGTTTTTGCGATAGCTGTCCCATTCAAAATTCACCCACATGCCGCCATCCATCTGGAGTCGGTCAAGGATCCGTATGCCCAGTGTTTCCCTCAGCGATTCATAGTTCAGGTTGGTTAGGATGCCGACAGGTCGCATGGAGGACAGCCGGCGATCGATAACCTGATTCAGGATGACTTTTTCACCGCTGCTTCCGCGCTGAATACCCACTTCATCCAGAATAAGCAGGTCCACATGGCACAAATCATCCAGCAATGACGCCTCTGACTGCCCGCCGTCATAACATTCCCGAACACGCAGCATGAGATCAGGAATGGTTACCACCAGTACAGAGCGGCCACCCGCCAACAGGTGATTTCCGATTGCCGCCGCCAGATGATTTTTCCCGGTGCCTGGCGCTCCGCTGAATACGAAGCTCGCAAACCCTGAGCCGAATTGCTGCGCGTAAC
The DNA here is from genome assembly GCF_001620885.1 of Klebsiella sp. D5A. Classification (NCBI taxonomy): domain Bacteria; kingdom Pseudomonadati; phylum Pseudomonadota; class Gammaproteobacteria; order Enterobacterales; family Enterobacteriaceae; genus Klebsiella; species Klebsiella sp. D5A. The sequence continues at coordinate 53,442 of NZ_LOAR01000023.1, read as the reverse complement.
TTTTCGCCAACGAGAGCGCCCGACGCTGGCCATCCGACTCAACCTGATAGTTCGCGAATGTGCAGCCGCGGTGCAGATCCTGAATTCCTGCACGTCCAAAGATTTTCTCTGCACGTGCGCGCTGGTTTTGTTTTTCCAGTTCCTCACAGCGCTTACGGCCTTCTTCGGCTTGCCAGGCACGCCATTCATCAACGCTGCCGAATTTTGGCTGAACACCAAGGGGAATGAGTTTTTTCAGTCGTTCCAGTGCATTCCCGGTGCCAATCATGTTTTTCATCGCTACCCCCTGAATCCCGATGGGATGGTTTTGTCAGGTTCCGAAATCTGATTGGGATCTCGTGCGCCTGGCGTCTGCTGAATCGCCCACGGCTCGCTGAAATGCATACCAGGGCCAAAAAACGTTTTCGCCTGTTTCACGTACTGCGTGTTGAGGATTCCCTCGGCTTTAACGAAAGCCACGTAACGCACCACTCCTGCGAAGATTTCCGCCGTAGTGGTTCCCTCCCTGATTCGGGCATTCCAGGCTTTGAAGGCATCGGATTTGCTGTTACCCCCTGCCCGCTTGGGATAAACCGACCAGACCTGCTCGAACTCATTCGGGTATATTTTTTGAGGTTCAGGTTTATCGCCTTCGTCCTGGTTCTGATCGTCAGGGGGTATGGCGGAGCCATGCCCCGAACTATCTTCTTCCTGATCCTGATCCTGTTCCTGCTCCTGTTCCTGGTTAAGGAACGGTTCGAGAACCCTTTCGGAACCCTTTAGTTTTGCGATACCAATGTGGGATATTGCCGAGGCTAAAACCCGCGCCAGCTCTGGCTTCACCGTAGATTTGTCCGGGACCTGATCAAACAAACGAAGTGCTGCAATTCCCTGGTTTGGGTTTTCAACTGAATTCCAGGTCAGAAAGTTACGAATTAGCACCCATTTCGATGACGAATCACGCGTTGCGAAACCGTTAGCCGATAGCTCATCAAACCCTTTCGAAACCCTTTCAGGAGTCCAGGCAAGGTCTTCCGAAACGTATCCATCAGGCAGCCTGAAGCATCCGATCATGTTTGTGTGTTGCCCGGTGAGCAGGTACAGCGCCAGCAACCTGGCATCATCCGATACCCGGCGCATTCCATCGCTTATCCAAAATGATGTATGCACCTTGCCGTAATCACGCATAGAGACCCCGTTGTTGCTTAAACTGGTGTGTTTTCATCACCAAGCACCCACCGCAAAGCCGCTGCGTATTCGCCGCTGGCGGTTTGAAGTTGCTGGGTGATTTCCTTACGGGATTTGAGACGAGGCTTTGTGTCGCCGAGGACAGCGCGCTGGCGGCGAGCTTTCTCGTGGCCAGTTACACCCTCTGCCGCTGCCTCTAACTGTTTGACCGTTTCCCGTTGCTTTTCCGGTGGCATATCGACCAGCTGACGCGCTTGAGTGACAGTGACTTTTCCAGCCTCAACCGCCGCCTGGACGGCCTGCGTAGCATCCAGTAGCGCCACGGTAGCCTGAACCGTTTTTACGCTGCAGCCAAAAAGGAGGGCAATGTCATTTTCGTCATGACCGTATTCCATCTGCTGCACCATTTTTTTGGCCCGGCCCAGTGGGGTATCTGGTTGCGTTATCTCGTTTTCGCTGACCATATACTTGGCCATTTGAATTGCTGAACCTCGGATGCATTTACGAAGCGAAGACGAATCACTCAACGCCAGGCGCCGCCGTAATCGTGAATCAAATGCGCGCGCTCGCGAACGTGAAACGCCCGCACAACGCAAAGCCAGACTGGAGAAAAACAGATTGAGAATGGCTCTTCGTCGTAAGGGAGGTGCCAAATGAGCCTGAAACACCGCCTGCCCGAGCTGGAAGCCAGCATCGACCCGGCAGCATTGCGCGCAGCCGCCGACGAATATTCGGATCTGCTTATGACTTTGTGCTTGTGCATGAAGACGGCCGGCCCCACCCGGGCGAACGTGCGCGCCTGCGCCACCGAGCTTAAAAAGCGCCTGACAACCTGGCACAGCCATAAAGAGCTCAATGCAATTCTGTCCAATTGGGATCCCGTTGGCTATGTTCTCGGCCTCCGCCGTGAAGCGAACGACAACGCGCGCGCAGCTGGCGATCCGGTCGATGTTTTTGTGTGAGGTGAATATGCGACTGATTAACCGAAGCAAACAATCACCGCTGGGCCGCCAGGCGTGCGATGCGGCACTGGCTAAGCACGTAGAACGTTACGGCGATTACGGACGCAGCCAGATGAAAGAGACGTATACGGTGCAGATTGAAGGAGTAAAGGTCTGGGTGGAGGTGGTGAACCGTAAAGCGAGTTACGTGGCCACGGCTATGACCGGCATGCGCCGGTTGAGAGCCCTCCCCGGCCAGGTCGCCTGATAACGAATTATCAATCCACTACGGCGCGCATGCTTATACTCGGCATGTCGCCAGAGAGGTTTATATGGCGCAGATCATTTTTAATGAAGAGTGGATGGTTGAAAAGGCTCTTATGGCACGAACTGGCCTTGGAGCCCGGCAGATTGAAAGTTACCGACAAGGAGCCTGGATAGAAGGCGTTCACTTCAAAAGAGTTTCCCCTTCTGGCGAAAAAACTTTGCGCGGGACTACCTGGTACAACTATCCGGAAATTAATAAATTTATCCGGGATTCGTAAATGGCAACACTACCTACAGGCGTGGAGATTCGTGGTAACAGAATATGCGTCTGGTTTATGTATAAAGGTAAGCGCTGCCGCGAAGTGTTAAAGGGGTGGATTGTAAGCCCCGCAAACATAAAAAAAGCTGGTAATTTAAGAGCGGTAATTACCAGCGAAATAAACATGGGGGAATTTGATTACGGGCGTCGATTCCCCTCATCCAAAAAGGCAGTGGCGATTAACACCACGTTACAGGTGAGCACATTTCACGAACTGTGTGAACTATGGCTTAAAATTAAAGAAACTGAAATCAGCGCCAATACTCTAAAGAAAACAAAATCCCAGGTTGATACAATAATAAAAATCATGAACGGAAACACTATGCTCACTGCTATTGGATATAGTGACGTTCTTAATTGTAGAAACGAATTGCTAACAGGAGAAACCTTCTATTCAAAAAACAAGCGTAAAAATAAAAAAGGCAGAACAGTTTCTACTGTCAACAATTATGTTTCTTTACTGTGCTCTATTCTGAATTTTGCGTACATGTCGGATTTTATCCAACATAAACCATTTGAGAGCGTAAAAAGCCTGCGTAAAACAAGGGTTAAGCCTGATCCACTTACAAGAGAGGAATTTGCAGCCATCATGGCAAGTGAACGAGGCCAAAGCCAGAACATGTGGAAATTCGCCGTCTATTCTGGTGTGCGGCATGGTGAGCTGGCGGCTCTGGCATGGGAAGATGTCGATCTGGATAAGGGCGTGATACACGTTTGCCGGAATCTGACAGCAAACGGCATGTTCGGCCCACCAAAAACAGCGGCAGGAAACCGGACGATACAATTGCTCGGCCCTGCCCTGGACGCGCTGAAAGCGCAGCATGAACTGACAGCAGGACATTCGGTATCCACTATCACGTTTCACCACAGGGAATACGGCTCAAGCGAGGAACAGAATTTGCGATTTGTTTTCATGCCGCGGAGACGGAAAGGCGAGCAAAAACCCTGCTACTCGCACAGCAGTATAGGCAGCAGATGGGAAGCTGCAGTAAAACGCGCTGGCATTCGCCGCAGGAATCCGTACCATACGCGGCATACTTTTGCCTGCTGGCTCCTGACGGCTGGCGCAAACCCGTCTTTTATAGCCAATCAGATGGGGCATGAAAACGCGCAAATGGTGTACGACGTTTATAGTACATGGATAGAAGAAATGAACGGCGACCAGGTTTCTATGTTGAATTCCCGGCTTGGGCTTTAACACATTTTGCCCCCTATATGCCCCTTTTAGATTTTGAGAATGTTAACAATGCAAGAAAATCAAGAACTTACAAAGAAAGAGAAATACAACATCGATAAGCTGCAGAAACGTCTGCGCCGCAACGTCGGTGAGGCGATTGCCGACTTCAATATGATTGAAGAGGGCGACCGCATTATGGTTTGTCTTTCTGGCGGCAAGGACAGCTATACCATGCTGGAGATCCTGCGTAATCTGCAGAAAAGCGCGCCCATCTCCTTCTCGCTGGTGGCGGTGAACCTCGATCAGAAACAGCCTGGGTTCCCGGAGCATATTCTGCCGGCGTATCTTGAGCAGCTGGGCGTGGAATACAAGATTGTCGAAGAGAATACCTACGGCATCGTCAAAGAGAAGATCCCGGAAGGGAAAACCACCTGCTCGCTGTGCTCTCGCCTGCGTCGCGGCATCCTCTACCGTACCGCCACCGAGCTCGGGGCGACCAAGATCGCCCTCGGCCATCATCGCGATGACATCCTGCAGACGCTGTTCCTGAATATGTTCTACGGCGGCAAAATGAAAGGGATGCCGCCGAAGCTAATGAGCGACGACGGCAAACACATCGTCATCCGCCCGCTGGCGTACTGCCGCGAAAAGGACATCGAGCGCTTCTCCCAGGCCAAAGGCTTCCCGATTATTCCGTGCAACCTGTGCGGTTCGCAGCCAAATCTGCAGCGTCAGGTGATCGCCGATATGCTCCGCGACTGGGATAAGCGTTATCCTGGGCGCATTGAAACCATGTTCAGCGCGATGCAGAACGTGGTGCCTTCGCATCTGAGCGATGTCAATCTGTTTGACTTTAAAGGTATCACCCACGGCTCCGAGGTGGTGGACGGTGGCGATCTGGCGTTTGACCGGGAAGAGATTCCCCTGCAGCCTGCCGGCTGGCAGCCCGAAGAAGAAGACGCCCGTCTCGATGAACTGCGTCTGAACGTGGTGGAAGTGAAGTAACCCTCACGCGTCTCAGGCAGCCGCCTGAGACGCACTAACCTGCCCTTACTTCAGCAGTCGAACGCGGCAGGCTTTGCCCTTAATCTTGCCATTTTGTAACTGCTTATACGCCTTCTGCGCCATATTCTGGCGGATCGCCACATAGACATGAGCCGGATGGACGGTAATTTTACCGATATCGGCGCCATCAAAACCCATATCCCCGGTCAGGGCTCCCAGCACATCTCCCGGGCGCATTTTCGCCTTTTTACCGCCGTCGATACACAGCGTGGCCATCTCCGCCGTCAGCGGCGCGATGGTGGTGTTGCCCGTCGGCGCCGGCAGCCAGTTCAGGGAAAGCTGCAGCATGTCGGCCAGGATAGTGGCGCGTTGCGCCTCTTCCGGCGCGCAGAAGCTGATGGCCAGCCCTTGTTCGCCGGCGCGGGCGGTACGGCCGATGCGGTGAACATGCACCTCCGGATCCCAGGCCAGCTCGAAGTTCACCACCAGCGCGAGGGATTTGATGTCGAGGCCGCGGGCGGCGACGTCGGTCGCCACCAGAACCCGGACGCTGCCGTTGGCGAAGCGCACCAGCGTCTGATCGCGGTCGCGCTGCTCGAGATCACCGTGCAGCGACAAGGCGCTCTGCCCGGCGGCGTTGAGCGCATCGCAGACCGCCTGGCAATCGCGTTTGGTGTTGCAGAACACCACACAGGATGCGGGTTGATGCTGGCTGAGCAGGCGCTGCAGCAGGGCAATCTTACCGTGGCGGGAAACTTCAAAGAACTGCTGCTCAATCGCCGGGAGCGCATCGACAGTGTCGATCTCAATTGTCTGCGGATTGCGCTGTACCCGGCCGCTGATCGCCGCGATTGCCGCGGGCCAGGTGGCGGAAAACAGCAGGGTCTGCCGGTCAGCCGGCGCGAAGCGGATCACCTCGTCGATGGCGTCGCTGAAGCCCATATCGAGCATGCGGTCCGCTTCATCCATCACCAGGGTCTGCAACGCGTCAAGGGAGACCGTCCCCTTCTGCAGATGATCGAGCAGACGGCCCGGGGTGGCGACGATGATATGCGGGGCGTGCTGGAGTGAATCTCGCTGGGCGCCAAAGGGCTGCCCGCCGCAGAGCATCAGAATCTTGATGTTCGGCAGGCAGCGCGCCAGGCGACGCAGCTCACCGGCAACCTGATCGGCCAGCTCGCGGGTCGGACACAGGACCAGCGACTGGGTTTCAAAGCGCGCCGGATCGATATGCTGCAGCAGACCCAGCCCAAATGCGGCCGTTTTTCCGCTGCCGGTTTTTGCCTGCACGCGCACATCTTTCCCCGCAAGGATCGCCGGCAGGGCGGCGGCCTGAACCGGGGTCATCGACAGATAACCCAGCTCATTAAGGTTGGCTAATTGGGCGGCAGGTAAAACAGTCAGGGTAGAAAAAGCGGTCACAATGTATTCTCGTATTAAAGGACGGACAATCTGCAGGCGCGTATCCTCGCAGATCTCCGCGCCTGATGCGACAATTTAATCGGCTCTTCGTCAGGCGGCGGATCGGGCTGCGGCTGCGGACGCGGTCGTGGGTCGGGTAAAGGAGCCGGATCGTTCGGCTCGGGTGAGATGGGGATAGACTGGGCTGTCAGCCCTGAAGCGTAATGCATAGAGGCCTCCCGGAGAGTAATACGGGCGTACCCGCAGGCTTAACGGCCTGAAGACCGTCGGGTGTCTTAGTAAGCGTAGAAGCTGGTCCGGAGAGCGCAAAAAAAAAGCCGACTCAACAAAGTCGGCGTCGTACGAATCAATTGTGCTATGCAGTAATTCAAAAAAGGAAGTAAGACAATATGGAGCGCAACGCCCATCGCTTGACGTTGCATTCACCTGCGAGAGAGATATTGCCCTGAATGGGTAGGTGGTTTATTGATTTCGCTCAAACATTGCCGGGTTTTCCCGGCAATGCGGCCGCTAAAAGGCGATTCTTTACAACCATTTACTGCGATGTAACCACCACGCAACACCACCGATGACAACAACTAACATCAGGCAGAAGAGGCTAAACCCCAGATGCCAGCTGTTTCCCGGGATCCCGCCAAGGTTGACGCCGAACAGGCCGGTTAAAAAGGTGCTGGGCAGAAACACCATCGCCATCAACGACATCGTGTAGGTCCGCCGCGCCAGCGACTCCTGCATAATCTGGGCGATCTCGTCGCTCATGATCGCCGTCCGGGCGATACAGCTGTCGATCTCATCCAGACCGCGCCCCAGCCGCTCAGCGATATCCTGCATCCGCCGCCGCTGATCGTCACTCATCCACGGCAGCCGCTCGCTGGCCAGTCGGGCGTAAACGTCGCGCTGCGGCGCCATATAGCGGCGCATCACAATCAGTTGCTTACGCAGCAGCGCGAGAAAACCCCGCGGTGGCACCTGTTGGTCAAGCAGGTCATCTTCCAGGTCGATAATGCGGTCGTGCAGCTGTTCGATAAACTCGCTGGCATGATCGGTCAGCGCATCGCAGACTTCCACCAGCCAGCTGCCGCCGTCCGTCGGGCCATTGCCCTCCTTCAGGTCACCCAGCACATCGTCCAGCGCCAGCACCTTGCGCTGACGGGTGGAGACGATCAGCCGCTCGTCCATATACAGACGCATCGCCACCAGCTGGTCGGGACGCTCATCGGTACTGCCGTTAATGCAGCGCAGGGTGATCAGCGCCCCGTCGCCGATCCGCGTCACCCGTGGCCGGGTGCTCTCCCCCGCCAGGGCGTCACGCACGTTGTTGGGCAGCAACGGGGTGGCCGCCAGCCAGTCGGCGCTGTCGCTGTGGGTATAATTCAGATGCAGCCAGCAGGGCTTGTCTTTGTCGATAATATCGTTATCGGTGAGCGGCTTCACGCCCCCCTGCCCGTCGAGCACCCACGCGAAGATCGCGTCCGGTATTTGCAACTCCGAGCCTTTAATCGCGTCCACTCAACCTCCGTTAATCCATACCTGTCACATTGCGCGCACTCTCTATAAGGTACGCGAAAGCGCGCTTTTTCGCTTTTTATTGCCCGGTAAGTAGGGCTAATAGCTTCATTAAAAAGCGCTTTCGCCCCGGGTCGCGCTGCACTCCTCATTTAACGTTAAAGCGTAGTGAAATCAAGTTCTTCCCGTTTTGCCGATCTCAATGCGTCTTTTTGCGGTTTATTTTGCCACTCATTGCTGTATTATGCTGTTTATTGCGTTAATTTGCGGAGTCGCTTGCCATGCATAAGCTCGCCAGACAAAAACACATCCTCGACAGGCTGAGTGAAAACGGCCAGCTAAGCATCAGCGAACTGGTCGAAGGGCTACAGGTCTCGGCCGATACCATTCGCCGGGATCTGAGCGAGCTGGAAAAACAGGGTGTCCTGCAGAAAAACCACGGCGGCGCCATCGCTCTTAACGTCCCGGCGATGACGCGCCAGGGTCGAAACGCCCTGCTCCCCCAGACCAAGCAGCGCCTGGGTCAGCAGGTCGCCGCGCGCATCCCCCTCGGCTCGACGCTGTTTCTTGACGCCGGAAGCACGGTGCTGGCGGTCGCCGCTCAGCTTAAAGGGCCGATGACCGTGATCACGCCTTCGCTGGATATCGCCCAGCTGTTTAGCGACCGTACCGATATCCAGCTGATCCTGCTTGGCGGCCAGTGGGACAGTGAACAGCGGCTGTTCGCCGGCAGCGCTACGCTGTCGCTGGTCGCCCGCTACCGGGCCGACATCGCCATTCTCGGCGCCTGCGCGCTTCATGCCGGGCTGGGGCTGAGCGCCAGCCAGGAGGCCGATGCTGACGTGAAGCGCGCCATGCTGGCCGCCAGCGCAGAGCACTGGCTGGTGGCAGACCATACCAAAGTCAACCATTGCGAGCCGTGGCTGGTGGCCGGGCTCAGCGATATTCACCATCTTTTTCTTGATCGTCCCTGGGCTGAGCTGGGGGATGACCCCGCCCTCTCTGTACACATTGCTGACGCTTAACCGCGTGGAGAACCTGATGAGTAACAACACAATAAATATCGCCCTGATTGGCTATGGCTTCGTCGGTAAGACCTTCCACGCGCCGCTTATCCGTTCAGTGCCGGGTCTGAATCTGGCGTTCGTCGCCTCGCGCGATGAAGAGAAAGTCAAACGCGACCTGCCGGATGTCACGGTCATCGCTTCCCCGGAGGCAGCGGTTCAGCATCCGGATGTCGATCTGGTGGTCATCGCCTCCCCCAACGCCACCCACGCGCCGCTGGCCCGCCTGGCGCTGAACGCCGGCAAGCATGTGGTGGTGGATAAACCTTTTACCCTCGATATGCAGGAAGCCCGGGAGCTGATCGCCCTGGCTGAGGAGAAACAGCGCCTGCTCTCGGTCTTCCATAACCGCCGCTGGGACAGCGACTACCTGGGGATCCGTCAGGTCATTGAGCAGGGCGCCATTGGCACGGTGAAACACTTCGAGTCGCATTTTGACCGCTTCCGTCCGGAAGTTCGCGTCCGCTGGCGTGAGCAGAACGTCCCGGGCAGTGGTTTATGGTTCGATCTGGGGCCCCACCTGATCGACCAGGCGCTGCAGCTGTTTGGTTTGCCGCAGTCGGTACAAGGCAATATCGCCACCCTGCGCGACGGCGCGGAGATCAACGACTGGGCGCATGTGGTATTAAACTACCCGGCGCATAAAGCGATCCTGCACTGCAGCATGCTGGTCGCGGGCGGCTCCTCGCGCTTCACCGTGCACGGCGATAAAGGCAGCGTGATCAAAGCGCGGGCCGACCAGCAGGAGAGCCAGTTGCTGGCGGGCGTGGAGCCGGGAAGTGCCGGCTGGGGTCAGGATGATGACAAGCTGGTGATCTATGACGCCTCGCTGCAGACCCACTCTCAGGCCACTCCGCAGGGCGATCAGCGCCAGTACTATATGCAGATCCGCGACGCGCTGAACGGTCAGATCGCCAATCCGGTGCCGCCGGTTGAAGCGCTGGCGGTAATGGCCGTTCTGGAAGCGGCGGTGCGCGCTGCAGAAAGCGGCATGGTGCAGACCCTGGACCTGACCGACGACGAGCGCAACGCGCTGCGCTAATCCTGCCTGCTCTCCGGTTATCTGCGCATCCCGCAGGTAACCGGTTCCTCCGTTCCATTTCAGAAAAAAATCACTACTCGTCCGCAATCTAACCCTCTTTTATCCTGCTTTATAGCGCAAAGCACCGCTGGAAATTTTAGCCAATTGGGAGGAGGATAGAGAGCAGATCGATCGTGATGAGAAAAGGGTTGCTGACGCTGTGGACGCGGCGACCGCATTTATGGACAGGAGAAGCTCATGTACTACACGTTAGGAGATACCACTCTCCATTTTTATCGCTATCAGTGCAAATTTTACGTCGCCCACTGGGACGGGGGTAACGTGATGGACGAGAAATTTAAACCGTTTATCGAACAGATCACTGAGAAGACCGGGCTGGATGCGAAACGCGTCGAGACCGCCGCGCGCGATTATTTTACCAACGTGGATTAACATGCAACCTGGTGTTGTAGGGCGTGGGTGCAGGCTGGCGCGATGAACGCGCATGCTAACCCACGCTTTCGCCGCCAGGTGTTTCTCTCCTGGCGGCTTCCCTTCCCCGTCGGCCTTAAACCGTGGACAGTTTGGCCAGAATGGCGGCGAAGGCATCATTAACGTTATCGCCGGCGAGCAGTTTTTTACGCAACGTGAAGCTTCTGCCGCTGGAACGGATCCGTAGCCGAACTTTCGCATCATTATTCCCGCGCTCAGCCAGCACAACGTCACCTAACGGAATAACGTAGGTATCGGCATAGAGCCCCGGTGTAAATATCATCGACTCGCCGCTCACGCCAATCACCACCCGATTCTGCAGACGATAGCCATTGCACAGCGCAACAATGCCGGCGGCAATAAATACCCCGCCAATACCCATGCCAATCATTAAGATAATAATGCCGGCGATGAGCGCCAGCGCCCCCTGCGGATAAAAACCGGATGCATTAAAGGTTAATAGCTGGTGATTATCGTCGCGGCCCATCGCCCCGGTTGTTGACCGCCACGGGGTAAAACCGGCGTTAATCCGCGTTTGAAAGCTGAACATACAGCCAACCAGAAAGATCATGCTGGCGGGCACCATCACGATACCGCCAATAAATGCCAGCACGATGGCCAGATAAGGATAGCGGCCCGACAACATAATACTGACGGCCTGAACCACCACGGCGATAAACAGAGCGAGCACCAGCCAGGACCACATGCTGTCCGCCCGATGATGAAAGTTCAGCTGTCCTTCATCGAGTAATAAATTTCGCGCGACAAAACAGATAATAATATTGACGAACAGGCCTATCCAGACCAGTTTATGAACATGCTTCATCCCATACTCCATTATGTATTTTACTATTCCATTCGGTGGCATTATAAAATAAACCTGAATGCCGTCGGGATATTACCAAAGCGCCACGCAATATCAATAAAAAGCATGTTCATGTCATCTATTCCCAGATTAACATGTCCGGTTATCATTTATAGGAATTATAAAATCCACTAGAAGTATTGACGTTATTTTCACGATGAGAATATCACCCTGCCGCCCGGCAGGGTGTTGGCGATTAACCTTCTTTCATCGCCACCAGCGCCGGGGCGCTTTTCTTCCGCAGCAGATAGCCTGCGGCGAGGATCAGCAGCCATACCGGGATCAGGCAGACGGAGATGCGGATGTCGGGAGTCAGATACATCACCACGAGGATCCCGGCGAGAAACAGCAGGCACAGCCAGTTAGTCAGGGGATAGCCGAGGCTTTGGAAGGCCGTTACCTTCCCGGCCCGCTGCATAGCGCGACGAAACTTGAGATGGGTGATGCAGATCATCGCCCAGTTAATCACCAGGGCCGCCACCACCAGCGCCATCAGCAGGCCAAACGCTTTACCAGGCATCACATAGTTAATCACCACGCAAAGCGCCGTGGCGACGGCAGATATCGCCAGCGCGGTCAACGGGATCCCCCGGCGGTTAACACGCAGCAGCGCCCGCGGAGCATTGCCCTGCTGAGCCAGGCCGAATAGCATCCGGCTGTTGCAGTACACACAGCTGTTGTAGACCGACAGCGCGGCGGTGAGCACCACCAGATTGAGAGCGTTGGCCACAATATTGCTGTCAATGGCATGAAAGATCAGCACAAAGGGGCTACCCCCCTCCACGACGTTACGCCAGGGATAGAGTGACAGCAGGACCGCCAGCGAACCCACATAAAACAGCAGAATACGGTAGATCACCTGGTTGGTGGCTTTGGGAATGGTTTTATGCGGTTCGTCGGCTTCCGCCGCGGTGATCCCCACCAGCTCAAGCCCGCCGAAGGAGAACATGATTACCGCCATCGCCATTACTAAGCCCGTGATACCGTTAGGAAAAAATCCCCCGTCCTGCCACAGGTTGGCCACCGTCGCCGCCGGGCCGCCGTGGCCGCTAAATAACAGATAGCTGCCAAAGGCGATCATGCTGATGATGGCGGCCACTTTGACAATCGAGAACCAAAACTCCAGCTCGCCATACACTTTGACATTCGTCAGGTTGATGGCGTTGATCGCCACGAAGAAGATCGCCGCCGACAGCCAGGCGGGTACTTCCGGCCACCAGTACTGAATATAGATCCCCACCGCCGTCAGCTCCGCCATGCTCACCAGCACATACAACACCCAGTAATTCCAGCCGGACATAAACCCGGCGAAAGGCCCCCAGTAGCGGTTGGCGAAATGGCTGAACGACCCCGCCACCGGCTCCTCTACCACCATCTCGCCAAGTTGTCGCATGATGAAGAAGGCGATCGCTCCGGCGATGGCGTAGCCCAGCAGGACCGAGGGGCCTGCCATACGGATCGTCTGCGCGATACCTAAAAACAGTCCGGTGCCGACCGCGCCCCCGAGGGCGATCAACTGGATGTGGCGGTTTTTTAACCCACGTTTTAACTGATGCTCTTGCTGCGTTGTCATCTCTGACCTGCCCCTGTCTGTAAAAAGTCACCTTCGGCGATAGCAACTTTCAGGCCAGGGCGCAGCATCCCGCCATAAGAGCAAGAGCAAGATATTGAATTTTATTAAAATATTATTTATCCGTCTGTTCTGGGGCGTGAGTGATGCGCCGCCAGGCCAAACATAACGCGCAATAAACCGCCTGAAATCGCACAGTTCATGAGAAAAATAGCCTTCTCATGCATAAAGCTGACCCGTTTTGGTGCGCCGGCGTCGTCGCCCTGTCGTCAGACTTCACGGCGGGCAAAAAGCTGTTAGGCTGTTAACCACTCTGACGTTCCATTAGTGGCCACCATGTACAACATCGACGACTATGATTTGAAAATTCTCACCCTGCTGCAGGCCAATGGCCGTTTGACCAATCAGGAACTGAGCGATCTCATCGGCCTGTCCGCCTCCCAGTGTTCACGGCGCCGCATCGCCCTTGAACAGGCGCAGCTTATCCTCGGCTATCACGCGCGGCTGGCGCCGGATGCTGCCGGACAGGAAATGCTGGGTCTGATAGAAGTGCGCTTGCTGAATCACACCCCGCAATGCGTGGAGAGCTTTCACCAGATGCTCAGTGAAGTGGACGCCATCCTGGACGCCTGGAAAACCACCGGCGACGCCGATTATCTGCTGCGGGTGACGGTCCCGGACCTGCCCGGTCTGAGCCATTTGATCAGCCATATTCTGGCGCAAAACAAAGGGGTCGCCCACCTGAAAACCGCGGTGATACTCAACCGCCTTAAAGAGAATGGCCAACTGATGCCGGGCCCGGATCCGCTGCGCTGAATCAGGGCATGATGCCCTGCGCTGGTGCAAACGCAGGGTTAGTTAATGCATCACAGCGTGATAATTTGCACGATTTGCGCAATGGATTGCAGAAAATCGCATGACTTGTGCAATTTTCTCTTTTCGGCATAACAATACGTTAGGCTGAATAGCGTCTGTTTTTTCCGCAAACGATCGCCAGGCCCTCTCCTCTGGTGCGATTTTTGCAAATAAGGACTTATCCTTGTTAACGAAAAGATAGTGCTTATTTATGGATAATATCCTTTCCCCTGAAAAACTGACCCACACCTGGCTGGAGGATACCCTGGCGCTGCTGTTCGGCACGCTGATGATCTCCTTTGGCATTATTTTATTTCGCCAGGCCGGCGCCCTGACCGGCGGAACGGCAGGTATGGCCTTTCTGATCCACTATGCCACCCACCTGCCGTTTGGCGTGGTCTTCTTCGTCATTAACCTGCCTTTCTATTGGCTCTCTGTCCGGCGGATGGGCGCCGCCTTCACGCTGAAAACCTTCTGCGCGGTCGGACTGGTGTCCCTGTTCTCTGACCTGCACGGTTACTTTATCCATGTCGATCGCCTGAACCCCTATTACGCCACCCTCTTCGGCAACATCATGGTCGGCATTGGCTTTGTGGTGCTGTTTCGCCATAAAGCGAGCCTCGGCGGCGTTAATATTCTGGCCCTCTATCTGCAGGACAAAAGTGGCATCCGCGCCGGTAAATTCCAGATGGTGGTTGACGCCTGCATCGTCACCGCCTCGCTATGGGTAGTAAGCCTGCCGATGCTGCTGGTCTCTATCCTCGGCGCCGTAGTTTTGAATTCGATTATCGCCATGAACCACCGTCCCGGACGCTACGCGGTGTAATGGCTTCACCTTTGACGGTCATTCCAGGAGTAACCACTGTGTTTCAGAACGTTGACGCCTATGCGGGCGATCCTATCCTGTCGCTGATGGAAGCCTTTCAACAGGATCCCCGGGCAGACAAAGTTAACCTCAGCATCGGGCTGTACTATAACGAGCAGGCCATTATTCCCCAGCTGGAGGCGGTCCGTCAGGCCGCTGACCGGCTGCAGAGTCAGCAGCAAAAGGCCAGCCTTTATCTGCCGATGGAGGGGCTGGCGCCCTATCGCCGCGCGGTCCAGACCCTGCTGTTTGGCGACAATCATCCGGCGTTGCGTGCCGGACGCATCGCCACCATCCAGACGCTGGGGGGCTCCGGCGCGCTAAAGGTGGGCGCTGATTTCCTCAAGCGCTACTTCCCCGACTCCGCGGTCTGGGTCAGCGATCCAACCTGGGAGAACCACGTTGCCATCTTTGCCGGCGCCGGCTTTGAGGTACATACCTATCCCTGGTTCGACAGCGCCACCCGCGGGGTGAATTTCCCCGCTATGCTCGCCGCCCTCCAGCAACTGCCGCCGCGCAGCATTGTGCTGCTTCACCCTTGCTGCCATAACCCGACGGGGGCCGATCTCACCCGCGAGCAGTGGGATCGCGTGATTGAGGTGCTGATCGGCAGGGAGCTGATCCCATTCCTTGATATCGCCTACCAGGGCTTCGGCCGCGGACTGGACGAGGATGCCTATGCCATTCGCGCCATCGCCAGCGCCGGGCTGACGGCGCTGGTCAGCAACTCGTTTTCCAAGATATTTTCGCTGTATGGCGAGCGGGTTGGCGGCCTGTCAGTGGTCTGCGACAATGCCGATATCGCCGGGCGCGTGCTGGGCCAGCTGAAAGCCACCGTGCGGCGCAACTACTCCAGCCCGCCGGGGTTTGGCGCCCAGGTGGTATCGCAGGTGCTCAACGCTCCCGCGCTGAACGCCTTGTGGCAGGAAGAAGTGGAAGCCATGCGCACCCGCATCAGCGCCATGCGCGTCGCGCTGGTGACGGCCCTGCAGGCCGCCCAGCCGGAGGGTGATTTTTCCTATCTGCTGACCCAGCGCGGCATGTTCAGTTATACCGGCTTTAGCACCCGGCAGGTGGACATCCTGCGTGAAGAGTACGGCATTTACCTGATCGCCAGCGGTCGGGTCTGCGTGGCCGGGCTCAACCACGGTAATATTGCGCGAGTCGCCCATGCCTTTGCCGCGGTCTCCACGCGCTAAGCCGCTGTCCCGCGAACCGCGGTTACCCCGGGGCGGGACGACGGTTATTCGCGACGCAGTCGGCGAGCCAGGCGGGTGCCCAGCGTCTGAATGAGCTGGACAATCACAATCAGCACCAGGGCGGTGGTGAGGGTGGCAAAGGCGTCGAAGCGCTGATAGCCATAGGTGATCGCCAGGTCGCCAATTCCGCCGCCGCCCACCGTTCCTGCCATGGCGGTCGCACCAAGCAGGCCGATGGTCGCCGTGGTAAGGGCCAGAATCAGCGACGCTGCCGCCTCCGGCAGCATAAAATGCCAGACCGTCTGCAGGGGGGTCGCGCCCATCGCATCCGCGGCTTCGAGGATCCCCTCATCCACCTCCAGCAGTGAGCTCTCCACCAGCCGGGCAATGTACGGGGCGACAAAAACGATCAGCGGCACGATGGCCCCCGCGGTGCCGATAGTGGTGCCCACCAGCAGTCGGGTAAAGGGCAGGATCACAATCAGCAAAATGATAAACGGCAGCGAACGCAGCACGTTAATCAGCGGATTCAACGCCTGATGCACCACCGGGTTGGCCACGATGCCGCCGGGACGGCAAACCACCAGCACAATCCCTAACGGTACGCCGATCAGCGCGCCAAAGCCCAGCGAGACGGCGACCATAATCAGCGTGTCATGCAGCGCCAGCAGAAACTGATCGCCGGTAATGGCGGTATCAATAAGATCAAACATGGGTGATTTTCACTCCTGCATCGGCCAGATGGGTGATGGCGCGGTCGGTTTCGTCAGGCTCGCCGAGGAGTTGCACAATCATAAATCCCAAAATCCGGCCCTGAACTTCAGACATGCTGGCAAACAGGATATTCACCTCGACAGCATACTCGCGGATCAGGTGGTTAATGATCGGCTGCTGCGCCGTCGCGCCGATAAATTCGAGGCGTATAGCCCGGGCGCCGTTATCGCGCTGCAGGAGCGACGCCACCCGCTGCGGCAGACGATCGTGCACCACCGACTGCACGAAACTGGCCGTTACCGGATGCTGCGGCTGGGCAAAGAGGTCGAAAACCGTCCCCTGCTCAACGATACGGCCCGCCTGCATCACCGCCACCTTGTGACAGATTTTCTGGATCACCGACATCTCATGGGTGATCAGTACGATGGTGATGCCATAGCGGCGATTAATCTCCTGCAAGAGCAGTAAGATCTGCACCGTGGTGTGGGGATCGAGCGCCGAGGTGGCTTCATCGCACAGCAGTACCGACGGGTTGGTGGCCAGCGCCCGGGCAATACCGACCCGCTGCTTTTGTCCACCCGACAGCTCATTAGGGTAGCTGTGGATTTTGTCGCTCAGATCGACGAACGCCAGCAGTTCCGCCACCCGCGCCTGGATAAAGGCCTTGTCGCGGCCTTGTAAAATCAGCGGGATGGCGATGTTATGGAAAACGGTTTTCGAATTCAGCAGATTAAAATTCTGAAAGATCATGCCGATATCTTTTTTGATGGCCTGCAGGCGCTGGCCGCTGCAGGCCTGTAGCGGCTCGCCGTTTAACAGCACCTCGCCCTCGCCAGGCGTTTCCAGACGATTAATCAGCCGTAATAAGGTGCTTTTTCCTGCCCCGCTGTAGCCAATAATGCCGAAAATATCGCCTCGTTCAATGCTGAGATTAATATCCTGCAGGGCCAGAACCGGATGTCCTTTCCTGGAAAAGCTTTTACTGACGTGGCGAAACTCTATCATCGCGTTATTCATTTTAAATAATCAGGAAGCAGGTAACCATCATACTGCGGATGGCTGAGAATATATTTTTTGAAATCGGCAGAGTGGTAGCCATCGATAATATCTTTGGCAAACTGCGCCTTCTGATTTTTACCGGCGACGGTCACGACATTAATAAAATGGCTGGTGGCTGCCTCCAGCTTTAATGCCGAGGTCAGGGACATACCGCTGGAGACGGCGAAATTGCCCTGAATCAGGCCATAGTCGACATCCGGCAGAGCGCGAACCTGCTGGGCATTATCCATCTCTTTAAGGACAATTTTGTACGGATTGTCAACGATATTGCGCTGCGAAAAAGTGGCGGGGTCGCTGTCCGGTTTGACCTTCACCCAGCCCAGGCTCTGCAGCACCAGCACCGCGCGATATTCGTTTGACGGCTGGTTCGGTACCGACACGACGGTCCCTGCCGCCGGCGTCCCCAGGGTGGTCAGTTTACCGCCGTACAGCCCCATCGGCGGCGTGGGGACCTGCACAATGCCCACGTTATCAATCCCCAGCCGCTCATTGATCGCTTTCAGATATACCGGATGCTGCATAATATTCGCTTCGATATCCCCGCGGGCTACTGCATCATTCACCTGAATACCGTCGCT
The DNA here is from genome assembly GCF_001620885.1 of Klebsiella sp. D5A. Taxonomy (NCBI): domain Bacteria; kingdom Pseudomonadati; phylum Pseudomonadota; class Gammaproteobacteria; order Enterobacterales; family Enterobacteriaceae; genus Klebsiella; species Klebsiella sp. D5A. The sequence goes on along the minus strand of NZ_LOAR01000023.1, from coordinate 35,356 downwards.
GAAATCCTTATATTCGATTTTATATCCTTTACTCAATAAATAGGGCGCAACGCCTTTCTCAAATTGTTCTTTGTACGGCCCGGGGTTAAAGCCGACGCGAATAAGATGATCATCGGCGGCGGCATAAAAAGAGGTGGCCGACAACAGGGCGAGAGTCATCCCGAGCGCAACTGACTTGTTCATAAGGTATTTTCCTGGAAGGTTGGCGATATTGAGCGATTAAATCACAGCCGACTGTGGGTTGTAAGCCAGAACGCCGGATTTCCTTTTGCTAATTCCTCATTAACTTTTGCTATATCGACATATCCTAAAAACAAGAATCCTTTGCGTTTTTTGTTATTTAGCCAGGCGCAATAAATCCCTTAAAGATGGCTAATTATTCGTGACTTACACCGGGAATGTTATGCCTGATTTTACTGCTTCGCCGCTGGTGGACGCGCTGGAAGAGAATCTGTTCAGCTTGCTGGAAAAACTGGCCGCGGAGGTCAACACCGAAGCGCTACCGCTGATCGATCTTTCCAGCGGCAGTCCGGATCAACCCACTCCGCCGGAAGTGATTGACTCGCTGCAGAGCGCCATTCATCGTCGTGAAAACCATGGCTACCCGTCGTTCTGGGGCAAACCACAGGTCCGCGAGGCGATCGCCCAGTTCTATCGCCGGCAGTATGATGTGGAACTCGATCCGCACAGCGAAGTCGCCGTGTTTCAGGGTTCGCATATCGGCATTGGCGGCATCCCGCGGGCGCTGCTCAGCCCCGGTCAATATCTGATCTCCACCGATCCCTGCTATCCGATTTACCGCTCAGCGGCGCTGCAGTCCCAGGCAACGTTTTATGGCCTGCCGCTCAGGGCGGAGAACCATTTCCTGCCGGATTTTAACGACCTCCCCCGGGAGGTGGCTGACAAGGCCGGGCTGGTGGTGCTTAACTACCCGCATAATCCAACCGGCGCCCTCGCCACGCCGGCGCTGTTCGCCAGCGCTCTGCAATTTGCCCGTCGTCACCAGGTGCCGATCCTCCATGATTTTGCCTATGCGGCCATCGGCAGCGCGGCCAGCGATGCGCCGCTGAGCCTCTTCTCCCAGCCCAACGCGAAAGCATGGGGAGTGGAAACCTATACTTTTTCCAAGACCTTTAATATGGCCGGCTGGCGCTTCGGCTTCGCGGTCGGCAACGCCTCGATTATCCAGGCGTTTAAAAAGCTGCACACCCATAGCTACAGCACGGTGTTTGGCGCGATTCAGGATGCGGCGATCGCCGCGCTCAACCTGCCGGCCGAACGGATTGCGCAGCTGACGGCGGTCTATCATCAACGTCGGGAGTGGGTTCTGCGTCGACTGGCTGCGCTGCGCTGGCCGGCGCGTGCCGCACAAGGCACTTTCTTCCTCTGGCTCGGCGTGCCGCCCGGCTACCGTTCGCAGGAGTTTGCCCGCCTGCTGCTGCAGGAAGCGCATATTCTGGTGGCGCCAGGCACTGGTTTTGGCGAAGGGGGTGAAGGGTTTATTCGCATCAGCCTCACGGCAGGCGACGACGCGCTGAGCAACGCGCTGGACCGTCTCGCCCGGCTGGCGCTGTTTTAGTCCGCCGCCGGGGGAAGTGAAAACACGTAACCCAGGCCGCCGGGGGTTACTCCGCTGAGGAGTCCATCACCGACAGCACAATTTTGCCCTGCAGACGACCTTGCACCGCTCGCTCGTGCGCCATCTGCGCCTGCGCAAGGGGGAAAACGCTGTCAATCGCCACCCGGATGACCCCGGCGTCCAGCAGGTCGGCAAGCCGGGCGAGCTGCGCGCCGCTGGAGCGTACCTGGGTGGTCGAGACCGTCACTCCGCGCTGTCGCGCCTCTTCCGCCACGGCAAAACCGAGCGGAAAGACCGGGTACAGCGCGCCGCCGCGCCGCAGGGTACGCAGAAAACGGCCGCTGGCCGGCCCGCCCGGGGCATCGATGACCAGATCCAGGTCACGCACCGCCTCCTCAACCGCAGTGGTCGTATAGTCGATAAAAGCATCGGCGCCGAGCTGACGCAAAAAGGCTTCATGGCGGCCCGCGGCGACGGCAATCACCTCGGCGCCCTGCCACTTCGCCAGCTGCACGGCGAAATGACCAACGCCGCCCGCCGCACCGTTGACCAGGACGCGTTTACCCGCCAGCGGCACCGGCCGATGCGGCCCCGGCTGCAGCGGATTCGCCACCTCATGCCCGGGATCGATCATGAACTGCCAGGCGGTGAGGAGCGACATCGGCACCGCGGCGGCCTGCTGATGGCTCAGGGTTAGGGGTTTGCGGGCCAGGTCGCTGACCGGTACGCTAACGTACTCGGCGTAAGCGCGGCTGCCCCCTGCCGCCCCTTCAGGAAAACGCGCCATGGCATACACGTCGTCGCCGACCGCCACCTCCCGGACGTCATCCGCCCGCGCCACCACCACCCCGGAGAGATCGGTCCCGAGGATCAAGGGAAAGCGGACCTCGGGCCGCCATTCCGGGGGCAGCTGTTGATAGCCATCGCGCAGATAGCTGTCCGGTGGGTTCACGCCCACCGCGTGCACCTGCACCAGCACCTCGCCAGCCTGCAACACCGGCAGTGGCGCATCCTCATAGCTCAGGACTTCCGGCCCGCCAAAGGCGTGCTGTTGAACAGCCTTCATCATCTGCGTCGACATCGCTTTCTCCTCATATGGAAATGCGTTATATTTAACGGAGCACTGTTCCGAATATATGGAGCAGTGCTCCGATTGTCAAGGAACGCCAATGAGAGCTGATGCCAGAAAAAATTATGATCTGTTGATCGACGTGGCCCGGGAAGTGTTTGTGGAGCAAGGCGCCGAGGCCTCGCTGCGCGATATCGCCCGCCGGGCGGGCGTCGGAATGGGAACCCTCTACCGCCACTTTCCCAACCGCGACAGCCTGCTGGAAGCCCTGCTCCGCAGCCGCTTTGCGGCGCTAACCGCCCGGGCTGAGTCGCTTCTGCTCGCCGCCGATCCTGCCGCGGCGCTGCTGGAGTGGCTGGCCGAGAGCGTGGCGTTTACCCATCAGCATCGCGGGATCATCGCCCCGCTGATGAGCGCTATCGACGATCCTGAATCCGCCCTGCACAGCGCCTGCGTTGCCCTGCGCGCCGCCGGTACGTCGCTGCTGACCCGCGCGCAGCAGGCCGGGCAGGCACGGCCAGATCTCAGCGGAGACGAACTGTTCGATCTGATTGCCGCGCTTGCCTGGCTGCGGGAGCAGCCGTCCCATGCCCCGCGCGCAGAGCGGATTTTAGCGGTGCTGGCCGACGCGATCCTGACTGCCGCCTAGCGGCGGCCAGCCACCGACGAGACAGCACGCCTCGAGAGTGACCGGTACGCCCGCCTTTAACGATTAAACGCCCAGTTGGCCCCGCTGGTCAGCGCCCGCTCGAAGGCGGGACGGCCAGGGCCGGACAGCCAGCCGGCGAAGGTGTGCAGCTGCGGGTGCAGCTGGCGCAGGGCGTTGAGGTCGGCGTGCCCGGCCAGCCGCCCGTCGTCCACCAGCCCGGTCAGCTTGTGCAGAAAAGGACTGGCAGCCAGCACCTCATCGGAAAATCGAGAATAGGGGATCGGCCGTCCCGCCGCCGCGGAGAATAACGCCTCCAGTTGACGGCCGGTCACGCTGTCGCTGGCGATCTCAAACGTCTTGCCGGCAAACCGCGCTGGCGCGGCGAAAACCGCCGCGACAAGATGGCCGATATCCTCCACCGCCAGCACCTGCATCCTCCCCTCCGGCAGCATAAAAAAATGAAAATGACCTTCATCAAGGCCAAAACCGGGCATCACCAGCAGCTCCATAAAGGTGGCGGGCCGCACGATGGTCGCCGCCAGCGGCAGGCGGCGGATATGCCGTTCAATTTCCGCTTTGGTGTCATAATGCGCTACGCCGGTCGGCGTCTCCCCCGCCGCGCTGCCGGAGCTGTACACCAGATGCTTCACCCCGCACTCGACGGCGAGATCGGCGATGGTTATCCCGTAGCGTACCTCCTGCTCATCGGTCACCGTCCCTCCCGGCGAACTGGGCTGGACGCTGAAGACGCCGTCGACCCCGGCCATTGCCGACCGCATTGCCGCCCGGTCTTCAAAGGTACCCACGACCAGCTCGGCTCCCCGCGCCGCCAGCGCGACAGCCCCGGCGGAGAAAGGATCCCTGACTAGCGCCCGAACCCGCCAGCCGCGGTGCAGCAGCGCCCGCGCCACCGAGCCGCCCTGCTGACCGGTGGCGCCAAAAACCAACACGCTTTGCGCATTATTCATCACTGTTTCCCCTTATCTGCAGCCTGTTGCCCGGCCTCTCGCCAGCGATAGTCACCTTGCTTATCCTCCTCCAGCCAGCCGCAGGAAGGCCCGGCAAAATGCCCGGTGAACCATTGAGCATGATGGCTTGCCCCCCACGCCATCATCTCCCGTCGGGAGGCTTCCGCCTGCCGGGGATCGCCGCAGAACGCTGAGTTCCACTGCGGATGGGCAAACTGGAGCGGGGAATGAAGGAGATCGCCGGAGAAACAGGCGTAGTCATCTCCAGCGGCGAGGATCAGCGCGGCATGGTCCGGACTGTGGCCGGGGGTGGGCACAAAGGCGATCCGCCCGCCGACCCGCGGTCGGGCCGCCACATCGACGGTTTCCAGCAGGCCGGCTTCGATCACCGGCAGCAGGCTGTCGAGCCACAGCGCCCGGTAGCGTTCACTGTTTTTCACCCGCGTCAGCTCTTTTGCCGAGCACAGGTAGCGGGCGTTGGGAAACAGCGGCACCCAGCGATCGTCCTGCCAGACGGTATTCCATCCGACATGGTCGGTATGCAGGTGGGTCAGTAGCACCAGGGTCACGTCCTCCGGATTCACTCCCGCGGCGCGGAGATTCTCCAGATACGGCGTGTTAAGTTGATGATAGAGCGGATTGCCGCCGCGCTCCCGACCGTTGCCGGTGGCGGTATCGATAACAATCAGATCGTGGGGAGTCTGCACCAACCAGCTGTGGATTGACAGCGCAATCGGCTGAATAACGGCCTCCGCCTCCGCTACCGGGAACGCCTCTGGATAGAGCGCCGCCGGCTGCAGGGTAATCTCGCGCTCCGGCACTTTGAAAATCAGGCTATCGCCTGTCTGGTAAGTTTGCATCACACCCTCCGCGCGCATTGCGCTGGTTGATTTATCGGGGTGAGATTCACTATGCTGCCGGGATAACCCACATTCAAATTGATTATCATAATGAAGAAAATCATTGAAAATGATTTTAGTCGTATCGATCTGAATCTGTTGACGGTCTTGATGGTGCTGTACCGCGAAGCGAGCGTCACCCGCACCGCAGAGGTGCTGCATCTTGGCCAGCCGGCCATCAGCGGGGCGCTGAAGCGGCTGCGCGAGATGTTTGACGACCCGCTGTTCGTGCGCAGCGCCAGAGGCATGCTGCCGACGCCGCGGGCGCAAGCGCTGATGACCGACCTGCAGCCGCTGATGGAAAACCTGCATTCGGCGATGTTTGGCGTCGGGGAGTTCGTCCCGGCGCGCGCGCAGCAGCTTTTTCGCATCGGCCTCAGCGACTGGAGCGAACACTGGCTGATGCCCCAGCTGTTACCCGGGCTGATGCAGGAGGCGCCTGGGGTCTCACTGCAGTCGATAGCCGCCGACCCCTTCCAGGTTCGCCAGTTGCTGGAGGAGGAGCGCATTGATGTCGCGGTGTCTGTCAACAAACAGAGCCGCGGGGAGGTGGTCAGCGAGCCAGTGATGACCATGGGAGTCACCACCCTGTGGTCGCCGCAGCAGATCCCCTGTCGCGGGCCGCTGTCGGTGAGCGACTTTGTCGCCTGGGAACATGTGATGGTGGCCTATCGCGAAACCGGCCACGGTGAAATTGACCGCCAGCTCGCCAGCCAGGGACTCGCGCGGCGCGTGCGCTTTGCCACGCAGAATTTCTCCACCTTTCCCCTGCTGCTGACCACCCTGCCGCTGTTCGCCACCGTCCCGCAGGGGCTGGCGCGGCGCTGGCAGGCGCAGTATGCGCTGCGCGCGGACGCTCCGCCGGTAGCGTATCCGGAATTTACGCTGTGCATTTTGCGGCACAAACGCCGGGCGCAGGATCCGGCGCTGAACTGGCTGGTGACGAAGTTAAAACAGGCCATGCGCGGTCAATAACCGGGCCGATGCCCCGGCATCAGGCCTCGCTGAGCGGGGGTTGCAGAACGCGCCTGCTCCAGTCATAAAACGCGCGCACCGCCGGCGGCAGATAGCGGTTTTGCGGATAGACCAGCGACAAGGGAAGATCAGAAGCGGCCTGCTCCAGACAGGCGACCAGCGCCCCGCTCTGCAGATAAGGTTGCGCCAGATAGCTGGCGACGCGGATCAGGCCCAGCCCCTGAACGCCGGCCTGGATATAGGCATCGGTATCGTCGACCACCAGCGTCTCCTGCATACGGATCGCGGAGTCGCCGTCATTGAGAGAGAAAAGCCAGTCGATGGTCCGCCCGGTACGGTGGTTCAGGTAGCCCACCGCCCGGTGCTGGTGCAGATCGTCGATGCCCTGCGGCCGGCCGTGGGCCGCGAGCCAGGCCGGCGAGGCGAGGACCATCCAGCGGTAGCGAGCCAGAGGACGCGCCACCAGGGTGGTGGAATCTTCGATTCGCCCGGTACGGATCACGCAGTCGAATCCCTCCTGAATAATATCTTCCACGTTGTCGCTTGAGCAGAGGATCAGCTCCAGGTCGGGATACTGCTGCAAAAACTCGCCGATCCTCGGCAGAATGCAGTGGCGGGCAAGGGATTGCGGCATCCCCACCTTGAATCGCCCGGCGGGCTGAGCCGAGCGCCCGGGAAAAGAGGCTTCCATCGCCGCCATCTCGGCCAGCAGCCTTTTACACTCCTCATAATACCGGCGACCCTCCGCCGTCACGCTGAGCTTGCGGGTGGTGCGCTGGAGAAGCTGCGCCCCGAGCCAGGCTTCCAGCTCCTTCACCACCCGCGATACCGTGGAGCGCGGCTGCCCGAGCACCTCCGCCGCACGGGCGAAGCTGTGGGCATCCACAACCGCAACATACAACTGCATGGCATCCAGTCTGTCCATTTCGTACTCCCCCGGCAATTATTATCCCATTATCACGAACAGTCTAACCCGAAATCCTGTTCTTATCGAATGATGCCCGCCCCCCTACACTGAGCCTGTAGCCCGTCAATACAAGGCTTAACTGAGCAAGGAGTCAAAATGAAAACTGATAATCTTAATCATGAGGAAAAGGTATTGGTGCTGGGAGCGGGACAACTGGGCGCCGCCGTTCTCGATGCGCTGGTGCCTGCGGTGATCCAGCGCCAGGGCACGGTCTCGGTTATCGTCTCGCCGGCGGCCAGGGATGAAGCCGGCCAGCTGCGGTCGGCAAACCATCAGGCGCTGGCCGACGCCGGAGCCACCCTCCTCGCCGTCGACATCGCCGGTAGCGCCATGGAGACGCTGGCCGATCAGTTTCGCGGATTCACCACCGTGATTAACTGCATGGGGTTTGTCGCCGGTCCGGGGACACAGCTGAAAATTACCCGCGCGGTGCTGGCGGCCGGGGTACCCCGCTATTTTCCCTGGCAGTTTGGCGTCAATTACGATGTGGTCGGCAAAGGCAGCGGTCAGCCGGTCTGGGACGAGCAGTACGATGTCCGGACCCTGCTGCGCGCGCAGCGGGCCACGGAGTGGGTCATTGTCTCCACCGGGATGTTTACCAGCTTTCTCTTCGAACCAGACTTCGATGTAGTGAATTTATCCAACCGAACCCTTCACGCCCTTGGCAGCTGGGATACCCAGGTGACCGTCACCTCACCGGCGGATATTGGCCGCCTGACCACGGCGATTTATCTGCATCAGCCGCGGATCGTCAACGAGGTGGTGTTTGTTGCCGGCGAAACAACCTCTTACCGGCAGCTGGCAGATACCGTGGAGCGCGTAACGCAGCAGACGTTCAGCAAAGCCGTCCACACCCTGCCCGCCCTGCTGGAGCAGCTACGGACAGACCCGGATGACGCCATGCTGCGCTATCGCGCCGCCTTCGCCCGGGGGGATGGCGTGTGGTGGCCGATGGGCGACACCTGGAATGCCCGCCACCAGCTGCCGACCCAGGACATTGCCGGCTGGCTGCAGACCGCGCGCTGATTTTCTCTCACAGGACAGAATGACGATGAACAAGTTGATTCCACTGATCGTATTGAGTTGTCTGCTGCCTCTGGCGGCAAATGCCAGAACCATCACCGCCACCGGCGATACCCTGGACCATGCGGAGAGCAAAATCCGCCAGCAGGCCGCCCGCGAGGGCGCGACTACCTATCGCATCACTGAAGCGCGAATGGGCAACAAAGTGCATATCACGGCGAAAATCGCGGACTAAACGACCGGCGTCAGGCTCAGGGATGAGCTGCCGCCTGCCCGCGCGCCAGGTCAGGCGCTCATTTTTTCCCGTCGACGATCGCGGCCCGGCGGCGCGCCATACAGGCGAGCGTATTCCCGGGTGAACTGCGACACGCTGATATAGCCCACCTCCCCGGCAGCCTGGGCAATGCTCATCCCTTCCGCCAACATCAGGCGACGGGCGTGGATCAGGCGTAACTGCTTCTGAAACTGCAGCGGCGACAGCGTGGTCACGGCGCGGAAATGACGGTGAAAGACAGAGACGCTCATCCCGGCGGCATCGGCCAGGGCGTCGACGCTGACTGGCTGCATAAAATCCCGGCGCAGCATCGCCACCGCCCGGCGGATCCGCGCCGAATGGCTGTCTACGGCGCCCAGCGCCCGAATGGCCGGCCCATGGACACTCTGCAACAGCCAGTAATGCAGCTCCCGCCGCAGACCTTCCCCCAGCACCGCCAGCGCCCCCGGTTGATCAAACAGTCTTGCCAGCCGGTAAGCGGCATCCGTCACATCGGCATTCATCGGTTCGATACCGACGCGGGGCGCCTCATCCGGCCCTGACGGCCCGGCCTCCTGCAGCTCGCGCAGGATAGCCAGGTCCAGCTCCAGCACCAGCGCGTAATAGGGAAAACGCTGACTGGCCTCGGTGATCTGGCTGGTGGTGGGGACATCCGCGGCAATCACCATCGCCTCCCCCGGGCCATAGTCAAAGCTCGCCAGGCCGGTGGTCACGCTCTTACGCCCCTGGAGCAGCATGGCCACCAGCGGCCTGGAGATAGCCGCCTGTAGATCGCCAGGATGCAGGGCCCGCACCAGGGTGATGCCGGGAACCGGGGTAACCGCCACCCCGCTGCTATCGACATGAGCATCAGCAAACCGGCGGCAGAGATCGAACAGGGCGTCGCGCATAAGTTCCTTTCAGGCAAGTTTTAAAGCCTGAGTATGCGCTATTTCCCGGGAAAAGGGAGTGAACGGAGAGAAATGGGCAAAAAATAACAAGGATTGGGCAACCCGGCCTGACGCGCGGCCCCTATTGTAGAGCCTCAACATACCAGAGAGGACCGAACATGACTAAGATTGCACTTATTACCGGCGCCAACCGCGGCCTTGGCCGTCAGACTGCACTGGATATCGCCCGCCAGGGTGGGGATGTCATCGTCACCTGCCGCGGCAATCTCGAACAGGCGGAAGCGGTGGTCGCCGACATCCGCGCCCTGGGCCGCAAGGCCATCGCCCTGCCGCTGGATATGGCGCAAACCGCCAGCTTCCCGGCCTTCGCCGATAGCCTCGGCAGCGCGCTGGCCAGCGTCTGGGGGCGGACCACCTTCGACCACCTGATCAATAACGCAGGGCACGGCGAATTCGCCCCGCTGGCCGAAACGCGCGAAGCGCAGTTCGACGGGCTGTTTAACGTCCACGTTAAGGGGGTATTTTTCCTCGTACAAACCCTGCTGCCGCTGCTGGCAGACGGCGGACGGATCGTTAACTTCTCCTCCGGGCTGACCCGCGTCTCCTATCCTGGCTTCTCCGCCTACGCCGCCGCCAAAGCGGCCGTGGAGATGCTGAGCGTGTATATGGCCCGCGAGCTGGGCGGGCGCGGCATCACCGTCAATACCATCGCCCCCGGGGCTATCGCCACCGATTTTGGCGGCGGGCTGGTGCGGGACGACGCAGGGGTTAACGCGCAGTTTGCCGCCATGACGGCGCTGGGACGGGTGGGCGTTCCTGAGGATATTGGGCCAATGATCGCCAGCCTGCTGCGCGACGATAACCGCTGGGTGACCGCCCAGCGGATCGAGGTGTCGGGCGGACAAACCATCTGACGACTCAGGCTGGCAGGATGTGCTCCAGCGCCAGGCCTGCCAGCCGCACGGTCTCCAGGAGACGCGGCAGACTATCCCCTTCCCGCGCTTTCGCCGACAGGCCAAGCATCAGTGTATCCATATAGTCAGTCACCCGCAGCGCGTCCTGCGGGCGATGGCGGGCGATATACTGCTGGATTTTGGCTCTTGCCGCGGCATGCCATTCGCCAGCCGCCCCTCGGGCGTCGGCATCCTGGCAATGTACCCCCTCCAGCACCAGACAGCCGGCGGCGGCCGGATCGGCCACATAGCGGCGAGCCGCCTCCTGCAGCACGGCGATGAGCGACGCCGCCACCGGCTGGTCGTCTCGCAGCAGGGCGTCGATGGGAATGGCCCCGGTCTGGCTGTAGCGCTGCAGGACGCGGGTATACAGCCCGAGCTTGCTGCCGAAAGCGGCATAAAAACTCGGGGGATTGATACCGAAAGCCTGGGTCAGATCGGCCACGCTCACCGCGTCATAGCCTCGCGCGTGAAAGAGGCGCTGTGCCGTTTCAATGGCCTGTTCCGCATCAAACTGGCGAGGACGTCCCGGAGTACGCCCTTGTTTTGTAGTGGTCACTATATTAATCCTTGACAGCCTGTTTTGCCGCAGCATATTGTAATCGTCACTACAATATCATGAGGTACGGGATATGACAGCATTTCACAACAAATCAGTGCTGGTTTTAGGCGGGAGTCGGGGAATTGGCGCGGCGATTGTCAGGCGTTTTGTCGCCGATGGCGCATCGGTGGTGTTTAGCTATTCCGGTTCGCCGGAAGCGGCCGAGCGGCTGGCGGCGGAGACCGGCAGCACGGCGGTGCAGGCGGATAGCGCCGATCGTGATGCGGTGATAAGCCTGGTCCGCGACAGCGGCCCGCTGGACGTGTTAGTGGTCAATGCCGGGATCGCCATTTTCGGCGACGCCCTCGAGCAGGACAGCGATGCCATCGATCGCCTGTTCCGCATCAATATTCATGCCCCCTACCATGCCTCCGTGGAAGCGGCGCGCCGCATGCCGGAAGGCGGGCGCATTATTGTCATCGGTTCAGTCAATGGCGATCGCATGCCGGTGCCGGGAATGGCGGCCTATGCGGTCAGCAAATCGGCCCTGCAGGGGCTGGCGCGTGGCCTGGCGCGGGATTTTGGCCCGCGCGGCATCACGGTCAACGTCGTCCAGCCCGGCCCTGTTGATACCGACGCCAACCCGGAGAACGGTCCGATGAAAGAGCTGATGCACAGCTTTATGGCCATTAAGCGCCACGGCCGCCCGGAAGAGGTGGCGGGAATGGTGGCGTGGCTGGCCGGTCCGGAGGCGTCGTTTGTCACGGGCGCCATGCACACCATCGACGGAGCGTTTGGCGCCTGATATCCCCGGGCGGCGATGCGCGCTTTGCACCGCCGCCGCGGGAACGTCATCCCCTGTCAGGGATCTTCAGGCCAGGCTGTCGACCGCCATAAAAAAGCGATCTTCGGTAAGCATAAGCCGCGCTTGCGGGGACTGGTGCGCCTTGCGGATCATCCAGCCATCCTCCGGGGCCAGGCTAAGATAAAACACCTCCCGGGAGCCCGTACCGCCGGGTGTCTCGAGACTCAGCGTCACGATCCCCTTTTCCACGCCATCCAACAGCTGCTGCGGCACGATATTGACGCTGCGCTCGCCGTTTTGCAGACGAATGGCCGGGATATCGTAGCGGCAGATGCCGCTGTTGAGGCTGTAGCCAAGGGTACTCAGATCGTGGAGGTGGCGGGTCGAAATCACCACCTCGATACCCGTTCCGTCAAACCACTGACTTACCTGCTGAGCCAGCGCCGCCATTTGCTGGCGAAACCTGGCGATATCCGCGGCGGCCGACCCGTCGAGGGCCGCTGTCCGCTGCGGATTTTGCTGTTGCTGCAGTTTCTTAAAAAAACGTTCCCTCGCTGTCACGTTATCTCCCTGTGCTGTGATGAAACCGGTTGGGCTGGATGAAGATGGTTATCGCCCGTTCGCTGGTTACGAAGATTGAGGGCGAACTGGCGCGATGGCCCCGCCGCAAATGTTTGTTTTCGACGTTACTTCGCCGCTTCAGGCCTGAGCCGTAGCTGGTTGCGTTCGGCGGTGAAAATGCGCGGCTTGTCCGGATCCAATTCCTCACGCCCCAGCACCTGCTTCCAGGTATTTCTTTCTGTGTCCGGATAGCGGAACAGGCCGACAACCGCCACGAACGTCGCCTCCGCTTCCAGCGGCATATTCAGACTGGCATCCCCTCCGGGACCGATCACCACATCGCGACTGGCGAGGAGATCGGCGGCGAGCAGAATATCCCCCTCCTCCAGCAGCTGCTGGTAAACCAGCCGGTCAAAGGTCTGGCGATCTTTAAGCTGATAGATGCGCACCACCACCGGTTCAGAGAGCGAGTGATTCTCTCTGGCATCGGTGTTGAGCGCTTCACGCGCGGTAAAGTCCAGATGCAGCGTATTAATTTTCTTATAAAAAACGGCGTTGAAGGCATTTTTGGTCCCCTCCGAGACGCGCTGGGTGAGCCCGCACCCGCTCAGACAAAGTGCAAGCAGGGGCAGCAGGCAGGCGATTTTAGTCAAACTTGTACGTAACACGTCGGTTTCCTTGAGATGAGGTGGCAGGCTGCAGGCCCGTATAGGTACCCAGCTCGGTGGTAAAGGTCTGAGGAATATCGTCCTCACTCTCGCCCTCACCCACGCCCAGCACGCCGTTCATACCGAGCCAGAACGGCTCGTCCCCCAGCGGAGGGACAGCCAGCAGTCGGGTCGGCGCGGTCAGGGTGATGTTGGCCCGGAATCGCCAGCCGAGGTATACCCGCAGCAGGATCAGAAAGTCCCGAAACAGCGGGCCGTCAGGCTTCCAGCCCTGCGCCTCCGCGGGATTGTCGGTGGTAAGGGCGACGAGGAGCTGGCTGCTGGCGTCCATCGCTTCGTCACCCAGCGGCGTGTTGCCGTCCAGTAAGAAGTCGTCATCGCCGTAAAACCCCAGCGGCTGACTGATCGCCACCGGACGCAGGCTGTACGGGCTCACCCTGACGGTGGTCTCCGGGGCCAGCAGGGTGACCAGCGCCTGGATCCCCTGCTGGGTTTTGCCAGGCTGCCGCAGCACGCCAGTTAGCGCCAGAAAGCGCGACGCCGGCGAAGCGATATGCTGCGTCGTGCCGGGGATGCCCAACCCCGCCAGGCCCAGCAGCGACTGCGAGAGACGATCGGTGCCGCCAGGCTCAAAGGTGGCGGGCCAGGAGTATTTCCGCCAGATGCGGTAAAACTGCGTCATGATCCGGTGGCTGAAGATATCCAGTAAGCCCTGCAGCGCTTCATGCCCTTCCCTGCGCTGGGCGATATCATCGAGATATGCCGTCGGGAGCGGCGAATCGACACCGTACAACCCCATAAAGGTGGTGCGAATGACCGGCGGCCCGCAGTCATCGGCCTCATCGTATTCCACAGCTCTGAGTTCGCTGGCCGGGAATCCCATCCCCGGATGCGGGTAAAAACGCACCGGATCGTCAGCCGGATGGCTGGTCGCCCCCATCAGCGGTTGGCCAGGACGCCGTTTTTCCAGAAGCTGGCAGAAGCGGTAAAAATTGATCCGCGGCAGGTCGGCCTCCAGCCGCGGGTTCAGCCGGGAATGCGTCGGCTGTGCTTCTCTTCCCATTCCAGTCGTTCTCCGGTTGGTTGCAGAATGATAATCAGGCGGTTGAACAAATAGATGTCGGTGTAGAGCGCGAAGAAGCGGCTAAGCATCTCGCCAAACAGGCATATGTCGCCTCGTCCGGCAAAGCCGTGACTGTCGAGGGTGACTTCAATCTGCACGCCGCGCACCAGATGGCCCTGAGCAAAGCGCTCTGTCGCGCGGTGATTCACGTCGAGGATGGCTTCCAGACGCCGACGATTCATCTCGCTGTCGGTCCATTCATACAGCGCCAGGGTGCCGCGCAGGACTTCAGCGTTGTCCATCAGGGAAAGAAAACTGCTGCCCAGATGGCTCAGCACCCGCCAGTGAAAGCGGTCCTGGGCCGGGGGATAGCACGGCAGCGTTGGTGCGCAGAGGTTACGCACCGCGACGCTGGCGGAAGTGGTTTTCATCACCGTATCGAGCACGGTGCTCTGCAGCGCACGACGCGGCAGCTGGCCGTTAGTTCCGGTGAGGGTCAGCGACAGGCTTTCATCTTCCGGTACGGTATGATTGTCAAAGGCTTCCCCGCCGACGATAAGCCAGGTGTTGTACAGCCCGGAGGGGCCACGGCGCACCCGGGTATGATAGTAATAGTCCGCCGCGTCATGACGCATCATGCCGCCTTTGTGGCGAAAACTTGAGAACGGCGCGTAAACCTGCTGGTGCGAGGAGATCACGGAATCGACGGTGTAAATTTCGGTGTGGCCGTCCTGCACGCGCATCGGGCGCAGCGGGTATTCGGTCTGCAGGGAATTGATGGTCAGCGGATCGGACTCCAGCGGAAACAGGTTGATCACTGGCACGCAGTGCAGGCGCAGCTGCTTTTCGCTGAAGCGGAAGTCATGTTCCCAGCGTTCCGCCAGCACGACGTCGATTTCAAACCACGCCAGTCCGGCCGGAAAAGCCACCGTCTCCAGCCCGCGCAGATCGATGAACATGAACTTTTCGCGGAAGGTAAAATACTCCAGCAGCAGCTGGTAACCGCGAAAACTGCGGCCATCTTCAGGCCAGAGGCTGTCCTCCTCGCCAAATCCCAGCGCGCTGAAATACCCGTCCAGCGGCCTTCTGTCCACCTCATCGGACATGCGCAGCCACATCCGGGCCACATTGAGGGTAAAGGCCTCGTGCATGGCGCAGGCCAGCGGCGCATCGGCGTTACAGTAGAGCGGGATATGACTGAGATCGACCCGGCTCCAGTCCGTCAGCTGGCTGCAGTTAAAGCGCAGCGTGATCACCGACCGGCCATCCGTATCGGTGGCCAGCCGGGCTAGCTCAAGGGATAACGGCTGTAGAGCGATCGCTTTGGTGGTGGTGTACCGGCAGCGCGTGCCCTTTTCACCGATCGGCCGGGAAAGCACTTCAAAGCCTTTGACCATCGTCATCGGCTCTTTCATTTCCGGCCAGTCGGGGGTGAATTCCACGACCGACATCGAGGGAATGGTACGTAAATAATGTGGCCACAGCAGACTGACCACGCCTTCGGTCAGCTCAGGCAGATCGTCATCGAGTTTCTCGCGCATGCGGCCCATCAGGAAGGCAAAACCTTCAAACAGACGCTCGACAAAGGGGTCGCGAGCGCCCGCTTTGTCGAGATTGAGCATTGCCGCCTGCTCAGGATGAGCACGGGCAAACTCTTCACCCGCTTCCAGCAGGTAGCGCATTTCAGCGTCGTAATAACGCAGGGTTAAATCGTCCATAAATCACCAGAAGAAGTAATATCTTTCAGATATGCAGAGAACCGCAGGTGCAGGGAGTGCAATGTGAATGATGCGTGAATTATGCGCACAGCACCGCAGCGCGAGCGGGATCCAGAGCGATAAGCCCGGCAAGCAATGACTCCATTTCTGGCAGCAAGCGATTTTTTTCTGCCTCACTGCGCCCGGCCTTGCCTCTGAGCAGCCGGAGTCGGCGGGCTTTGACCTCAAAGATAAGCTCCGGCTTCCATTGTTCGAGCGTCATTTCCCGGGCGCGGCTGTCGAGTTCCGCCAGCAGATGCAGCGCCATTTCATTTTTTCCGTACTGCTCGCTGACCCGCGCCATCAATAAGCGCATCAGCCACCGATTGCGGCTGGTGGTATAGCCCGGCTGCGCCTGTAACCAGTTCAGCGCCGACTCAATACCTTCATCGTCCGCGCGGGTGAGCACTTCTGGCTCCAGCGACAGCACCTCATCAGCGCTGGTCGCCGCCATTACCGGCTCATCTTGCCATCCGGCCATCTCATCCAGAACACGCTCGTTAAGCCAGTTGAGCGTTACTTCATCGGCGAATGGCGTACCATCGTTAAACGCCAGGGTTTCCAGCCCCGGCAGACGAGCCAGTAGCCCTTTCATATCCTGGCACAGGATATCGGCCCGTACACTGTCAGCATCCAGTTTCAGCAGCGCCTGCCAGGCGTACCACTGCACATCCAGCCACAAGTGGTTGACGCCTTGCGCCAACAGCGTGTCCGTATGCTCTAGCAGTTCCGACCAGCTTTTCTGTAAATACAACCGCTTAAGATGGGCTTTACTCTCAGGCTTGGGAGGCAATAGCCGGGTCCGGCCGGAGGCATCCAGCGGCGGTAACTCCGTTAACGTATCCCAACGCACACTCTTCATCAGATGATGACCTGCCAGCCATCCGCCGGGACACTCGCGCAGATATTTCGCCAGCACCTTAGCCTGATCGAGCAAATCACGACCTGACGTGACGGTATGCATTACCGGCGCGGTGTCCGCATGTTGGGGTAGCAGATCGTGTTCTTCGCGGCTGGTCTGCGGCACCAGACTGCGGGCTCCGCCGTTTTGCACCAGGCGGTTCTCCAGTATCTGATATAGCCCGGAAAGATCGGGGCGGGATGCCTCAGCCAAGCCGGCAAAAGAGGCTTCCGCCAGCAATAACGCCCCGATAATGACCTGCATAGTGGTCATGTCGACTTCCGGATAAAGAGACAGACTGTCCGACATCCGGCGACTGCCAAGCCATTCCAGCGCCGATTTACAGCTACGTTCACGCTGGGGATGGAGCATAGCCCCAAACCGCTCAAGCATTGCCGCCAGCAGCGTAACGCCTTCCGCCAGACCGCTCTCGCCTTCCCGCTGCAGACGCGCCCACACGTAAAAGGTGATCACGCGCAGATCCTTGCAGGTCTGAGTCAGCAGTTTTTCTGCCAGCTGGCAAATCAGCTCGGTATCGACACCGGAGATCTTATTGACCTCCTCGCGGATACGCTGAAAATCATCGTCATAGCCCGGATCGCTCCCGGTGGGCTGGGTGTCACTGATTGGCGCAAGCCAGGACTGCCACTGCGCCTGGCGTGACCGGGCCTGCTGGCGCAGTACGCTTTCATCCAACTGACTGGCGGCAACCAAATTTTGTAAAATACTCATAATTCCATCTCATCCATGTCACTATTCCCTACCCCCGTCGTCAGGGCCTGTGCGCTCTCAGCCGCATCGACACTAAAAATCTGATCCGGCAGGGTCAATCCGCGCAGCGCCAGAAGCGCCAGCGGGCCGCTCCCAAGCTGGGAGCGCAATACCCACTGCAGGGTGCGGCCATCCGGAGCGGTGAAGCTCATCATCCACTGGCTGCGTTCGAGTTGCTGGCGTTTACCCTGCTCCAGCCAGCGAATAAAGCCCCAGGTACCGCTGTAGTCACCAAACAGACGCGTGCCCGCATTGACGGTGGTCCAGGTCAGCAGAGTGCCGGGTTTATACGTCTCCCCCGGCCAGCGGAAAGTCTGCCAGTCGGCCATCTGATTGAAATAGCGCAGCTTTTGGCCGTCTATCGTCAACTGTGTCTCGACAACCTCCGGGGCAGGCCTGGCCTGTAACTCAAAGCTGATCCCCTGGCTGCCGTCGGTAAAAAGAATGTCGGACAGCTGGCTTAGCTGGTTGATGGCGCGCAGAAAGGCCGGATTAAAGACCAGGCCGTGACTGTTGACCTTATCCGGCACCCACTGACTGCCTTCTTTATGCAGGACACCGTTCAGCTCCGTCGTGAGAAAACGTTCGATCCGCCCGCTGTCCTTGCGCACAAACTCAGCCAGCATCGGCAGCGAGGCGTCACTTTTGCTGGCGGCAAACGGAAAGCGTCCGTCAAAGGCGGTGTGCCAGTTGGCGACCACCGATCGGCGCCATTTGTCATTCAGACTGGCCGCCGACGGCAGAAGCACGGTTTCCCAGGCCTGCGTCAGCGGCTGCACAAACAGAGTATTACCGAAGCCACTCCACTCTTCGCCAAGACTCGCCGAAATCAGGCTACCGTACTGTTGCGTGTCGGTCAGGTCGACGCTTTTCCCCTGGAAGACGGTCTGCGCCAGGGTCTGCATCATCTCCTGCGGATCGGAGGCATTCGCAACCTGCTGCAGGCGCAGGCGCACGCGGGTGATACGGGTCAGATAGGTTTGCAGGCTCAGGGTGCTATCGGCCGACATGACGTTGCTGCCCGTGTTTTTCCCCATCAGCTGGAGCAGTGGGCCGAACGTGTCATCCAGAGGCCCCTGCGGGCCGGTTGCCGACTGGTCGATGACCGGCTTGTCTTTCCCGCCCACCAGGTCTTTGGCCGATTTAATAAGGCTGTCCGACAGCCCCTCCCTTTGTTGCCCCGCCTGCCCCTGCCAGGCAAGGGTATTCATCAGGGCAATCAGCGGCGACTGGCGGACATCGCTTATCAGCGTGAGCTGGTCGGTAACATCGGCGATATTGGTCGTCGGGTTGAGTCGCAGACTGTTGAGAAAATTCAGCCAGCTGCCAGCGAAATCGGTGAAGTAGCGTCGGGTCAGACGCGCTTTCAGCGCCTCCGGCGACAGGTCTGTCGACATCGTTTTGCGCGAATCGCTCAGCACCCAGTCGATTTCCTCCCGGCGCGAGCTGGCTGCCTTATCAATGGCCTGCTGAATGCCGCCTTCCCATGCCTGGCGGGTAAACATCCCCGGGACCACTTCATCGGTGGTAAACAGGCGGCGCGCGTCGGTGCCACTGGTCATGTCTTCCAGCGACACATCGGCAAAATTACGACGCACGGATTTGAGCATGTTCTCATATAAGGTGCTTTCGGCATTGCGGCGACCTAGCTGCTGCAACAGAACCTGACGGCTCTGACTCACCCGTTGCGCATCCGGGATGATCTTCCACTCTGGCCGCTCGGGCAGCAGGGAGAGATAAAAGGCCCACAAATCCGGCGCCAGACTTTGCCACAGACCGGTCGAGATCCCCATTCGCGTCGGCTGGACCGCTTTCATGTTCTGCGCGAAAAATGCGCCATCGGCTTTATCCGGACGAGCCATCATCAGCCAGGCTTTCAGCTGGTCATAGCCTGGTTTCGCCAGCTGGGCTCGTTGGTCGCTATTGGGGGCGGAGTTGACCAGCGCGCTGAGCGCCTGCTGCAACGCGGCATTGGCCGGGTCACGTATCAGGCGATGATTTGCCACACCGTACCAGGGCAGGACGGCGTCTAATAGTTGCTGATGATGGTCCAGACCAAAGCGCCGATACCAGGGAGCGCCCTTCTGCCCATCGTGCACAAGACGGCCGGCTTCGTTGCGCAGGGCATGAAGGGCCGTCAGTTGATAGTCAGAAACGGAGGGGTGGGCCACCAGGTCGCGGGCTTTTCCCGCGACTGTAGCAATCTGACTGTAATTAAGGGCAAAGGAGAGCAGCAGTCCCGCCGCCCACAGGCCGAGGATAGCCAGCAGACCGCACGCCAGGCCCCGCTCCCATGCCATTCCCACGTGATGCCCGCGTAAACGGCGGCAGTCATCGACGATCCCTTGCCAGGTCGCGGGCAGCGTCAGGAGATGAGGCTGGCCCGCAGGCGAGGTATCCGCCTCCTGATACGGATCTACGGTACGAGGCTCTGGCAGGCTAAACATCAGGCCACGCAGCGCAAGCCGCTGCCGCGAGGCGGTCAGCCACGGCGCCAGCTGCCAGCGCCATTGCGCGATCCCCCCGTCGATAAGCCGCTGCCCCAGACGCAGCAGAAAGTCGTGGCGGGTCTCCTCCGCGATCTGGCGCATCCCCTGCTCCCGCAGCGTGGGCAGCATCTGCGCAAGCTGACGGGCGACATCGTCCTCGGTAGCGCGTAACGGGAAGCTAACCCCTACCGCCTGCACCGCGCGGTCAGCCTGCGGCCACTCACTGTCGCACAGTTTCCACAGCCAGACCGGGGCGGCATAGCGCAGCAGTTCGCTGATTTTTTCCAGCCCGCGCAGGTCGCTCTCGCTTATCTGCGGCGTCAGGGTGAGAGACGACGGCATCACCCGCACAATCCCGTCCAGAGGACGACCGCGGCGCAGCTTGCGCAGCGCGGCGTATTGCTGGTTATCGGGTTCGGAGAGCAGACTGCCGCCGTAAATCAGAACGGTACGCTGGCCCTCCAGCCAGCGCTGCTGACATAGACCAGGCGCCAGTTGTTCGATTGCTGTATCGTCCCCGGTGACTAAAATCAGGCGGACTTTGCGGCGCCAAAAGAAACTATAGCGGTGCTGAAGATATTTTTTTAATTCATTGTTGTTCTCTGCCGTCGCATAATACATCTCGTTGACATAGTTCTCATCATCAGGGGTAAATGGTGTTTCAATATGCCTCTCAAATAAGACGAACTGAGCTGTTACGCAGGAAATGCAAGATATTCCTATAATCGCGCCTATCTTTAACCAGGTGGAATATCCCTCAATAATAGCAGGGATTTTATTTATCTGAGAAATTAATAAAACAATCAGGAGTAAGATAACCAAAATCAGGAGACCAAAACCTACCAATCGTATATTTTTTCTCATTCCAACCTTTCCTTTTTGGGCTCTCTGACAGCCTTAACAAAACGAGGATACAGCAGTTTTGAAATTACATTGCGCGTAAGAATGACTATAAAAGAAAAAGATACTACAAGAAGAAATGAAAATATCACCATGCCAGACCAGGAAAATGCAATCGAGGGTGAGCAATTTGCTATCAAACCGAAAATACTAACACTAAACAACAACGCCATCATAACTGTTCCAGCAGGAAATGGGGATAAATAAAATTCTCTTAATTGGGGAGAAATCACCGGACAACTCTTTCCTATTGTCACAGCCCAACCCTCATTTTCATTTTCGCACAAAAGTAAATGTGTTGCTGGGCCATAACGTGTCATTTCGCAAGCTGACGCAATCATCAACCATCCAGCAAGCCTTTTATAAACGCCAAATTCCTTGTCAAAATCAATTACTCCCCCAACTCCGATATTATCAATCAGTGGTAATGGTAGTGTATTTAAAACTCTACCCAATTCTTGTCGGACCGTAATGTTTAATCCACTATGCCAGACTAAATATCTTTGATCTGATGGTTGTTGCCCCATATCACGCCACTCAATTAATTCATTCTCCATGGCATCACCACGAAGGGGCATTGCATGGAAAATTTTGGGGATAAAATTATATTCACCTTGCTTAACTAAAGATGATGGTTTAAGCAGTAAAACGCTTGCAAACTCTGGTAATGACTCATTAGGCTGCCGATAATGCATCGCCAGCACCAGAATGTTGCCGCATGTAGTAGATACACACTGGTTCCAGTCTTTAAAGGCGAACTCTTTCGGGAGCACCAATGTATAAGGTAAACCAGAGAGTTTTTCGCTATCCCAGAGTCGTCGAAATGCCCGCTGTTCCGCTTCTTTTTCGCTAGAGGAGGTAAGTAACATCACCGTTAAATTACCCGAATGCTTATCAAGAAGCCTCTGTGGCATACTGACAAACAGTAATCGACATAGTTGTTCAAAACGCGAAATACCCGGCGTTAGTGGCTCGCCAGGAAGCAGTGTCAGCGGCGGTTTTTCATCAATGCTTTCCGACGATACACCAGCGATTTTAGGGAGCAATTGAGAGTTGGCTGGTATTATACAATGGAAGCTTACAAAGTGGTGCTTGTGTGCTCTTCTGAACCACAGAAGATTCGTATTATGTCTCCAGGAATTCCAACGCCATACAGCAAAAGCTTGAACCTCCCACCAGAACGTGTAGAAGGTGACTACAGTAAAACATCCGATAGTAGTTTGTAGTATCATTGGCAGCCAATAACCGCTACTAAAAGAAAGAAATCTATTTTCCGGAGAGTCCAACACTGCAATAATTAGCGACAGAACAAAACCTAATAAAACAATCAAGAGGCATAACCAAGGCGACCACTGTTGGGCGCTGTTTTTCTTTGGAATAACCGGTAGAGACCATCCCATTATCCGATCTCCATATCCTGTAAACTGGCAATAACCACAGCTCCGCACTGTGTTTTACAATGATGGATAACAACTCCACGGCCGTTTTCTTCATAGGCAGAAAAATCACACTCAATGATGTTATTTGTACCATGATACGGGCAGGATACAGTATCGTTCAGGAGGGCGACATTTTTTCCCGATATTTCAAAACTGGACGAGGCTGAAGTTACTCTACCATCATGTGAAGTAGCATCCCCTATTACAACGATATATTTACCCACTTGCCATTCCTTTGGTTAAAATTAAGACCTTGAATATATATTTTGATATTCATCACGTATATTAAACCGAATGGTTTATTAACACTTATTTATGCCTTATTGACAGACCTGTACATGGGTAATTTATATTTCTCCTTATTAAATTTATCAGTAACAGTTTCACGACTAATTATATCAGGCTCAGGCACATTGTCAGGTATTCCAGTGAAGAGATACGGATCCTCCCCCTGCGTCCAGTCAGCTTTTCGCCGTAAATCAGCCATAAATTCTTTATCCCAGGTTGCATCACAGTATCCAATGGGTAAGTCATATGCGACCACCTTAGACATAAAATCAGCACGCATTGGCAGAGTGCTGTGATCCGTGGGCTGAGAAACATAGGTCCTCAGGCGAAGATCCTTTTCTTCAAATGTCTCCTTACGTGTTACGGGAACCATTCTTGGTTCGGATTCAGTACCCGTATTTTTAAAACCAGTCACAATATCCTGATTGGGGTAAAGATTGATATAGTTGTCATAGGTATTGTCGTTTTTACTTTTTTTGTCCGGGTTAATTTCACCCCAGCCATCTATCTCTCTATCGTCATGCTCCGCTCCAACGCGTGATTCGTCAAAATCAGCTAATTTTGCAGCCTCTATAGGTTCAGGCACCATTTCCGCATTAATAAAAACTGTTTGCCATTCCGGAGGGTCGGGATAGGTGAAACTACTGCTTTGATATTTATCGCCTTTGTCGTCCCAGAATGGTTTTCCATCCGGCAATTTTGCAAACGGTGTAACGGGATTAGGAGTTTCGCCACATGGAGTACTGCGCGCCAGCATACGCTGAAATAAATATCCCTGATGCTTTTTCAGCAGTGGATGGGGCTGCCCCTGTGAATCATTAGGTAATCCCTGCCAGCCAATTGAGCGTAGCGGGCGTGACCCCATAACACGATCATGAGGGCAGAAGTAGATGTAAGTGCGCCCGTGATTATCTCGCTCAGCAAGACCATCTCCATTTTCCCCAACAAGTGCAACATCAGGTCGCCAGTTCTTTTTATCTGCCGTCTGTCCGACACAAAGCCCTTCATAGCCAAGAGATGACAAATGATTTCTTCTGCAGGCCACCTTGTCAATGATGGCAGATAGCGTATTCTGCCGGCCTTCTGGCGAAATACACTCATCTACCGGAAGTGACGCGCCATTAAGGTCGTTGTGATCCAATGCGTAGGGTGAGTTAAGTAAAAATAATGCATCAGGTGCGTTCTTAGCTATCGCTACCGCTGCCATTGCAATCATTGTACCCTGGCTGTGAGAAATAATAGTGACTGTATCTTTAGGATATTTATTACGGATACTGTCAACCATGTCTGCAAGGCGTTTGGCTGCATGGGCATAGTATTTTCGCGGTGGCGCATTGGTTAACAGGCGATCCTTATCCTCATTAAGCCACTGAACTTTGACTCCACCGACTCTCTCTTTGAACCCTTTTTCACTCCATAAAGAATGCAAATTGTTTGTACCGTTCTGGAATGGCCCGCCGCCCCAGAAAAATGGACCCTGTGCCATAATATTGGCATAGGGTATATTTTCCCTTTTTAGTTGATGATAATCAACACCTTTCTCATTAGCTAAAGGTATGATGTATCTATCTTCATTACCTTTAGACGAAGCATACCCCCAGTAAAAACGAATTACGGGAGATTTATTTATATTAACATCAGGTAAATCCCTGGACATTAGAGGCATAGCATCTATTTTATCGTCAAAAAGATATTTATTGGTTTCCAGTTCATGTGATGTTCCGGTTAACCCAAGTCTTTTATTCAGACCTTCACAAAGTTTTTTCTCCGCAACTGAAAACCACTCTCCTGTCGAGTTAACACCGTGTACAAGTATAATAATACCAGGCAAATGAGGTGGTAAGTCACACCCACCTCTGACCTGGCAGTTTTTATGAGAAGGAAAGGAGTCCCAGGACGGACTCCCATTATCATCAAACTTACATTCAAGTTCACGGATAGGCTCAGTTTTATTGCTCATTTTTTACCACTTCCTTTTTTCCACTTGTGACAAACGTATACGTGATGGTTTTAGCCCCAACATTTCTATTACATGTATATTTAGAATCAATACTTTGTGTTGAAATTTCAGGGAATTTAACTCTACTACCATAGATTTTATCTTCAATTTCCATTCGAATTTCTGATAATTTATCTACCATTAAATTACTTTCATGACGTGTTTTCGGTGGCGTTAAGGTTCTAATATAGTCAAGTATGCGAAAATCTGGCCCATACTCATTTGCGTAAGGTATTTTTTTTCTTATCAACTCCTCCTTCACTAACCCGGCAATTTCATTTTGCCAGTCATCATAAATACTTATTAAAGCCCCATCAGAAAACCTTAATTTATTGACTGAATAAAGATCGCGAAGACCTATAGGGTGAGAATACACACTCTCTTTTTGAGACTCATCTCTTAAATAAACCCCATCATTAGCCACTACCACTTTGAGCTTACTAAAGCGTTCAGGTGTGCTGTATTCCGCCGCTACAATTTTATATATAAAGGTTCTACCATAATCCGCTGAAAAAAAGAAAAAAACTGGACACCCTTGCGCTGATCTTCCGCTACCGCAATACTGTCTAGTTGATGCACCAGGGAACGCCAGATAACCATTATTCGCGCCATTAATAACAGTTCCTTTATAAGCCGCAAAATAATTACCACGGCGATACGAGAAATCATAAAATTCGTGTTCCCATCCCAATTGAGTTTTTATTTCCCTCTGAGTATCATTGTAATAAACCTGCCCCCCCTTATCACAAGATATGTAGTTCTCCAGTGTCAGGTATCGATATTTATCTATGCGATAAAGAACCTGAGGCGGAGCATCAGTTTCAACTTTTCGTGATTCCTCCACCTTCTGAGAACCGCTCATACCTCCCAGCCCTACGCCAAAACTGGCCCCCATACTGACCCCTGACAGGAACTGTAAGCCTTTATAAATGACATACAGTAGCAAACCGACAATAGCTATAATTGTAAGTACTTTCCGGTCTGATTGACTCCATCTCATCTTATTTCGCCTTAACCAAGCTTATGTTCATATTGTCGATAACATCAGATGAATTGAGTGACGTTGCTCCAGAATCATCTGTTACACCAGAAACAACTGAACCATCTGGCATGGTAATTTTGTACGCTCTCCCTGGCAGTGGTTCTTTAGTCAGCGCATTTCTGATTATAAATTTTTCATCAAATGTTGAGGGTTCAAACGACCTCATAACACCCTGCATACTGCCAGCGCCTGCTTTCTTTATCCCCGAATTTTTAATCAGCAGTTTGCCCGATCCGCCAATTTCAACACTCCCACCAGTGATTTTGATATAGCCGCCACCGCATATCAGCGTCAGTTCATCCTGTGCTGTAATGACCATTTTTCTGCCACTTGAAATATGCGTATCCTCCGTCGACCAAGTAGTGATATTCCCTCCCTGAGCCTGAATATCAATATCATTTTGCGAGCTGAATAGTTTGACACCTCCACGACTATACAGACTCAGTTGCTTACCTACCGCCATGGTAAAGTCCTTATGTGCACCAATATCGAGTTGTTTACCTGCAGTAAGAGTCAGATTATCGCTGGCCGAAAACTGCATATCTTCACCGCTCACCAGGGCAATTCCTTTCGGCGCACTGCCAAGGATCACCTCCCCATGCAGTTGTTCAATTTTCTGCTTCAGGAGTTTTTGCTGACGACTGACATCAGCAGCCAGGGCCTGAGCATGAAGTGCGCTGGCGGCAAGGGATTCCATCTCCAGTAATGCCGCTGAAAGCCGGGCAAGGGCCGGCTCCATCGCCAGCACCTGCCCCTGAGCCTGCGCCTGCCCGTCAGCGCTGATAAATATCCCTTTCTGTGCCCGGATAGCTCCCCAGCTGTCGGTTCTTAGCTCAAAACCGTCCCCGCGCTGCTGCTTTTCAGCATCCACGAGATGGCCGAGGTTCAGCTGGCTCTTGCCGCCATACTCCGTCGACACCTTGATATGTTCTTTCCCGCGCTCATCGTCGAGGCGGATTTTGTTGTTGGCCGGGGTGCGCAGGACGTTACGTTTGTCATTGCGGATGGTGACATGGTCGCCGTGCGCCGAGTCGTGCAGCACGCCCGCGATATACGGCCGGTCAGGGTTACCATCCTCAAAGCCAATCGCCACCTCCGTCCCCGCCAGCAGCGGCAGGTGCAGACCGTAGGTGTCTCCGGCATACGGCCGCGACTGGCGGACCCACAGGCTCTCGAACCCGGTTTCCCAGCGCGCCCGGTCAAACAGCATATTCACCCGGTAGCGCCCGTGTTTGTCGATATGCCCGTAGGTGTCGTTTTCCCGGGTGCTGGTCACGCGGGCCGGCAGCGTCCCGGCCATCACCGGACGCGCGCCGGGCTCAGGCCGGTAGCCGACGTCCGGGCTGTCCGGTATGCCGGCAAACTCCACCGCAAAGTCCGCATCGCGCCGGGCGTGGCTGTGCATCGCCGTGACGAGCACGCCATCAGCAAACTCCCCGGCCACCTCCTCTCCGCCGGTGACCTTCAGCACCTGTCCCGGGCAGAGCGTCGGGCAGCTGGTGGTGGCCTGCATCCGGGTCTGGCCGTTCAGATAACGCTCATGGCGAAGGCGGGCGTAAAACGCCCCGGACTCCGGCGCCGGATGCCGGTCATGGGCATTCCCCGCCGTCAGGTAGTTATCTCCCCAGTGGTAAGCCTCACCGAAGGTGGTGGTCTCCCCGCGGGTGACATCCACCTGCGCGTTCATGTCCGCCGTCGCCTCGCGGTAGTTGTAGTCGCGGGTACTGACCTGCTGCTCCACAACGCGGTGGCGGCATGCCATCTCCCACACCGCGTCCACCCCGGCCGACTGCTGCCCTGACGGCGGGACCGAAGGCAACGTCAGCCCCTTCTCATAGCCCTGCTGACTGTCGCAGAACTCAGCGACGTCGATGTGCAGCCGCGTGTCGGCGGTAAAGCGAAACCAGATCCCCACCTCACCCAGCAGCCGGGTGATAAAGCGCAGGTCATCCTCGCCGTACTGCATCACCTGCTCGCGGCGCGGATACGTTTTTGTCAGCGAGAACAGAAAATCCTGACCGCGCAGGCCGTGGCGCTCGCGGAGGATTTTTTCCACAATCTGTGGAACGGACTGGTCCTGGTAAATGGCGTTCTGGTGCGAGCGGTTAAGCAGCGCCAGGCGTGGCTGAAGCGTCAGCGCGTAGTGCGTTTCATCCCTGGAGGTACTGAGCCGTTCAAACCCCGTCACCACGCCCTGGATAACCCGCACGGGTTGCTGAACATTGATGCCGAAGCCCTGAGCCACCGGCGCCTGCAGCGTCAGGGAGGCTGCCTTCATCAGCATCATCTCTTTGCTGATGGCATGGTCTGCGCTGGTGAATTCAATACGGTAGCGGAACGGCTGGCTCAGGGCTTCATCGCCCTCGAAGGCCAGCACATCAAGCCCGGCTTCACATCCCTTCACCGAAAGCAGGTGGTGGTTATGGCTGAACAACAACGATTTCACGCTACTCATCGGATATTGTCCCCTCGTCAAACGCCATCACGACGCCTTCCTCTTCGTGATACCCCAGCGTCACCTGGCGCGGTTTCTGCCCCGCCGCCATATGGCTCAATAGCTGCTGACTCAGCGCCGGCAGGATCTGCTGATTCAGCAGACTGTCGACGTTGCGGGCGCCGGTATCCGGCAGCAGGCAGGCCTCGGTCAGCGCGTCGAACAGGCTCTCGCTGAGGGTGGTGGTGATTCCGTAATGGCAAGCCAGACGCTGACTTACCTGCCCGAGCTTCATGCCGACAATGGCGCGCAGCGCTGCCGCCGGCAGCGGACGGTAAATCACCGTCTGGAAGCGGGCCAGCAGCGCCGGCTGGAAGTGGCCGCGCAGCACCGGGCGCAGCAGCTCGTGCAGGTCTGATTCGCTGGCCTCCGGCTGTTCATCCAGCAACTGCATCAGGAGGTCGCTTCCGAGGTTGGCGGTCATCAGGATCACGGTGTTGCGAAAGTCGATTTCACGCCCCTCGCCGTCGCGCATTACCCCCCGGTCGAAGACCTGGTAGAACAGGTTCATCACATCGCGATGGGCCTTTTCCACCTCATCGAGCAGCACCACGCTGTAGGGGCGTTTGCGCACCGCCTCGGTCAGGATCCCGCCCTGGCCGTAGCCGACGTAGCCGGGCGGAGAACCCTTCAGCTGGCTGACGGTGTGCGGCTCCTGGTACTCAGAGAGATTGATGGTGATCAGCGCTTTCTCGCCGCCGAACAGCGCATCGGCCAGGGCGAGCGCCGTTTCCGTTTTGCCGGTGCCGCTCGGCCCGACCAGCAGGAACACCCCCTGCGGACCGTTCTCCGGCGTCAGGCCGGTTTTCGCGGCGCGCAGGCGCCGGGCAATAGCGCTCAGGGCCGCCTCCTGGCCAACCACCCGTTTGCCGAGACTCTCTTCCAGACTCAGCAGCTCCGTCTGCTCATCTTTCATTAGCGAGGAGAGCGGCACGCCGGTCCAGTCGGCAATCACCGTCGCCACGGTGCGGACGTCGACGTCCAGCCCGAGCAGCGGATTGCCCTGCTGGACAGCAATAAGTGCGTTTTGTAGATCGCTAATTTCCGCCTGGCGGGAGATATCGCGGCGACAGGCGAGCAGCGCCTCCGTCAGCTGCAGCTCCTGACCATACTGAGTTTCAAGGGTATCCAGCGCCAGAATAAGGCGGATCTCCTCCTGCTCAATGGCCGCCAGCCGTTCGCCGTGGGCGCTGTTGCCCAGCGCAATATCTTCCAGCAGCGCCTGCTTCTCCATCGCCAGCGCGGTGAGCTGCGCCTTCATGCGGGTCAGCGGCTCAGGCACGGTATCGAGACTCATACGCAGGCGGGCGGAAGCGGTGTCGAGTAAATCCACTGCCTTGTCCGGCAGCTGGCGGCCGGTGAGATAGCGTCGTGACAGCGTCACGGCGGCGCGCACCGCATCATCCGTGATATGCACGCCGTGGTGGTCGGCATAGCGGGACTTCAGGCCACGCAGCATCAGGCAGGCGGTGTCGTCGTCCGGCTCATCCACCTTGACCATCTGAAAGCGGCGCTCCAGCGCGGCGTCGCGCTCGAAGTACTGCTTGTATTCAGACCAGGTGGTGGCGGCGATGGTCCGCAGCTCGCCCCGGGCCAGCGCCGGCTTCAGCAGGTTGGCGGCATCCGCGCCGCCCGCCTGATTACCCGCGCCGATGATCGTGTGCGCCTCGTCGATAAACAGCAGCACCGGCGAAGGCGACTGCTGTACCGCCTCAATGATATTTTTCAGCCGCTGCTCGAACTCGCCTTTGACCCCGGCGCCGGCCTGCAGCAGACCGAGGTCGAGGGTGCGCACCGACACCGGCTTCAGCGCGTCGGGGACGTTGCCTTCGGCAATGCGCAGCGCCAGGCCTTCCACCAGCGCGGTCTTGCCCACGCCCGGCTCACCGACGAGGATCGGGTTGTTTTTACGCCGACGGGAGAGAATATCCACCATCTGGCGGATTTCCGTGTCGCGTCCGAACACCGGGTCAATCTGGCCATCTCTGGCTTTGGCGGTGACGTCGAGAGTGAATTTGTCCAGCGCGTTCTGCAGCGCCGGGTTGAGCCCATCCGCATTCAGTTCACCGCTCGCAGGACGCCCCACAAATTCCACGTCCCCGCCATGGGGCTGCGCCAGGGCCGCTTCCTGCTGCGCTGGCGGACGTTCGTCGGACTGGGCATCAAGCAAGGGGCGCAGGCGTTCCAGCTGACGCTGGCCCAGCGTTAACAGCGGCCACAGGCCATCGCACTGGATCAGATTCTGTTTTTCAACCAGCGCCATCAGCAGGTGAACACTGCGGATCTGCGTTTCGCCGCTGAGCGAGGCAATCAGCCAGGCCTCCTGCATCAACATCTGGATAGGATCAGAGAGCTGGGGACGATGACGTACCGAGCGCGGCTGTTTATCCAGCCAGCTCAGCAGATCCTGCCACAGCGCATCCATATCCCATTCATAGCGCCGCGCCAGCACCGTCAGATCGCCTTCCCCCTGTTCCAGCAGCTTAAGCAGCCAGTGCTCGGGCAGGATCTCGGCATGCGCCCGGGTCTGACACAGGGAGGCCGCCCCCTCCATCGCGCGGGCACAGCAGGGATTAAGACGGCGTAACAGGCTGGCTGGATTTTCCATGAGATCCTCTCTTATTGGTTCCGGACACGCTACCGCCCGTCGCTGTTCCCGAACAGGGAACCCAAAGCGCACAAGGTCAGGCAGACAGATTGTGTTTTTCTTTGCTGAGAACCCGCATCTCAGGCACTCAGCAAAAAACGGCGGGCAGAGAAACGCTGCCCGCATCAGGCGATAGTCCGCAATAAACCCCGGTCGCAGCGATAACGATGCGGCCGGAGTGAGCGAACGTCGCCTGCGCGCCAGCGGCGCGAAATATGACGGGCAATTACGCGGTGGCGCGTTCGTTCCAGCTATCGGAGTGAATGATGTTGCCGTCTTTATAGGTCCAGGTGATCTTCTCGTAGCGCAGCTCAATCTGTTCCAGATGGTTGTGCTTCTCGTAGGCGGGGTTTTTGATGTCGTGCATCAGGGGATTCACTTTCACCACCTTGACGTTCTCAAATTTGGTATTGAAATACTCCACTTCCTGGCCGGCATCGTTGATTCGGTACCACTTGAACTCAGCGGATTTCAGGGTCTGGCCGGTGGTCACCGCCTTGTACAGGTAGGGGCTGGAGGAGTCGATCTCCTTGGTGAACAGGAACGGCGTATGAATACGAGTGCCGGTCAGTTTGCCGGTGTTGTTATCGGTCGGGATGTACAGGTTATGCTCCTGAGCCACCACTTCGATACTGCCTTCACGATCCTGAACGTCGACAGACCCTTTAATGTCCGCGCCGCCATCGTCTTTCAGCCAAAGATAAACAGGAATTGCCATGGAATTACTCTCCATTGTGTAGTGAAGCGCCATCATCCTGGGATGACGCAGAGGGTTGGTCCGGTAGCCGGCAGGCGTCTACCTGCGGCACCAGACTGATTTCGACACGACGGTTCAGCGCACGGCCCTCCGGCGTATCGTTTGTTGCAATTGGTCGGCTTTCGCCATAGCCCTGAACGGCAAAGCAGCTGTCCGGCACGTCGCCGGTATCGCGCATCCAGTCGCGGACCGATTCCGCACGTTTCAGCGACAATAGCTGGTTGGCTTTTTCCTCACCGACGCTGTCGGTGTGGCCCGCCACCACGATCAGCCACCCGTGCCTGGCCTTAATGTCCATCAGCGAGTTGACCAGCCGCTTTGTCGAACCAGGCTTCAGTACCCATTTCCCGGTATCGAATAGCGACATGCTGTCAAGGCGGATGACGTCCGGCGCGACGCGCTGCACCGGCCTGGGTGGCGGAGGCGGCACGTAACCGCGAATCGCCTCCAGCAACGGCAGGCGAATCTGCTCCCCGCGATACAAGCCCAGACTCAGGCGCAGCGGGACGCCGTTACGCGCCCAGCTATCCAGCAGCGCGGCATCTTCACGCAGCACCCTGACAGCGCTGGCTTTTGGCCGATAATCATCCATCGCAATCCGCTCATAACGGGCAATATCGACGCCCACGCGCTGCAGCAGTTGTCGATTGTTCCAGCCACTGCTGAGCAGCGCGGCGACAGCGGCGAGGGTGAAAATCGCAAGCGCCGCGCGCCAGGCCCTGCCTCGTGGCGTGAGTCCCCGTCCCGCCGGTAACTGCGGCAGGATGAATTCCGGCAACGCTGAAGCGTCCTCGGTGTCGCTCTCATCTGGCTGCCAGCCAGCTACCCGCGACAGGCCGCTATGTCGGGATAACCACGTCGTCCAGGCCGACGACGCCAGACTTCCAGGCAGCGAGGGCCCGAGCCCCCACAGCACGGCCGCTGGGGTCAGAGGCGGCAGGTCGGTATTTTCTTCCGTCAACACGGCATGGACGTGCTGTTCAAACCAGCCCATCAGGCTGTTCATCAGCACCTGCTGCTCCAGCGCAGCCGCCCCGCCGGCGCTTACCCAGGCCGGTACGGAACAGGGGGCGCAGGAGGGCTGCCAGACTTTCACCGCCTCACCTGGCATCGCCGCCTGCCAGAGCAGGATGGGGCTCATCGTGCTGCCCACCTGCCCCTGCAGCGCCAGCGGTACGGCATACCCCGTCTGCTGGCGCAGCTGGCTGAGTTGCCAGCGCAGGGCCAGCAGAGCGCTGGTCAGCGCATCGCTTTGTGCGTGCCGCTGCGGGCAGACGCAGAGCAGCACCGACAGCTGAGGCCCCCATTCCGGCCGCTGGCTCAATATCTGACGCGCGACCTGTTGCAGCTCCTCCGTCTTTTCCACGCGGATCCAGCAGCCCTGTTTGACGACCCGCACCGGAGACTTTTGCGACCAGACAAACGGCAGATCGCCGCAAACGAGGACCACCGGCTGGCGATAAGCGCCCTCCGGGAGAGGGGCCAGGGTTGATGCGACGTTACGTCCGGTACGACGACTGGCGATGCGCCAGATCCCGATGATCAGGGCCAGCGTGACCAGCAGAATGAGCCACGCCCCCCAGCGGGGAACCGGCAAAAATAGCAGGCACACCAGCGCACTCAGCAGACTGGCCCACAGCGCCAGCCCACGCTGCTGCGCGGGGCTCATTTCACCGTCCCCGGTAACAGGGTCAGCAGCAGGTGATCGAGCCAGTGGTTCAGCCCCCACCACAGGACGAGTACCACCATCACGCTCAGGCCAATACGTACCGGCCAGGAGGCCAGCCAGCCGCTTATCCCCAGTCCGGCGCGATTCTCTACCAGTACGGGAGCGGTTGACGGGCATTGAAAAGGTGGGACATGCTCACTGAGCGCGTTGATCAGCTTCAGGCGCTCGGGATCGTTGAGGGAGCGAAAGCTGCCAACAAAACCCAGCAGCATCACCCGCTGAAAACAGGTGACCACGGCCAGGTCGGGCGCCGGTTCACGCAGCACATCACGCATCCGATCGCACAGCGTATCACCGGCATCCATGGTGCCGAGGAAGTGCCCCTGCAGCGGAATGTCATACCACTGCAGGCAGGCCTCATCCTCCACGCCGCGCCCTTTCACGGCTTCATCGAGCAGCGCGCACTGGGCGGTGAGAATATGCTGACAGCTGGCGTCATCAAGCCCGCTCGCCTTCAGCTCATGTTGCACGCGCTCGACATCAGCAATACAGCGCTGCCATAGCGTGTACCCTTCCTCATCGCGGAACTGCGGGCCGTGGCGCAGGCTGATAACCTGTAGCCAGGTGTTCTGCAGCAGCGCATCAATATCAATGGACGCGGCGTTACCGCGTTTAGGCTCATTCACGTTCGTAGTACCGCAAAAAGTTCAAGTTCAGGCTCACCGAGCATCCCCGGGACGTAAAACATACAGGTGCCGCTCTGCAGCATTTCCGTCGCCAGAGGGTGGGACACATCGAGGCTGAAATACTGATTTTCCAGACGCAGCGGGATCGCCGCCGGCACATGACGCAATGGCGTGAGGGGCACCCCTGTCCGCGAGGAGTTGACGATGGCTTTGACATGATCCGGACTGCCCACTTTGCACTGTCGCGGAAACTGCTCCTGCAGTCGGGCGACCGGTACCGACGAACGAACCGACAGATAGTAATCAGCCCCTTCCCGCAGCCGGGCATCGTGCAGGCGCGCCTGCCAGAAGTGCAGCCGGGCATCATGCTCCAGCGCAATCGCCACCACCCGCGACGGCAGGCTCGCCTCCAGCAGGTCGCTCAGTAAATCAAACAGCGGCGGAAAAACCGCGTTCAGATGGTCATGCTGATAGATCGGGACGGCATTCGCCTGATGGGTAAGCGAAAAGGTCAACAGGCTGCCAGCCAGGCGCGCCAGCTCCGGATAGAGGCGTTCCGGCGGGCTCTGTTGGTCACGCAGAAAGTACCCCAGCACCGGCTCGGCGCTGTTCAGCGCGTTCAGCAACCAGAACAGAGAGACATCGGCCACGGCAAAATCAGCCATCCGTTCATTACTCTCGCGACGCATGGCCATCAGGCGCGTCAGACGAGCCCGAAGCTGGGTAAGCAGCTGTTCAAGCTGCGTCGCCAGCCAGCGGCTGCCCTGGATCTGCAGCAGCGGCGGGAGAAACGTCTCGTCGATAAGCCAGACCCCCTGCGAGTCACGCTGCAGGCGAACAAGCGGACAGGTCAGGTAATCGCTGTTGTCCTGGTGGGCGAAGCGGAGGGTCAGCTCCGGCTGCATGACGGCAATCTGCCGGGTATCATCCCCGAACTGGTTGCGGACATCACGCCAGCGCTGCCGGAAGCGCACCGGCCTTTCGGCCACCTCCTCCGGCTTCAGACAGTTGCCGCCATTCGCCTGCATCAGGGGCAGCGCCAGCACGATCACCGCCTCGCCGGACGCGCCGTCCAGTGACAGCGCGGACGGCAGCGCATCGGCATTGTCCGTATCAATCATCGTGCCATCCTGGAACCGGACCTGCAGCCTGTGAGCCTGCAGGCGGCCCAGTTTGAGCATCTCTGGTTCGAAGGTCGCCTCCATCACTCCCCAGGGGTGGTTAAGCCCCATCCGGGCAATCACTTCCGCAGTCCAGGCTGCATACGCAGCCTGCTGTTGAAAATGCTGGGGCGACACCATAATGCCCCGGCCCCACAACGGACGTTCCGTTTTCATCATCGTCCGAACCTACGCCTTCGCCTTTGGCATCTGGCTAACCAGCGACAGATTGACGTCCATCCCCTCGACCTGGAAGTGCGGCACCGCGTACAGCTTCACGCGGAAGAAGCCCGGGTTATCCTCAATATCTTCCACCACCACGCTGGCATCGCGCAGCGGATGGGAGGCCTGCAGCTCGTCGCCGGGGTCGGTCATTTCAGTCACCAGGCTCCGCACCCAGGTGTTCAGCTCCAGCTCCAGCAGCCGCCGGTCCTTGGTGGTGCCGATATTCTCGCGCTGGATCATCTTCAGGT
>NZ_LOAR01000022.1:0-86397 GCF_001620885.1 Klebsiella sp. D5A | reverse complement strand
TATAGGGAGTAATTCTGAGGTGACAAGGGGAAATTCAAAAAAACTTTTCGTTCGCTCGATTTTCCATCACAACGCGAGTTTTACGCGCTATTTGCGCGCCATTTGTGCGATTTCCCGAGCAAACCGGGATACCTGTTGCCAGTCGGTATAGACCACTTCTTTGCGGGTATCCGTTTCCCCCCCGGTCATTTTCATAATCAGGCGGATCATAAACCGATCGTACCAGCTGTAGCGCGGGTAGCGCAGCGCGCCGGCAAATACCGCGCAGCTCTGCGGCTGCCACGGCGAGTTCAGCAGAAACTTACGCGTATAGCTGTTGGTCTGCGGCGTGCGCTTCTCGGGTTTACGCGCCACCAGGTTAACAGAGAAGAATGCTCCCGGCAGCGCCTGCAATGATGCCAGATGCTTTTTCACAAAGCGGTCCACCGCCGGATGAAAGTGCCCGTAGCGAATCGACGCGCCGATGACCACCCGATCGTAGTGATGCCATTCGACGACATCGGTACGGTTCAGGTTCAAGGTGTCCGCGTCGATGCCCAGCTCTTTCAGCTCGGAGGCCAGAAACGAAGCGATTTCACGGGTCTGCCCGTCGCGGGTGGAGAAGAGTATTAAAGTTTTCACGAGCACTCCTGTTATTCGCGCCAGAAAGTGGGAGTAAAGAGCACCAGTAAGGTGAACACTTCCAGACGACCAAACAGCATATTAGCAATCAGGATCCATTTCGCGACCGGGTTCATAGTGGCAAAGTTGTCCGCGACAACGCCAAGCCCAGGCCCGAGGTTGTTCAACGTCGCCACCACGGAGGCGAAGGCAGAGAAATCATCCACCCCGGTGGCGATAATAGCCAACATACTAATGATAAAGACCAGCGCATAGGCGGAGAAGAACCCCCACACGGCTTCAAGAATACGTTCCGGCAAGGCGCGGTTACCTAACTTGATGCTATAAACCG
Source organism: Klebsiella sp. D5A (assembly GCF_001620885.1). Classification (NCBI taxonomy): domain Bacteria; kingdom Pseudomonadati; phylum Pseudomonadota; class Gammaproteobacteria; order Enterobacterales; family Enterobacteriaceae; genus Klebsiella; species Klebsiella sp. D5A. The sequence continues at coordinate 85,445 of NZ_LOAR01000022.1, read as the reverse complement.
CATTCGGGTGTACCAGACGCTTAAGCTCACGGTTGCCCTGCTTAAACAGCAACAGGATACGGATCACCTTTAAGCCACCGCCCGTGGAACCGGCACAGCCGCCGATAAATGCGGAGCAGAGCAGCAACACCGGCAGGAATAGCGGCCAGCGCGCAATGCTATCGGTAGTGAATCCCGCGGTGGTCGCCATCGACACCACCTGGAAAAATGCCTGATTCAGCGTCGTCAGCACCGACCCATACACGTTATGGAGCCATAGCACCAGCGTACAGATGATGACCAGCGTCAACTGGACGCCAATGAACATGCGAAATTCTGGGTCGCGCCAGTACACCTTCAGGCTGCGTCCGCTCAATAACGAAAAATGCAGACCGTAGTTACAGCCAGAGATCAGCAAAAAGATCGCGATGATAGAGTTAATCATCGGGCTATTGAAATAGCCGACGCTGGCATCGTGAGTCGAGAAACCGCCGATGGCGATAGTGGCAAAGCTGTGCCCAATCGCATCGAACGCCGGCATACCGGCAAACCAGAGCGCCAATGCGCAGGCTATCGTCAATAACACATAGATAAGCCACAGCGTCTTCGCCGTCTCGGCGATACGCGGGCGCATCTTGTTGTCTTTCAACGGACCGGGCATTTCCGCGCGGTAGAGCTGCATCCCCCCTACGCCGAGGATAGGCAGAATCGCCACCGCCAGCACAATGATCCCCATGCCGCCGAACCATTGCAGCATCTGCCGGTAAAAGAGGATTGCATGAGGTAATGAGTCCAAACCAACCAGGGTGGTCGCTCCGGTCGTCGTCAGGCCGGAAAATGACTCGAAGAAGGCATCGGTCACCGTCAGGTTCGGCTGCTCGGCGAAAATAAAGGGCAAGGCCCCCACGCTCCCCAGCACGGTCCAGAACAGCACCACAATCAGAAACCCTTCGCGGGATTTCAGTTCGCCTTTTTGTTTACGATTCGGCCACCACAGCATGGAGCCAATCGCCAGCGCAACAAAAAAGGTTTGCGTGAAGGCCCGCCCCGCGCCATCGCGATATATCAGGGCCACTAATCCCGGAACGATCATCGTCCCCGAAAATAAGATGACCAACAGTCCAACGATTCGGGTTATGGCGCGAAAATGCATCTCTGGCGCTTCCTTTGATAGGCAAAAAAACAGAGGGGATTATTCGTCAATCTTCAGTAATTGCAATGAACCGCGACTAAAATCAGCCAGTTTTGCTGAAAAAGCCGCCACTTCGGCCCGGGGAAGCGCCACGCGCAGCCGAACCGACGCCAGATATTCGCTTTCGACTACCTTCCCGGAGAATTGGGCGAGCAGCGCTTCGATACCGGCCAGTTGCCCATACTCACATTGCAAAGTATATGCTGTTAACGGTGTCTTGCGCTGCGTCGTCAGCTGCGCCAGCGCCTGATGAACACCGCCGCCATAGGCTTTCACCAGGCCGCCAGTGCCCAGCAGGATACCACCGTAGTAGCGCACGACGACAGCGGTTATCTCACCCACGCCGCACCCCATCAGTTGCGCCAGCATCGGTTTACCCGCCGTCCCCGCCGGTTCGCCATCGTCAGAAAACCCCAGCTGTTGCGAATCATCAGGCGGCCCGGCGACCCACGCCACGCAGTGGTGGCGGGCATCAGGGTGATCCGCTCTGACGGACTCGACAAACGCTTTTGCCGCCGCCACGCCGTCGGTATGCGCCAACAGCGTGATAAAACGGCTTTTTTTAATCTCCTCAACGACGGTAACCGGCGCCGCCGGGATTAACCAGCTTTCCATTACGCCAGCTTCAGATCGCGCGTCATATTTTCAATGCTGTTTTCGTGAACCACCACGTTATCTTCGATACGGATCCCGCCAAACGGCTTCATGGCGTCAATTTTCTGCCAGTTGAAGTGCTTGCTGAACGGGCCTTCACGCCACGGCGCCAGTAACGACTCGATGAAGTAGATGCCGGGTTCAATAGTCAGCACCATGCGCGGCTCGATAATACGGGTGCAGCGCAGATACGGGTATTTCGACGGCGCCGCCAGATGCGTACCGGTGTCATCCTGCATAAAGCCAGCGACATCATGGACCTGCAGACCCAGCGGATGGCCAATCCCGTGCGGCATAAACGGCCCGGTCAGGTCATTCTCCACCATCGCCTCTTCGCTTATGTCGGTAACCAACTGGTGTTTACGCAGTAGCTTTGCGATGCGCTGATGGAACTGGATATGGTAATCAACATAACGAGTCCCGGCCTTCATGGTGCTAATCAGCGCCAGCTGCTCGTCATTAACGTCTTTGATCAGATGGGCAAAGTCGTTGTCGCCGTGCGCCGCCCAGGTTCGCGTCAGATCCGCGGCATAGCCGTTATATTCTGCGCCAGCGTCGAGCAGGAAGCTGCGCATCTCCGCCGGGGCGCGATGATCCAGTTTGGTGTAGTGCAGGACGGAGGCATGCTCATTCAGCGCGACAATGTTGCTGTAAGGCACGTCGGTATCGCGGTGACCAGTGGCGGTGAGATAGGCCTGGTTGATATCGAATTCGCTCATCCCGGACTGGAAAGCTTCATAGGCCGCGCGATGACCATTGACCGCCGATTTCTGCGCTTCACGCATACAGGCCAGCTCGTAATCCGTTTTGTAAGCCCGATAGTAGTGCAGGTAATCGATAACCCCTTTCGGGTTGATCTTATCCGCAGCGATACCCAGCCCCAGCGCGCGCTCCGGTACCGGCCCAATATAACCGATATTACCGCGAGCGGCAGGTAGCTGGCTGCCGATGCCATCGGCCTTCGGCAGAGCAATGACGTCAACTTCTTCGGTCCAGAATGCGGTCGGTAGCGGCTCGACGTTGTGCCAGTAATCGACCGGCAGATAGAACCACAGCTTCGGTTTGTTAACGCCATCCACCAGCAGCCAGCAGTTAGGCACCTGCGTCACTGGCACCCAGGCTTTGAACTGCGGATTGACCTTGAACGGGTACGGGTGGTCGTCAAGGAAGACGTTAACCAGCTCACCGGAGTGAATCAGCAGCGCATCCATCTGAAAACGGGCCAGCACGTCGCGGGTACGTTCTTGTAGGGTAACAATATGATTTTTATAGAGCGCGGACAGGGATTCCATCTTTCATCCTTTGCTTTTATGGGATCGTGATACTCCGCATCTTAGCACATCACCCTGCGTGCGGGTGATTTCCGCCGGATGTGATCCGACCAGCAATTATTTAAAGAGTAATTTGCAATTCTTTAACATAAATTCCACACTCCGTTTCATCTGGTATGACCAGATCATATTGCTGGATTCAGGAGACTGACATGCTCTACAAAGGCGACACCCTGTACCTCGACTGGCTGGAAGATGGCATCGCCGAACTGGTGTTCGATGCCCCAGGTTCGGTCAACAAGCTTGATACCGCAACCGTAGCCAGCCTCGGTCACGCGCTGGACGTACTGGAAAAACAAAACGATCTCAAAGGTCTGCTGCTGCGCTCTGAAAAAGCGGCGTTTATCGTCGGCGCGGATATCACCGAATTCCTCTCGCTGTTCCTGGTCCCTGAGGAGCAGTTAAGCCAGTGGTTGCATTTTGCTAACAGCGTTTTCAATCGTCTGGAAGATCTTCCCGTCCCGACGATCTCTGCCGTCAATGGTTACGCGCTGGGCGGCGGTTGTGAATGCGTCCTGGCGACCGATTACCGCCTGGCGACGCCGGATCTGCGTATCGGTCTGCCGGAAACCAAGCTTGGCATTATGCCGGGCTTCGGCGGTTCTGTGCGTCTGCCACGCTTGCTCGGCGCCGATAGCGCGCTGGAAATTATTGCCGCCGGGAAAGACGTCGGCGCCGATCAGGCGCTGAAAATCGGCCTGGTGGATGGTGTGGTCGCAGCGGAAAAACTGCGTGACGGCGCGCTGGCGATCCTGCGTCAGGCGATTAATGGCGATCTGGACTGGAAAGCAAAACGTCAGCCGAAACTAGAGCCGCTGAAGCTCAGCAAAATTGAAGCTACCATGAGCTTCACGATTGCCAAAGGCATGGTCTCGCAAACGGCCGGGAAACATTACCCGGCGCCGATCACCGCGGTGAAAACCATTGAAGCCGCCGCACGTCTTGGTCGTGAAGAAGCCCTGGTGCTGGAAAATAAAAGCTTTGTCCCGCTGGCCCATACCAATGAGGCCCGCGCGCTGGTTGGTATCTTCCTGAACGACCAGTACGTCAAAGCGAAAGCGAAAAAGTTGACCAAAGATGTCGAGACGCCGAAGCATGCTGCTGTCCTGGGCGCTGGCATTATGGGCGGCGGTATCGCATACCAGTCGGCCTGGAAAGGCGTGCCGGTGGTGATGAAAGACATTAGCGACAAATCGCTGACCCTGGGCATGACCGAAGCGGCGAAACTGCTGAATAAACAGCTGGAACGCGGCAAAATCGACGGTCTGAAGCTGGCCGGAGTGATCAGCACCATTCAGCCAACCCTGGAATACAGCGGTTTTGATCGCGTCGACGTGGTTGTTGAAGCGGTGGTCGAAAACCCGAAAGTGAAGAAAGCGGTGCTGGCCGAAACCGAGGCAAAAGTGCGCCCGGATACCGTGCTGGCATCCAACACCTCAACAATCCCCATCAGCGAACTGGCCAGCGTTCTGCAACGCCCGGAAAACTTCTGCGGTATGCACTTCTTTAACCCGGTGCATCGCATGCCGCTGGTTGAAGTGATCCGCGGCGAAAAAACCTCGGATAAGACCATTGCCAAAGTTGTGGCCTGGGCCAGCAAAATGGGCAAGACGCCAATCGTGGTGAATGATTGTCCCGGCTTCTTCGTCAACCGCGTGCTGTTCCCCTACTTCGCCGGCTTCAGCCAGCTGCTGCGCGACGGGGCGGATTTCCGCAAGGTCGACAAAGTGATGGAAAAACAGTTTGGCTGGCCAATGGGCCCGGCCTATCTGCTGGATGTTGTCGGCATCGATACCGCCCACCATGCTCAGGCCGTGATGGCGGCGGGCTTCCCGCAGCGGATGCAGAAAGATTATCGCGACGCCATCGACGCCCTGTTTGACGCCAACCGTTTCGGCCAGAAGAACGGCCTCGGTTTCTGGCGTTATAAAGAAGACAGCAAAGGTAAGCCGAAGAAAGAAGAAGACGCTGCCGTCGACAGCCTGCTGGCCGACGTCAGCCAGCCGAAGCGCGATTTCAGCGATGAAGAGATTATCGCCCGCATGATGATCCCGATGGTTAACGAAGTCGTCCGCTGCCTGGAAGAAGGCATTATCGCCAGCCCGGCGGAAGCGGATATGGCGCTGGTATACGGCCTGGGCTTCCCTCCGTTCCACGGCGGCGCATTCCGCTGGCTGGACACCATCGGCAGCGCGAAGTATCTCGATATGGCACAGCAATACCAGCACCTTGGCCCGCTGTATGAAGTGCCAGCCGGTCTGCGTGACAAAGCGCGCCATAACGAAGCGTATTATCCCCAGGTAGAGCCAGCCCGTCCGGTTGGCGCTCTGAAAACGGCTTAAGGAGTCACAATGGAACAGGTTGTCATTGTCGATGCAATTCGCACCCCGATGGGCCGTTCGAAGGGCGGCGCCTTTCGCAACGTGCGTGCGGAAGACCTCTCCGCGCACCTGATGCGTAGCCTGCTTTCGCGTAACCCGTCGCTTGAGGCGAGCGCGATTGACGATATTTACTGGGGCTGCGTGCAACAAACGCTGGAGCAGGGTTTCAACATTGCGCGTAACGCCGCGCTGCTGGCAGAAATCCCGCACTCGGTACCGGCGACGACGGTTAACCGTCTGTGCGGTTCCTCCATGCAGGCGCTGCACGATGCGGCCCGTATGATCATGACCGGCGATGCCAGCGTCTGCCTGATTGGCGGCGTTGAGCACATGGGCCATGTGCCAATGAGCCACGGTGTCGATTTCCATCCGGGCCTCAGCCGTAATGTGGCGAAAGCCGCCGGCATGATGGGGCTGACCGCGGAAATGCTGGCGCGTCTGCACGGCATCAGCCGCGAAATGCAGGATCAGTTCGCCGCACGCTCTCACGCTCGCGCCTGGGCGGCGACGCAATCAGGCGCCTTCAAAGCCGAGATTATCCCGACCGGTGGCCACGATGCCGATGGCGTACTGAAGTCTTTTAACTATGACGAAGTGATCCGCCCGGAAACCACCGTTGAAGCGCTGGCGGCGCTGAGACCGGCATTTGATCCGGTGACCGGCACGGTAACGGCAGGTACCTCTTCCGCCCTTTCCGACGGCGCGGCGGCAATGCTGCTGATGAGCGAAAGCCGCGCCCGCGAGCTGGGGCTGAAGCCGCGCGCTCGCGTCCGTTCGATGGCGGTGGTCGGCTGCGATCCGTCCATTATGGGTTATGGCCCGGTTCCGGCCTCAAAGCTGGCGCTGAAAAAAGCGGGCTTATCCACCAGCGATATCGACGTCTTTGAAATGAATGAAGCGTTTGCCGCGCAGATCCTGCCGTGTATTAAAGATCTGGGCTTAATGGAGCAGATTGACGAGAAGATCAACCTCAACGGCGGCGCGATCGCGCTCGGACATCCGCTGGGCTGCTCCGGGGCGCGCATTAGCACCACGTTGATCAATCAGATGGAACGCAAAGACGCTCAGTTCGGTCTGGCGACCATGTGTATCGGTTTAGGTCAGGGTATTGCCACTGTGTTTGAGCGGATTTAATCGAAGGGTTATCTCAACGCCATTGCGACCAGAAGCAGGCAGCAATGGCGAAGAGAGCAGGTTTAGTTGCCGTTCTTCCCGCCTGTCAGGGGCGGGTTTTTTATTTTCAGATAAAGGCAAACGCGTCGCCAAACAGGCGATCTTCGCGCGCGCCGCGTTCGTTGCAGAACAGGTCGCGGGCAATCTTGGCCATCTCAAAACGACCGGCAATGTAGATATCATGCTCGGCCAGCGTGCCGTAATCCTGCAGCACGGCAGTCAGTACCGTACCGGAACGACCGCGCCACCCTTCTTCCGGTTGCTCGACCACCGGCTCGATGCGCAGATTCGGATGTTTGATACTTAACGCTTCCAGCTCGGCCAGATCGTACAGATGCTTAGCCTCGCGGCCGCCCCAATAAATGGCGATATCGCGATCCGGGTTACGCGCCAGTGCGGTTAACAGAATAGAACGCACATAAGAGAAACCGGTGCCGCCGGCGATCAGAATCAGCGGGCGATCTTCGTCATCGCGCAGCCACGCTTCGCCATGCGGAATATCAACCTCAATTTCACGCTCTTTCAGAATGCGATCCATCACCGCCATCGCATACAGATTAAGTTCAGAAGCACCGATATGCAGCTCGATAAACTCGTGCTCTGACGGCGTGGAAGCCATAGAGAACGGACGCTTATCGCGCTCGTCCATTACCACCATCAGATACTGGCCAGCGCGGAAAGAGAATGCCGCTTCCGGTACTAATCGAACGCGATACACGGTATCGGTAATCGCCTCCACTGAGGTCACTTTACAGCTTAAGGTTGTCATGCGTCCCCTCTGTCGGGTCTATAGAGCAAAACAGCGGCGTTAGCCCCGCTTACTGTTATTTAAAGATGGCCAGTTCATCCCAGATGGCGTCGATGCGCGCCGTCACCTGAGGATCTTTTTTGATTGGACGACCCCATTCACGCTGGGTTTCGCCAGGCCATTTATTTGTGGCATCCAGCCCCATTTTTGAACCCAGGCCGGAAACCGGCGAGGCAAAATCCAGATAATCTATTGGCGTATTTTCTACCAGTACCGTATCACGAGCCGGGTCCATACGGGTAGTAATCGCCCAAATCACGTCGTTCCAGTCGCGTGCGTTGACGTCGTCATCGCATACGATCACGAATTTGGTATACATGAACTGGCGCAGGAATGACCAGACGCCCATCATCACGCGCTTGGCATGGCCCGCGTACTGTTTTTTCATGGTCACCACCGCCAGGCGATAGGAACACCCTTCCGGCGGCAGATAAAAGTCGACGATTTCCGGGAACTGCTTTTGCAGAATCGGCACAAAGACTTCGTTCAGCGCCACGCCCAGCACCGCAGGTTCATCCGGCGGACGACCGGTATAGGTCGAATGATAAATCGCGTCTTCGCGCTGGGTAATGTGGGTTACCGTAAACACCGGGAAGCTATCCACTTCATTGTAGTAGCCAGTATGATCGCCATACGGGCCTTCCGGCGCCATCTCCCCGGCTTCAATGTAACCTTCGAGCACAATTTCCGCGCTGGCCGGCACTTCAAGGTCATTGGAAACGCACTTCACCACTTCGGTCTTGGTGCCGCGCAGCAAGCCTGCGAAAGCATATTCCGACAGGGTATCGGGCACCGGCGTCACCGCGCCAAGTATGGTCGCCGGATCGGCGCCAAGCGCCACGGAAACCGGGAAGCGCTCGCCGGGATGCGCCGCGCACCACTCCTGGAAATCGAGCGCGCCGCCGCGGTGGGATAACCAACGCATGATGAGTTTATTTTTACCGATCAGCTGCTGGCGATAAATTCCCAGGTTCTGCCGCTCTTTGTGCGGCCCGCGGGTCACCGTCAGCCCCCAGGTGATCAGCGGCGCGGCATCTTCCGGCCAGCAGGTCATAATCGGGATTTTATTCAGGTCGACGTCATCGCCCTGGATGATTTTTTGTTGGCAGGGCGCACCGCGCAGGCGTTTGGTCGGCATATTCAGCACTTGCTTGAACTGCGGCAGCTTATCAAACAGATCGCGGAAGCCTTTTGGCGGCTCCGGCTCTTTCAGAAAGGCCAATAGCTTCCCGACTTCCCGTAGCGAACTGACGTCTTCCTGGCCCATCCCTAGCGCCACACGACGCGGCGTGCCAAACAGATTGCACAGCACCGGCATTGAGTAGCCTTTCGGGTTTTCAAACAGCAGCGCCGGGCCACCGGCACGCAGGGTCCGGTCGGCAATTTCGGTGATTTCCAGGTGAGGATCGACCGGCAGAGTGATACGTTTTAGTTCGCCCTGTTGTTCCAGGAGTGTCAGAAAGTCGCGAAGATCGTGGTATTTCATGAAAGTGTTATTGACCTCTCTACAGGCGGCTAATTATACGGTGTTCGACGGCGCGATGCTGTAATTTTGTTAAATTAGCGTGAAAGAACGCTGAAATTTGGATTTCAATTATAATGGCTTTCGCGATTACACCAGCCATTTGTTATGCTTGCCGTTATTAGAAGTGGAATGAGTCATTATGCAAGCCTGGTACTTACTGTATTGCAAACGTGGGCAGCTACAACGAGCCCAGGAACATCTGGAACGTCAGTCAGTTAACTGCCTGATGCCGACGATTGCGCTGGAAAAAATCATTCGCGGTAAACGCACCATGGTCAGCGAACCGCTGTTCCCGAACTACCTGTTTATTGAGTTCGATCCAGAGGTGATTCATACCACTACCATCAGCGCCACCCGCGGGGTTAACAACTTCGTGCGCTTTGGCGCCCTGCCCGCTGTCGTTCCCTCGGCGGTGATTCATCAGCTCTCTATCTACAAACCAGAAGGCATTACCGACCCGGAAACGCCGCATGAGGGCGATAGCGTGCTAATCACCGACGGCGCGTTCGAAGGCTTACAGGCTATCTTCACCGAGCCGGACGGCGAAGCTCGTTCTATGTTGCTGTTAAACCTGCTGAATAAGCAAGTCCTGCAGAGCGTTAAAAATACCGACTTCCAGAAAATCTAAACGCCGTTAACGTCGATGCCAAACAGCGTCCTGACGTTTGCGTCCGTTTGCGCCTCCAGCCATTGCGTCTCTTCGCCCCGCCAGCTCGCGACGCTGGCCAGGATATGCGGCAAATACGCGGGCTCGTTACGCCGCGAGGCCGGTCTCGGCTTGAGGTCGCGAGGCAGCAGATAAGGCGCATCGGTCTCCAGCAGCAGACGTTCCGCCGGGATCGCCGGCAGCAGCTCGCGCAGCTCCAGTCCCCGCCGCTCATCGCATACCCAACCGGTAATACCGATAAACAGGCCCAGATCCAGGCATTCCTGCACCTCGCTGCGGCTGCCGGTAAAGCAGTGCAGCACCGCGCCCGGGATCTTCTCAAGCCAGGGTTTAAGCAACGCCAGAAACCGGTCGTGGGCGTCGCGGCAGTGTAAAAACACCGGCATCGACAGCTCAGCGGCCAGCGCCAGTTGGGCGCTGAACGCTGCCTCCTGCTCCTGCGGCGTGGAGAAATTACGGTTGAAATCCAGACCGCACTCACCTATCGCCACCACCTGTGGCTCGCGGGCGAGGGTATAAATCGCCTCGGCGACCGCTGGCGACCAGCTGCTGCCGTCATGGGGATGAACCCCTGCCGTGGACCAGCAACCGGAATAATGGCTCGCCATTCTCTGGGCCTGCTGGCTCTCCGGCAAATTTGTGCCGGTCAGCAGCATGCCGTGAACCCCCGCCGCCCGGGCGCGCGCCACCACCTCATCATGGTCGCGGGAAAACTGCGAACTGGTGAGATTAACGCCGATATCAAACATGATCGCTCCCATATGCCAACCGCCCTGACGGGCGGTTGGCGGTATTACTCTTCTCTGTGCTCCGCGGCTTCAGCTTCGGCCGCAGCGTCGTCATCACGCGTCAGGCGCTTCCCGGTGTAGAAGCGGGCGAAGAACACCCCGACTTCAAACAGACAGTACATCGGAATGGCCAGCAGCGTCTGCGAGAATACGTCCGGCGGTGTCAGCAGCATACCCACCACGAAGGCGCCCACCAGCACATACGGCCGTTTTTTGCGCAGCTCTTCCGGCGTGGTAACGCCCATCCAGCAGAGCAGCACAATGGCGACCGGTACCTCAAAAGAGACCCCGAAAGCCATAAACAGCGCCATCACGAAGTCGAGATAGCTGCGGATATCGGTCGAGACCAGCACCCCCTCTGGGGCAGCATGGGTCAGGAAGCCGAACGCCAGCGGAAACACGACAAAATAAGCGAAAGCCATGCCGATATAGAACAGCAGCGTACTGGATACCAGTAAAGGCACCACCAGCCGGCGCTCGTGCTTATACAGCGCCGGCGCGACGAAGGCCCATACCTGGTAAAGAATAATCGGCACTGACAGGATCACCGACACCATGAAGGTCAGCTTTATCGGCGTAAAGAAAGGTGAAGCGACATCAGTAGCGATCATCGTCGCGCCCACCGGCATCTTGCTGATAAGCGGGGCCGAGACCAGCTGGTAGATATCATTGGCGAAATAGACCAGCGCCAGGAAGATCACCAGAATAGCAATGATGCTGTTGAGCAGACGCTTGCGCAGCTCAATCAGATGCGAAATTAGCGGTTGTGTATCGTCTACGCCCATGTTTACGGTTTATCACTCGATGCGGGGGAAGAATGAGGGGCTGCCGCCGTAGCGGATGTTTTCTCTGCCGGAAGTTCAGCCGGTGAAGCGGGTTGCTCATCGACGACGGGACCCGGCGCATGAGCCGGAGCGCTGGCCTGATGTTCTGCCGTCGCCGGCGTGACGTCCTGGCGCTGCGCTTCACTGCCTTTCACCACCGGATTAAGGATGGTATTGGCTTCGTCGCTGGCCTTTTCAGGATCGTGGGCGCTATAGGAGCGCTTCATCGACTCCGCGGCCTCGCGCAGTTCATCCATGGAGGCTTTCAGCTCAGGCGTCAGGTTATTCAGGCTGGCCTTTTCCACCTTCTTGAGGCTCTCCTGGAACTCCTGCAGTTTTAGCTCCTGGGCCAGCTCATTTTGTACCGTGGTCGCCAGCGAGCGTAGCGTACGGATCCAGCCAACCACCGTTTTAACCGCGACGGGAAGCCGCTGTGGCCCCAGAACAATGAGGCCAATCACAAACACCAGCAGTAGTTCACTAAAACCAATATCGAACACGAGTTACACCTGCTCTTTGTCGTGGCGTTTTGTCTCGTCTTTTTTTGCATCATCCTGTTTATCGGCGATGGTTTTCGCCGTGAAATCTGCGTCTGGCGCCGACTTTTCGGGTTTATCATCATCACTCATGGCTTTTTTAAAGCCTTTGATAGATGCCCCTAAGTCTGACCCCAGTGAGCTCAGCTTCTTCGTCCCAAAAAGCAGAACTACGATGACGACAACAATTAATAACTGCCAAATACTGATACCACCCATACACGTTCCCCTATGACAGATGATGAATTATGTGGACGCATTATACACGCCATCCTGCGAGCCGCCTCTTCGTCAGGCCGCCGGCATGATTTTGCGCAAATAAGCCTGCGTCATGAAGAGGCGAACCGATCAGTGGGTTTTCCGCCAGCCAATCAGCCAGGTCACCACACCGCCGGCCATCAACCAGCCGGGCATCATTCCCCACTCAGGGCGATGGATAAAGAGCAGCGTACCACTGAGCAATAAAACCGCGCCTATACCAAACAGATAACGGGATTGGCCCTGGCGCACATGACGCACATGCATATCCCGCACGATGGTATCGACGCTGGTCTGCAGCTGTTTGCTCTGCTGCAGGCTCTGATACACCAGCTCAGGTATTTCAGGCATTCTTTCGATCCAGAACGGCGCTTTGTCTTTAAACGCGCGCACCAGCGCCGGAATGCCGACCTGATCTTTGATCCACGACTCGAGGAAAGGCTTCGCCGTTTTCCACAAGTCTAACTGAGGATAGAGCTGCCGGCCTACCCCTTCTACGTAAAGTAATGTCTTCTGTAGTAAAACGAGCTGCGGCTGGACTTCCATATTGAAACGCCGCGCGGTATTGAACAGATTAAGCAGCACGTGGCCGAAGGAGATCTCCGCCAGCGGCTTCTCAAAGATCGGCTCGCAGACCGTGCGGATCGCGAACTCAAACTCTTCGACATTCGTATCGGGCGGTACCCAACCGGAATCGACGTGCAGCTCAGCCACCTTACGATAATCGCGGTTAAAGAAGGCGATAAAGTTTTCCGCCAGATAGCGCTTATCTTCTTTGTTCAGCGAGCCGACAATACCGCAGTCGATGCCGATATACTGCGGATCTTCCGGGTGCTCGTAGCTGACGAATATGTTGCCAGGGTGCATATCGGCATGAAAGAAGCTGTCGCGGAACACCTGGGTAAAGAAGACCTGCACGCCCCGCTCCGCCAGCAGCTGCATGTTGGTCCCCTGGGCCTCCAGCGCCTCCACGTCGGACACCGGGATACCGTAGATGCGCTCCATCACCATCATGCTTTCGCTGCAGTAGTCGGGGTACACCTCCGGCACGTACAGCATCGGACTATCTTCGAAATTACGCCGCAGCTGAATGGCGTTGGCGGATTCCCGCAACAGGTTCAGCTCGTCCAGCAGCGTTTTTTCATATTCGCGAACCACCTCCTGCGGGCGCAGACGGCGGCCGTCAGGCAGCAGACGCGGTACCCAGCGCGCCAGGCGGTAGATGAGCTTCATGTCCGCTTTAATGATCGGCAAAATATCCGGGCGGATAACCTTGATCACCACCTCTTTGCCATTCTCTTTCAGACGTGCGGTATGCACCTGGGCGATGGACGCCGAGGCTAACGGCTCTACGGAGAAATCATCAAACCAGGCTTCCACCGGCAGGCCCCCCATCGCTTTCTCTATCTGCTGCTGCGCGAGCTTTCCTTCAAAGGGCGCTACGCGGTCCTGCAACAGCGCCAGCTGATCGGCAATATGCGGCGGGAAGAGATCCCGGCGGGTGGAAAGCATCTGGCCAAATTTAATCCACACCGGCCCCAGCTCCTGAAGCGCCAGGCGCAGACGAGTGCCAAGGGGTTGGTCTTGATGACGATTTGGCATCCAGAACAGCATCCGCCGCCAGATACGCAGCGGCAGCGTGAGACGAATTTTGGGGATGAGCTCATCGAGCCCGTAGCTCAAAAAGGTGTGGATGATGAAATACAGGCGCCGTAATTCTCCTGGCGTCATTTGCCCTCCAGCGTTTCCAGCCGTTTTTCCAGTGCGGCCAGCGCGCGTTCAATAGCCGTCGTTTCTTCCGCAAACCATGCCAGCTCCAGCGGCCCCGGTGCCAGTCGCCACTCTTCAGTGATCGCTTCTGCGACATAGCGCTGCTGGCGCTGCGCGCCTTTCAGTAAAAACTGAGCGCCGCCGCGGAGGACTTTGCCAACGCCTTCAGCCACGATATCGCCAGTATAAGGCGCCAGCAGTTCAGCGGGATCGAACTCCGCCAGATCGCACAGGGAGACCATATTCTGCACCACCTGCAGATCGCCCTGCACTTCCAGATCTCCGCTACGGATAAGCGCCGTGAGCTGCTGACGATTACGCAGTTTGGGCAGCACGCTGAGCCGGGTAATCACAGTGCAGTCGGCCTCTCCCTCCCAGGCGCTCAGGACATCAACCTGGCGTTCGCTGAACGCCAGTACGATCGGGGTGGAGAAGTCCTGCAGTTGAACTCGCAATACCTTACCCAGCAGGCGCTGACGAGCGGGTTTTAGCGCCTTGTCACGCCAGAGAAAAGTATTCAGCGCCGTCTCAATGCTAGCGGTCACCAGGGGTGTGAAAGGCATAGCGTCCCTCCTGTCAGAACTTGTAACCGCGATGCAAGGCAACGATACCCGCCGTCAGGTTGTGGTAGTCGACACTTTCAAAACCTGCATCCTGCATCATCCCTTTCAGGGTTTCCTGATCCGGGTGCATACGGATAGATTCTGCCAGGTAGCGATAGCTGTCGCCGTCTTTTGCCACCAGTTCCCCCACCTTCGGCAGGATATGGAAGGAGTAAGCGTCGTAGGCTTTGCTCAGCGGTTCGATAATCGGTTTAGAAAACTCCAGCACCAGCAGACGTCCGCCCGGCTTCAGCACGCGGTACATCGAACGCAGCGCTTTTTCTTTATCGGTAACGTTACGCAGACCGAAAGAAATGGTGATGCAGTCAAAGGTGTTATCAGCAAACGGCAGGGCTTCCGCGTTGGCCTGAACATACTCAACGTTGCCCACGATGCCGATATTACGCAGCTTTTCGCGGCCCATTTTGAGCATGGAATCATTGATATCAGCAAGCATGACGCGGCCGGTTTCTCCTACCAGACGGGAGAACTTGGCTGTCAAATCGCCGGTCCCCCCTGCCAGATCCAGCACGGTCTGCCCGCGACGTACGCCGCTGCAGTCGATGGTGAAACGCTTCCACAAACGATGGATACCAAACGACATCAAGTCGTTCATCACATCATACTTTGCCGCGACAGAATGGAATACATGCGCCACCATGTCCTGTTTCTGCTCTTTAGCGACCGTCTGAAAGCCAAAGTGCGTCGTTTCTTGTGAATCCTCAACCATCTCTATGCCTGCTTGCTTTTCAAGAAAATGTTCACTGAGTGTATCAGATTCAGCGCATTTCCCATACGTTTCAACGTGGCGGAGCCGCCTCCCGATTATGTAACGCCTCGGCAGAGTCGGCTGAAAATGCGTCATTTTCCGGGAGGTTATCCTCGTCTTCGAGACGATATTCATCGTCCTGGGCAGTGGCTTGTTCGACTAAATCAGGATTTATCCCGCGCTTCACCTCCACCCCCAGGCCGCGAAAGGCTTCCGCCTGGGCCAGCAGATTCCCGCGCCCGGAAGCGAGCTTTTTCATCGCCTGGCGATAGTTCTCTTGCGCCTTATCCAGACTCTGGCCGATGGCGGACATATCATCCACAAACAGGCGCATTTTGTCGTAAAGGCGCCCCGCCCGCTCGGCGATCTTCTGCGCGTTGCGGCTCTGATGCTCATAGCGCCACAGATTGGCGATAGTACGCAGGGCTACCAGCAGCGTCGTCGGGCTGACCAGCATGATATTATTTTGCAACGCCTCGCTGATGAGCTCGGGCTGACGGTCGATGGCCACCAGGAACGCCGGCTCGACGGGAATAAACATCAGCACGTAGTCGAGAGAGCGCAGCCCCGGCAGTTGTTGATAATCCTTGCGTCCCAGCAGGCGAATATGGTTTCGCACCGAGGCAAGATGTTCCTGCAGCGCGACTTCGCGGGTGTAGTCGTCTTCGGCGTTGAAATAGCGCTCATAGGCGACCAGGGTCATTTTGGCGTCTATCACCACGTCCTTGCCCTGCGGCAGGCGGACAATGACGTCCGGCTGCATCCGCGAGCGGTTATCGGTCTCGATACTGACCTGGGTCTGGTACTCATAGCCTTCGCGCAGGCCGGAGGCCTCCAGCACGCGGGTTAAGACCACTTCCCCCCAGTTGCCCTGGGTTTTGTTATCACCTTTCAGCGCTTTCGTCAGGTTCAGTGCCTCCTGCGCCATCTGCGCGTTCAGCTGCTGAAGATTGCGGATCTCATGCGCCAGGGTGTGCCTTTCCCGCGCCTCCTGGCCAAAGCTCTCCTGCACCTGGCGGCGGAACCCGTCGAGCTGTTCGCGCAGCGGGGTCAGCAGACCATGCAGACTCTGGCGGTTTTGCTCATCGACGCGCCGGTTGCTGTGTTCGAAAATGCGGTTGGCGAGGTTTTCAAACTGCTCGCTCAGGCGCTGCTCGCTGTTAACCATCTGACGGATCTTATCTTCCGCATGCAGCTGGGTGGATTCGAGCCGGGTGGTGACCTCACGCAGATCGGCCTCCAGCGAGGTATTGATATCCCGCAGACTGCGCAGCTCATTGTTCAGCAGCTCGCACTCCTCACGCCAGTGGGCCTCCTGCACCAGCTGCTGACGGGCGGCGCTCAGCTCAATATCCAGCTCTCGCCGCTCCTCAATGAGATCGGCCCGGATTTGGTCGGCGCGCGCTTTGGTTGCCAGCCAGCCGACCATTAACCCGGCAGCCAGTGCGATAACCGCGCTGATAATGATTGAGAGATCCACGACGCCCCCTGCGATAACCTGATGGCACAAAATAGAATTGTGCTGTACAAACGTCCAGTTTAAAAGGGATTTCCTGCGAGGAGCAACGCAAAAAAGAAAGGCCGGAGGATCCGGCCTGACAGAGAAGGGGTTGAATTACAGCAGACGACGCGCCGCTTCCACGACGATTTTGACCGCGTGGCTTTCGGTTTGCTTCATGGTTTCGGCGTTAGGGATCTCTTGCTGGGTACGGTTCACAATAACCCCGGCGACCATCCCGGCACGCAGGCCCTGGCTGGCGCACATGGTCAGCAGCGTGGCCGATTCCATTTCATAGTTCATCACGCCCATTGCCTGCCACTCTTCCATTGAGCCCTTGAAGCGGCTCACCACGCGGCCGGAGAAGGTGTCGTAACGCTCCTGGCCTGGGTAAAAGGTATCCGAAGAGGCGGTCACGCCGATATGGGTGGTGGCACCAATAGATTTCGCCGCTTCCACCAGCGCGGTGGTGCAGGCGAAGTCTGCGACGGCCGGGAATTCCATCGGCGCGAAGTGCAGGCTGGCGCCGTCCAGGCGAACGGAAGCGGTCGTAACCAGCACATCGCCAACGTTAATGTGCGGTTGAATCGCGCCGGTGGTGCCGATACGCAGGAAGGTACGCACGCCCAGCTGCGCGAGCTCTTCCACGGCGATAGAAGTCGACGGGCCGCCGATGCCGGTGGAGCAGACGATCACCGGCTTGCCGTCCAGCTCCGCGCGCCAGGAGGTAAATTCGCGGTGGGATGCCAGCTTAACCGGCTTATCCATCAGCGCGGCGATCTTTTCCACACGCTCCGGATCGCCAGGGACGATAGCCAGCGTAGCCCCTTGTAAATCGTTCTTGGTGAGGCCGAGATGAAAAACATCAGACTTGGACATAAAAAACTCCTCTGTGGGTCGAATTATCAGCAGAAGCAAAACGGTACTGTACAGAAGCCCCTGGCAACATTTTGTGATGATAGTCACCAAGACCAATAATGATTGCAGTTGTTTTTCAGTAAATAGTGATACACATCACATTAACAAGTTATATTCATCGTCACAGAACAAAAGATAGCCGCTTTCAGGCACTGTGCTTTATTACCGCCCGAACTAAAGGTAAAGGGTCTATAGTTATTGATGCGCTAATAAATAAGGGTACGGAGAATACCATGACCACCACCAAGCAACCTGGATTCGCACCTGCAGCTTCACCACACGCCGCCACCGCCGTTCATACGCCGGAAGAGCATATTATCGCCGGAGAGACGTCTATTCCCTCTCAGGGTGAAAACATGCCGGCCTACCACGCCCGCCCGAAAAATGCCGACGGTCCGCTGCCGATCGTTATCGTGGTACAGGAAATTTTCGGCGTGCATGAGCATATTCGCGATCTTTGTCGCCGCCTGGCGCAGGAAGGCTATCTGGCTATTGCGCCTGAATTGTACTTCCGTCAGGGCGATCCGAATGAGTACCACGATATCCCGACCCTGTTCAAAGAGCTGGTTACCAAGGTGCCGGACGCGCAGGTGCTGGCGGATCTCGACCATGTCGCCAGCTGGGCGGCGCGCCACGGCGGCGATGCCCATCGTCTGCTAATCACCGGCTTCTGCTGGGGCGGACGCATTACCTGGCTGTATGCCGCGCATAACCCGCAGCTGAAGGCAGGCGTGGCCTGGTACGGCAAGCTGGTGGGAGAAAAATCGCTGAATTCACCGAAGCATCCGGTAGATATCGCGGTCGATCTCAACGCCCCGGTGCTTGGTCTGTACGGCGCTAAAGACGCCAGTATTCCACAGGACACCATCGAGACCATGCGTCAGGCGCTGCGGGCGGCCAACGCCACAGCGGAAATCGTGGTCTATCCCGAAGCCGATCATGCCTTTAACGCCGACTATCGCGCCAGCTATCATGAAGAGTCAGCCAAAGACGGATGGCAGCGAATGCTCGCGTGGTTTGCTCAGTATGGCGGTAAAAAAGCATAATCACCCAATGCATGAAAAAAGGAGGCAAATGCCTCCTTTTTGATTTTTTGCGTAACGATCAGGCGGACTGGCGCAGGTTCTGCGCCGCTTGCACCATATTCGCCAGCGCGGCGCGGGTTTCCGGCCAGCCGCGAGTTTTCAGGCCGCAGTCCGGGTTAACCCACAGCCGCTCCGCCGGGATACGCTGCGCGGCTTTTGCCAGCAACGCTTCAATCCACTCCACGCTCGGCACGTTCGGCGAGTGAATATCATATACCCCCGGCCCGATCTCATTGGGATACTCGAACGCTTCGAACGACTCCAGCAGCTCCATATCGGACCGTGAGGTTTCAATGGTGATCACGTCGGCATCCAGCGCGGCAATGGAGTCCATGATGTCGTTGAACTCGCAATAGCACATGTGGGTGTGGATCTGAGTGTCGTCTTTGGCAACCGCAGCATTAAGGCGGAAGGCTTCCACACCCCACTGCAGATAGGCATCCCAGTCGCTGCGCTTGAGCGGTAACCCTTCGCGCAGCGCCGGCTCATCAATCTGGATGATGCCGATCCCCGCCGCCTCCAGATCCGCCACTTCATCACGCAGGGCCAGCGCAATCTGTTTCGCGATGGTTTCACGGCTGACATCTTCCCGCGGGAAGGACCAGCACAGAATGGTCACCGGTCCAGTAAGCATCCCTTTCACTGGCTTGTCGGTCAGCGACTGCGCGTACTTCGCCCAGTCGACGGTGATCGCCTGCGGACGGCTGACGTCGCCGATCACCACCGGCGGCTTCACGCAACGGGAACCATAGCTCTGCACCCAGCCGTTTTGCGTGAAGATAAAACCGTCCAGATGTTCACCGAAGTATTCCACCATGTCGTTCCGCTCGGCTTCTCCGTGCACCAGTACGTCTAAACCTAACCGCTCCTGCTCGACGATCGCCTGCTTAATATGTTCCGCAATCCCCGTCCGATAATGACTGGCGTCAAGGTTGCCCTTTTTGAAGTCCAGGCGCAGACCGCGGATCTCCGTCGTTTGCGGGAATGACCCGATGGTGGTGGTCGGCCATTTCGGCAGGTTAAAGCGCTGGCGCTGTGCCTGCGCGCGAACCTCATAGGGGCTGGCACGCTGGCTGTCCTGAGCGGTGATCGCCGCCAGCCGTTTTTCCACTTCCGCGTTGTGCACGCGGGTCGAATGGCGACGGGCCTGGATTGGCGCGCTCCACTCGGTAATCGCCGCCGTATCGCCGCTGTTCAGCGCATCGCGCAGTAGCGCCAGCTCGCCGCATTTCTGCAGCGCGAAGGCAAACCAGCTCTTCACTTCCGCATCAAGGCGCGTCTCCACGCTCAGATCGATCGGGCTATGCAGCAGAGAACAGGATGACGCGACCCATAGCTCGCGCTTACCGACGAGGTCTTTAATTTGCGCATATTTTTCAGTGAGATCGGCGCGCCAAACGTTGCGCCCATTGATCAGACCCGCAGACAGCAGCCAGTCGGCCGGCAGGCGGTTGTGCAGTTCGGCAACATCATCTTTGCCGTGCACCAGATCGACGTGCAGCCCCTGGACCGGTAGCGCAGCAATGGTCGCGAGATTGTCACTAATGCCTTCAAAATAGGTGGTCAGCAGCAGTTTCACCTGGCCCTGCAGGGCGTCATAAGCCGGTTTAAAGGCCTCCAGCCACGCTGGCGGCAGCTCCAGCACCAGCGCCGGTTCATCAATCTGCACCCACTCGATGCCGCGCTTCGCCAGTTCGGCCAGCACCTGCTGGTAAACCGGCAGGATGTCATTCAGCAGGCTCAGACGGTCAAACGGTTCACCTTTCACTTTACCCAGCCACAGGTACGTTACCGGCCCCAGCAGCACGGGCTTGATCTTGTGGCCCAGCGCCAGCGCTTCGTCTACTTCATCCAGCAGTTGGGTCCAGGTCAGTTTGAACTGCTGGCCCTTCACGAACTCCGGCACCATGTAGTGATAGTTGGTGTTAAACCATTTGGTCATTTCCGCAGCGGCGGCCGGTTCGCCAGTCGGCGCGCGGCCGCGGCCAATGCGGAACAGGGTGTCGATATCGACAGAGCCGTCTTTGTTCTGATGACGAGCCGGCACGTTGCCAAGCAGCAGGCTGGTAGTCAGAACATGGTCGTACCAGGCGAAATCCCCCACCGGCAGCAGATCAACGCCCGCCTGTTTCTGCTGCTCCCAGTGGCGGGCACGCAGCTCACGGCCTACTGTCATCAGTTCCTCGCGAGTGGCGTTGCCCGCCCAGTAGCTCTCTTGCGCTTTTTTCAGCTCGCGGCGCAGGCCAACGCGAGGAAAACCGAGGGTGTGGTTAATAATTGTCATTTTTGTTCCTCTCTTATTTCATTGAATCTGAAGAAAAACTCTAAATAGTTCGGCTTGCAGGAAGGCGGCAACGATGCGCATCCCCAGGAGCTTACTGAAGTAAGTGACTGGGGTAAGCGAGGCAGCCAACGCACCATAAATTCAAAAGACGAAGGGTTTTAGCCATCCAGATGTTTACACATCCATAATTGGCAGTTACTGTATATTCCTCAAGCGCAAATTGCTCATGGCGAAGTGAAGGACTTTCATGATCGAAATTAAACATCTGAAAACGCTGCAAGCGTTGCGGAACAGCGGTTCACTGGCGGGTGCGGCAGCGGCCTTGCACCAGACCCAGTCCGCCTTGTCTCACCAGTTCAGCGATCTGGAACAGCGCCTTGGCTTCCGTTTGTTTGTGCGTAAAAGCCAGCCACTACGCTTCACGCCGCAAGGGGAAATTCTGCTGCAGTTGGCCAATCAGGTGCTACCGCAGATCGCTCGCGCCCTGCAGGACTGTAACGAACCACAGCAGACCCGGCTGCGGCTGGCTATCGAATGTCACAGCTGTATTCAGTGGCTGACGCCGGCGCTGGAGAATTTCCGCGCCCGCTGGCCGCACGTGGAGGTCGACTTCCATTCCGGAGTGACCTTCGACCCGCAGCCTGCGCTGCAGCAGGGCGAACTGGATCTGGTGATGACCTCCGATATCCTGCCGCGCAGCGGTCTGCACTACTCGCCGATGTTTGATTATGAGGTGCGTCTGGTGCTGGCGCCCGAGCACCCGTTAGCCATGAAGACGCTGATTACGCCAGAGGACCTGGCCGCGGAAACACTGCTGATTTATCCCGTGCAGCGCGGGCGCCTCGACATCTGGCGCCATTTCCTGCAGCCGGCCGGCATCAGTCCCCAGCTGAAAAGCGTCGATAACACGCTGTTGCTGATCCAGATGGTGGCCGCAAGGATGGGCATCGCCGCGCTGCCGCACTGGGTGGTGGAAAGCTTTGAACGCCAGGGCCTGGTGGTCACCAAAACCCTGGGTGAGGGATTATGGAGCCGGTTGTACGCGGCCGTCCGCGATGGCGAACAGCGTCAACCGGTCACCGAAGCGTTTATTCGCTCTGCGCGGAACCACGCCTGCGATCACCTGCCGTTTGTCCGGAGTGCGGAGCGACCCAGCGGCGATGGACCCACAGCGAGGCCAGGATCACCAACGCTCCGCTAATAAAGCTCGGCCAGTGCGGCTGCTCCTGCCAGATGGCGAGGTTTACCAGTAGACCCGCGGGGACATGGACGTTATTCATGATCCCCAGCGTGCCGGCATCCACCTGCGTGGCGCCATAGTTCCACATAAAGTAACCCAGCCCGGAAGCCACCACGCCGAGCCACACCAGCACGCTCCACTGCAGCGTGGTGGTCGGCAGCTTCTGGGGGTTGCCCAGCATAAACCACGCTGCCACCGCCACGATAAAGGCCCCGACATAAAACCAGGCAAAGGCATTGTGCTGCGGCATCGGACGTACCTCCATCAGGCGCTTGTAACCCACCATGCCGATAGCGAAGCAGAGGTTTGACAACTGCACCAGTAACAGCCCGGTCCAGAAATGATCGCTGACTTTGTCATAGCGGATAATCGCCGCCCCCAGCACCGCCAGCGCAGCACTCAGCAGATAGCCCCAGCGCAGCTTACGTCCGCTGAGCAGGTCGTAGATCAGCGTGATATACAGCGGGGTAAACACGGTAAACAGCAGAAATTCCGAAACCGTCAGATAGAGATAGGCGCGGAAAGCCAGCAGATACATGATGCCAAGCTGCATCGCGCCCACCAGCATATAGAGCACGATCGTGCGCGGAGACTGGCCGCGCGTGCGCAGGAAAGGCAGGAACACCAGCGCCGCCAGGCCCACACGCATCAGCACCGAAAAATAGCTGTCGACGCTACCGGCCAGGTATTCGCCAATCAGGCTAAAAGAAAAGGCCCACAGGATAGTGGTGATAATTAACAGCGCCACAATGGTCGTCTCGTTGGATAAAGAACAGGCATTGTAGCGAAGAGTCAGGTTGACGACTGGACAGTTATTCGCCAGTCGTCAATCTTTTTCAGTCGAGGTATAGCTTACGCAGGTAGTGCGGGACCGCATCGTCGGCGTTACTGCCGATCACTTCCAGTTCCGGATGCAGATCCTTCAGCCGTTGATGGGCGTTGGCCATGATGCAGCCCTTGCCGGCCATCGACAGCATCTCAGCGTCGTTCATACCGTCGCCGAAGGCGATGCAATCGGCAAGAGTGTAACCGAGCATTTTCGCCACCGCCTCCAGCGCATGCCCCTTCGATACCCCACCCGCCATAACTTCCAGGCAGGTTAAGGTGGAGAAGCTGACGTTCACGCGATCGCCCCAGCGGGCGTTCATCGCCTGCTCCAGCGGCAGCAGATGCTCGTGATCCTCGCAGGTAAAGAATACTTTGCTGATCCCCTGCGGATCCAGTTCGCCCGGCTCATACAGCTTGTAGTTAAACACCGCCTCCTTGAAGAAGCGCATCTCTTCCGGACGATGGCGGTTCATATACCACTCGTCTTCCCGATAGACGTTAGTGACGATTTTTGGGTCGTTACGCACGATCTCAAACAGGTCGGCGGCAATATCGCGATCGAGGTTATGGGCAAAGATTTGCTGACCATCGCTATCGTGAACCCGGGCGCCGTTAGAGGTGATCATGTACGACCGGATGCCGAGATTATCGCGGATCTGCCCGACGTCGATGTAGTGACGGCCGGTGGCGAAGACGAAATTGATCCCACGGGCGGTGAGCAATTTCAGCGTCTCTTTGGCATACGGGGTCAGGAAATGGTCGGGGGAAAGCAGCGTGCCGTCTAAATCAGACGCAACAACCTGGTACATAAAAAAGTTAACCTCTAAGCAGGGCGACGAGCGTTATCGTCGGATTAAGTATGTCGATTGAAAAACTCGACGATGGCATTGAGCGCGACTGAGCGCATAGCGTCCTTTTCAAAAAGGATCTCATGATATGCCCCTTCAATGACGAGCGGTTTACCGCCCTCACAGGGATGGCCGGCAGCGGCCCGTAATTCACAATAGCGGTCGTGCATCAGATTATCGACCACCCGCTCCTCCTCTGCCTGTAAAAGCAGCGTCGGGGCGGTGTCTTTTTCCACATTCGCCAGCACTTCGTCGCCGGCCAGCATGCCCTCACGCACCCAGTGCCAGGTCGGGCCGCCAACCTGCAGTCGCGGTTCATCGGCATAGAAGCGCAGGTTGCGACGATAGCGTTGTCGACTGTGCGTCAGCACGTTAACGGCAAAAGGCAGCGCCCGCCAGCGCCCGGTGCCGATGGCATACTCTTCGCGAATGCGCTGATGGCCCTCAGCCCAGTCGAGAATATGGCGCACCATCCAGTCCGGTAATCGAATGATAATCCCGAACATCGGCGCGCAGAGCGCAATCGCATCGCAATGCGCCTGGTAACGTTGCAGAAAAAGCGTGGCAATCGCCCCGCCCATAGAGTGAGCGAGGATAAACCGTTTTCGCCAGTGTCCGGGGACCACCTGCTGCTGCCAGAGCGCCGCCAGGTCATCGACATAGTCGCTGAAGTTGACGACGTGTCCGCGGTGGGTATCAGAGAGCAGGCGGCCCGAGCGTCCCTGGCCGCGATGGTCAATAATCATCACGTCAAAGCCGCTGTGAAAGAGATCGTAGGCGACTTCGGCATACTTCACGTAGCTTTCAATGCGCCCGGGGCAAATCAGCACCAGACGATCGTTATTTTGCGCGCAGAAGCGAACAAAGCGTACCGGCACATCATCGACGCCTTTAAATTCAGCCTCTTCGCGCTGTCGCCAGAAATCCGTCAGCGGCCCCATGCTAAAGGCCGCAAACGCGTTTTCTCGTGTTTCCCAGTCCTTTTTCTGCCCAAACATCGGGTTTACACCCCTGTTAACCGCTGAAAATCGTTTTTTTGCCCTGTATCACACAATGCTGACACAATAGCGTATTGTGGCATAAAAACAGACAATCAGGGAGTTTCTCATGACCATTGAGTGGTGGTTCGCCTACCTGCTGACATCAATCATTCTCAGCCTGTCACCAGGTTCCGGAGCGATTAATACCATGACCACCTCCATTAACCACGGTTACCGCGGCGCGGCGGCGTCGATTGCCGGTTTGCAGACCGGGCTGGTTATTCATATCGTGCTGGTTGGTGTTGGTCTCGGCACCCTTTTCTCCCGCTCGGTGCTGGCCTTTGAAGTGCTGAAATGGGCCGGCGCGGCTTATCTTATCTGGCTGGGGATCCAGCAATGGCGGGCGGCGGGGGCGATCGACCTGAATACTCTGGCGAAGGCGCAGACGCGCGGCAAACTGTTCCAGCGCGCGGTGTTCGTGAATCTAACCAACCCCAAAAGCATTGTGTTTCTGGCCGCCCTGTTTCCGCAGTTTATCCTGCCGCACCAGCCGCAGGTGATGCAGTATCTTGTTCTGGGCGTCACCACCATTGTCGTCGATATCATTGTGATGATTGGCTATGCGACCCTGGCGCAGCGCATTTCCGCATGGATCAAAGGGCCAAAGCAGATGAAGGCGCTGAACAAAGTCTTTGGGTCGCTGTTTATGCTGGTCGGGGCGCTGCTCGCCTCCGCCCGTCACGCCTGAATCATGGAATCTCGCTCGCAAAGAGAGGTTTGCCGGGCGAAAAACGCGCACTCTCTGCACGAGCCGACACGCAAAGCGGGTAATTAATTTTTTTACCCGCTGTCGGCGTTGAACCCACCGTGTCAGGATGCCGCCAGATACGTGATTCACGGATGAACGGCAATGGCGGAAACGGCGACTCCTCATGATGCGGTATTTAAAACCTTTCTCTCGCGGGTAGAGACGGCGCGCGATTTTATCGAGCTCCACCTGCCTTCGTCGTTAATACAGATCTGCAAACTGGATACCCTGCGTCTGGAATCCGGCAGCTTTCTCGAAGACGATCTCAGGCCTTACTACAGCGATATCCTTTATTCGCTGGAAACCACCCGCGGTGCGGGCTATGTCCATGTTCTGATCGAACACCAGAGCGCACCTGATAAGCTGATGGCCTTTCGCTTAATGCGCTATGCTGTCGCCGCCATGCAGCGGCACCTGGAGAGCGGCCATAAAACGCTGCCTCTGGTTATCCCTATTCTCTTTTATCAGGGACGACGCAGCCCCTATCCCTGGTCGATGCGCTGGCTGGATAATTTTGCCGATCCTGAGACCGCCCGCCAGCTCTATAGCGGGGCGTTTCCGCTGGTCGATATCACGGTGATCCCCGACGACGACATCATGCAGCACCGCAGCATGGCAGCCCTGACGCTGGTGCAAAAGCACATCCGCCAGCGCGATATGGCGCAATTGCTGGATAAGTTGACCCATCTCTTACTGCTGGAGCAGATGAGCGGACAACAAATCACCGTATTGGTAAACTATATGGCTCAGGCAGGAGATGCCGAGGATACTCGGACACTCTTGTACGGACTGGCACAGCGCGTGCCGCAGCATGGAGGATTACTGATGACGCTGGCGGAAACATGGCTTGCAGAAGGTATGGAGAAAGGCATCAAGGAAGGCGTACAGCAAGGCATAAAAGAAGGTAAACACCAGGCCTTGCTGCAGGTTGCCGAAGCGATGCGCAAACGCGGTATTGATGACGCAGCTATTATGGAAATGACCGGTCTGGCTGAGGATGAGCTGCAGCGGCTTCGCCACTGACACTTTCCCACCCGGAAACAGCCGGGTGGGAAACAGCATACCGGTTAACGCGAGATAATCAGGTGGATGCCGAAGCCCGCAAACAGCGTACCGGCGATACCATCGATCCACTTCGCCATCCGCTGATAGCCGCGGCGCATCCCCGGCAGGGCGAACAGGCTGGCAACCACCATAAACCAGGCCAGCGTCTCGACGATAATCAGCAGGAAAATACCCCAGCGCGCACCAGCGCCGACGCTGTCACCCACGAACAGCGAGAACACCGAGCCGAAGTAGATGATCGCTTTCGGATTCGCCAGATTGGTCAGCAGTCCCTTCACGAAGCTGCGTCCGCTGCGGGCCAGCTCCACCTGCGGCTCCGCCGAGGCCACCGCCTCTTTTTTCAGCGCGCCGCGCAGCATCTGGTAGCCCATCCAGCACAGATACAGGCCGCCACCGACCATGATGATGTTATGCAGCCACGCCATCTGCGCGAGGATCAGGTTCAGGCCGAGCAGGGCAACCCCCGCCCAGATCATTACGCCGCAGGTGATCCCCAGCACACCCATCATCGCCTCTCTGCGCGAGCGGCTGATGGCCGTTTGTGAGACAAAGAAAAAGTCCGGCCCCGGGCTCATCAGCGCAATGATATGCACCAGCGCCACGGTGAGGAAAAGCATCAGCATAGTTAACTCGCAGGAAAATAGTGAAGAGGGAAACTATTCTGGCACCTTTTCCCGCGGCTGACTACTCATCATCACCATCGACATGAGCGCGTATCAATGCCATGAATTCTTTACCGAAGCGCTCAAGTTTACGCGTCCCCACGCCGTTGACGCTGAGCATCTCGCCGGCGGTGAGTGGC
The DNA here is from genome assembly GCF_001620885.1 of Klebsiella sp. D5A. Lineage (NCBI taxonomy): Bacteria > Pseudomonadati > Pseudomonadota > Gammaproteobacteria > Enterobacterales > Enterobacteriaceae > Klebsiella > Klebsiella sp. D5A. The sequence goes on along the minus strand of NZ_LOAR01000022.1, from coordinate 57,832 downwards.
GACTGTTCCGCCATCTCGATCAGCGTCGCGTCGTTGAAGACCACGTATGGCGGGATATTCTCTTCGTCGGCGATCGCTTTACGCAATTTGCGCAGCTTGGCAAACAGCTTGCGGTCATAATTGCCGCCAAAGGATTTCTGCATCGCCTTCGGCTTCAGCGCCACGATACGCGGTACGGCAAGCTGCAGCGGCACCTCGCCGCGCAGCACCGGTCGTGCGGCTTCGGTCAGCTGCAGTGCGGAGTGCTGGGCGATATTCTGCGTCACCAGCCCAAGGTGAATCAGTTGGCGGATCACGCTCACCCAGTGCTCGTGACTCTGCTCCCGGCCGATACCGTAAACCGGCAGCTTCTCGTGGCCCATGTCACGGATGCGCTGGTTGTTGGCCCCGCGCAGGACCTCCACCACGTAACCCATCCCGAAACGTTGATTCACCCGGTAAATCGTTGACAGCGCCTTGCGCGCATCCATTAAGCCATCGTACTGCTTTGGTGGGTCAAGACAGATATCGCAGTTGCCGCACGGCTCCTGGCGCCCTTCGCCAAAGTAGTTCAGCAGCACCAGACGACGACAGGTTTGCGCTTCGGCAAACGCCCCCATCGCATTCAGCTTATGCCGCTCGATATCCTGTAGCGGTCCGGCGGGCTTTTCTTCCAGACAGCGGCGCAGCCACGCCATATCCGCCGGATCGTAAAACAGCATCGCTTCCGCCGGCAGGCCATCACGCCCGGCGCGGCCGGTTTCCTGGTAGTAAGATTCAATATTGCGCGGGATATCGAAGTGCACCACAAAGCGGACGTTCGGCTTGTTGATACCCATCCCGAAGGCCACCGTCGCCACCACGATCTGCAGATCGTCGCGCTGGAATTTCTCCTGCACGTCGGCGCGAACGGCGTTTTCCAGACCAGCATGGTAAGCCGCCGCGCTGATGCCGCGGCTCTGCAGACGCGCGGCGGTATCTTCCACTTTCGAGCGGCTGTTGCAGTAGATGATGCCCGATTTGCCACGCTGATCCTGAACGTAGCGCATCAACTGGTCGAGCGGTTTGAATTTCTCCATCAGCATATAGCGGATGTTCGGCCGGTCGAAGCTGCTGACCTGAATCAGCGGATCGTTAAGCCCGAGCAGACGGACGATATCACGGCGGGTGGTGTCATCGGCGGTGGCGGTCAACGCCATAAACGGGATCTTCGGCATCCGCTGGCGCAGCTGGCCCAGCGCGGCATATTCCGGACGGAAGTCATGGCCCCACTGGGAGATACAGTGCGCTTCGTCTACCGCCAGCATCGCCAGGTTCCAGTTCGCCAGATGCTCAAGAAAGTTATCCAGCATCAACCGTTCCGGCGCGATATACAGCAGACGAACCTGCCCGCTGCGACAGCCGGCCATCACTTCCTGCTGCTGCTCGCGGCTTTGCGTCGAGTTCAGACAAGCCGCCGCCACGCCGTTGGCCAGCAGTTGATCGACCTGGTCTTTCATCAGCGAGATCAGGGGTGAGACCACGACCGTCAGACCGCCCATGACCAGCGCCGGCACCTGATAGCACAGCGACTTACCGCCACCGGTCGGCATGACCACCAGGCAGTCCCGGCCCTCAAGCACCGTCTCGATAATCGTTTCCTGGCCAGGACGGAACTGCTGGTAGCCGAAGGTCTCTTGTAAAACCTGCTTCGCCAGCGATTCCTGATTTAATACTTCCGCCTGTGCCACGTTGACCCCATTTGCCTGAAAAGAAAACAGGCGCTATTTTCAGCGCCTGTGAGCCAGAGTGCAACGATTAAAACAGATCGTTGAGCATTAGCCCGACGCCGACGCGCGTTTGATTAAAGTTGTAGTCGATAAGCGATTCGCCGTAACCGCTGTAGATCTGCGTATAGGCGCGAACATGTTTGGTAATGGGATAGCTCACGCCGAGCTCCGCCCCGCCATAGCCGGTGTTCCAGTTATATTGCCCCTGCGCGCTCAGGATCGCCTCTCCCAGCTGGTAGCCCACCTTCAGCCGGTAATAGCCCATATATTTGGTGATATCCGGGTTATCATCGGTGTTGCCCACCACATACCAGGGCTTCACTTCCACCAGCCAGTTGCCGTTTTGCGCCATCAGGCGGGCGTAAAGCCGGTTCCAGCTGCGCGAGGTGGGGTCGGAACGACCATTCGAGTCGTGGTTATACCCCATCTCGATGTCACGCAGCGTCCAGCCGGCAAACTGGTAGTCGGTCGCAAAGCCCAAAAACAGCTGGGGTTCGTAATTGGTTTCGCGAAACGGCGCCGACTCTTTGCTGTTGGAGAGCTGCCACCAGGATTTCTGGGTGTACGATGCGCCGAGCAGCGAATTATCGCCCAGGATGCCGCGCCACAGCGGGAACGCCAGACTCAGCTGAAATTTCACTTCATCTTTACGGGCATTTTCGGCCCAGTCATAGCTGCGGATCGCCTCTTTATTGAGGTCGCTGGTCCATGTGTAGAGCAAATAGTTGCTCTCATAAGGATAGAGCAGGAAAGGATTATCATGGTCCTGGAGCAGGTTGGCGATAATGCTGCCGCGCACTGCCGGTTTGTCGTGAACCGACGCATCCTGCGCCATAACACCGGCCGGTAGCGCGCACAGCGCCACCAGGCAGGCCAAAGAGATACGCATGCTGGTCTCCTGATAAATAGTTTTTATTTTTGTTTAACCTGAAGCCATTCTACCTGTTTATTAATCACCTGCCCCCTAATCCGCTCCGAAAGTGGAAATCAATATTTTAGAAGCATAAAATCAACATTTTGTTAACGAATGGAACCGGTGTTATGTCTGAACTTACTGCCGAAGCAGCGCTGAAACTGGTGGGGGAGATTTTCGTCTATCACATGCCGTTTAACCGTGCCCTCGGTCTCGAACTGGAGCGCTATGAAAAGGCGTTTGCCCAGCTCAGCTTTAATAATCAGCCGATGATGGTCGGCAACTGGGCGCAGAGTATTTTGCATGGCGGAGTGATCGCCTCCGCGCTGGACGTCGCCGCTGGCCTGGTCTGCGTCGGCAGCACCCTCACCCGCCATGACACCATCAACGAAGAAGAGCTGCGCCAACGCCTCTCCCGCATGGGAACCATCGACCTGCGCGTAGACTACCTGCGTCCGGGCCGTGGCGAACGGTTTACCGCCACCAGCACTCTGCTGCGCGCCGGCAATAAAGTGGCGGTAGCCCGCGTGGAACTGCATAACGAAGCTCAGGTCTATATTGCCAGCGCAACGGCCACCTATATGGTGGGTTGATTGGCCAAAATCGAGTAACATCACTCTCTTTGGCAATGGATTTTACCGATGGATGCGAAACAGACGCGGTTGGGGATCATTCTGGCCCTCGCCGCCTACTTTATCTGGGGTATCGCGCCAGCGTACTTCAAACTTATCTACTATGTTCCCGCCGATGAAATTCTGACCCATCGCGTGATCTGGTCCTTCTTCTTCATAGTGGCGCTCATCAGCGTCAGCCGCCAGTGGCCGCAGGTGAAAAAGCTGCTGAAGACGCCGCGCAAGATCTTCCTGCTGGCGCTCTCGGCAGTGCTGGTCGGCGGTAACTGGCTGTTGTTCATCTGGGCGGTGAATAACCACCATATGCTGGAAGCCAGCCTCGGCTACTTTATCAACCCGCTGGTAAATATTCTGTTGGGGATGATTTTCCTCGGCGAACGCTTCCGTCGCCTGCAGTGGCTGGCGGTGATCCTCGCCTTTTGCGGCGTGTTGGTCCAGCTGTGGACCTTTGGTTCGCTGCCGATAATCGGCCTTGGGCTGGCCTTCAGTTTTGCCTTTTACGGCCTGGTGCGGAAGAAAATCGCTGTCGACGCGCAGACCGGCATGCTGGTGGAAACGCTGTGGCTACTGCCGGTGGCGGCAATCTGGCTGTTTGGCATCACTGATAGCCCGACCAGCCATATGGGGGAGAACCCCTGGTCGCTCAATCTGCTGCTGATGGCCGCGGGCGTGGTCACGACCATTCCCCTGCTGTGCTTCACTGGCGCGGCAACGCGCCTGCGGCTCTCCACGCTGGGCTTTTTCCAGTACATCGGCCCAACGCTGATGTTCCTGCTGGCGGTGACGTTCTACGGCGAAGTGCCGGGCAAGGATAAAATGGTGACCTTCGGCTTTATCTGGGTCGCGCTGGCGGTATTTATCGTCGATGCGCTGTATACCCAGCGCCGGCTGCGCAGAGGCTAAGCCGGCCTCTGCCAGTAAAAAAGGGAGCCGCCGCTCCCTTTTTTTACAGCCAGTTTTTACGCTTGAAGTAGAGATATGGCGCCAGGCCGGCCAGCATCATAAAGACGATCGCCCCCGGGTAGCCGAAGCTCCAGTGCAGCTCCGGCATAAATTCAAAGTTCATCCCGTAGCTGGACGCCACCAGGGTTGGCGGCAGGAATACCACCGACACCACCGAGAAGATCTTGATGATGCGGTTCTGCTCGATGTTGATGAAGCCCATCGCCGCCTGCATCAGGAAGTTCACCTTCTGGAACAGCGATTCGTTGTGCGGCAGCAGGGATTCGATATCGCGCAGGATCTCCCGCGCCTGTTCCAGCTGGCCCGCCGGCAGGCGCGCCTTACGCACCAGGAAGTTCAGCGCGCGCTGGGTATCCATCAGACAGAGGCGGACCTTCCAGCCGATATCTTCCAGTTCCGCCAGCGTCGACAGCGCTTCATCGTACTCGTCGCCCTGATGGCCTTCCATAATCACGCGGCTCAGCTTTTCCAGGTCGCTGTAGATATTTTCAATTTCATCCGCCAGCTGCTCGATTTTGGTTTCGAACAGGTCGAGCAGCAGTTCGTAGGCGTTACCGTCGACCAGCGTCTGGTTGCGCACGCGCATACGGTACAGGCGGAAAGCGGGCAGTTCGCGCTCGCGCAGCGTGAACAGGCGGCCTTCGCGGATGGTAAACGCCACGGTAGAGTTGCCGGCGTGATCTTCCGCATCTTCAAAAAAGAAGAACGAGTGGATGTGTAACCCGTCTTCATCTTCAAAGAAACGCGCGGAGGCTTCGATATCTTCCAGTTCCGGGCGCGTCGCCAGGTTCTGACCCAGTTCCGTCTGCACGCGGCTTCGCTCATCGTCGTCAGGCTCGACCAGATCGACCCACACCGAGCTGGCGAGGTGCTTGATCTCATCGGCTTCCAGGCGCGTTAAACGATTGTTTTCCAGTTGAAATGCGCTCAGCATGACCGGGACTCCCAATGCAAAAAAATTATCGGACAGTTCGGTGGGCACACAGAAACAAATTGGGTTTCAGACCATTAAGCCTGACTCAGCGCGACGGGAATAGGGCAGGTCGCTGACAACCGCTAAGGCTATCAGCATAAGAGGATAGCCTTAGGAGTTGTTCCTGAATGACAGGAAGTTGAGCCAGCATCTACTGGGTGTGTCCAAGGCGAATGTCCTCTTAGCGTAATCGTGCGCGCATGTTACGCCAGCGCAAAATCGGCGTCAACACGCAACGGAACGCGAAAGCGCAAATCAGGCGCCTTAACGTATAAAGGTAGCAGAATATTACAAAATAATGATATTTTTCTTAAAGTTACACCGTCTCAAGCCGCGCGTAAGCCGCCACCAGCCATTTGATTCCCTGGCCCTGAAAAGCCACCTGCAGCCGGCTGTGCTCGCCGCTGCCTTCGAGGTTGACGATAGTGCCTTCGCCAAACTTCGGATGACGCACCCGCTGACCTAACTTGTAGCCGGTATCGCTCTCGGCAATCGGCGCCCCCAGTCGCTGGTGGTTTACCGGACGGCTCACCGTGGCCCGCAGACGCACTTCTTCTACGCACTCCTGCGGCAGTTCTCCAATAAAGCGCGACGGGCGATGGTAAACCTCTTTGCCGTACAGGCGGCGGGTTTCGGCGTAGGTCAGCGTCAGCTTCTGCATGGCGCGCGTTACGCCAACGTAGGCCAGACGACGCTCCTCTTCCAGGCGGCCGCCTTCATCAAGGGCCATCTGGCTCGGGAACATCCCCTCCTCGACGCCGACGATGAACACCTGCGGGAATTCCAGCCCTTTCGCCGAGTGCAGGGTCATCAGCTGAACCGCGTCCTGCCAGGTGTCCGCCTGCCCCTCGCCCGCCTCCAGCGCGGCGTGAGAGAGGAACGCCTGCAGCGGCATCAGGTCTTCATCTTCTTCGTTGTAGCTGAACTGGCGCGTCGCCGTCACCAGTTCCTCTAAGTTTTCAATACGGGTCTGGCCCTTCTCGCCTTTCTCCTGCTCGTACATCGCGCGCAGCCCGGAGTCTTTAATCACCCGATCGGTCTGAACATGTAGCGGCATATCGGCGGTTTCCTGCGCCAGCGCGTCAATCAACTCCATAAAGCGCTGCAGAGCGCTGGCGGCACGGCCAGCCAGCACTTTCTCTTTCAGCAGCTCGCGGCAGGCCTGCCACAGCGTCAGCTGACGATCGCGCGAGGTCTGGCGCACCACGTCCAGCGTGCGATCGCCGATGCCGCGGGTCGGCGTATTGACCACCCGCTCAAAGGCGGCATCGTCGTTACGGTTGGCAATCAGGCGCAGGTAAGAGAGCGCATCTTTGATTTCCTGACGTTCGAAGAAGCGCATACCGCCGTAGATACGGTACGGCATGCTGGCCTGCAGGAGCGCCTCTTCCAGCACGCGCGACTGGGCGTTACTGCGATAGAGAATGGCGCATTGCTCCAGCGCGCCGCCGTTCTCCTGCCAGGTTTTAATGCGGTTCACCACGAAGCGCGCTTCGTCGAGATCGTTGAAGGCGCAGTACAGCGAAATCGGCTCGCCGTCGGCACCGTCGGTCCACAGCTTTTTGCCCAGGCGCCCGTTGTTGTTTTCAATCAGGGCGTTGGCAGCGCTAAGAATATTGCTGGTTGAACGATAGTTCTGCTCCAGGCGAATAGTTTCCGCGCCGGGGAAGTCGTTGAGGAAGCGCTGAATGTTCTCGACCTGCGCGCCGCGCCAGCCATAAATCGACTGGTCATCATCGCCGACGATCATCACTTTGCCGGTATCGCCCGCCAGCAGGCGGATCCAGGCGTACTGGATGTTGTTGGTGTCCTGGAATTCATCGACAAGGATATTGGTGAAACGCTCACGATAGTGCTGCAGGATATGCGGCTTGTTCAGCCACAGCTCGTGCGCGCGCAGCAGCAGCTCGGCGAAATCCACCAGCCCGGCGCGGTCGCAGGCCTCCTGGTAGGCCTGATAGACCTTCTGCCAGGTCTGCTCGACCGGGTTGCCGTAGCTCTGAATGTGATGCGGGCGCAGCCCTTCATCTTTCTGGCTGTTGATGTACCACATCGCCTGACGCGGCGGCCATTGCTTCTCATCGAGGTTCATCGCCTTAATCAGACGCTTCAGCAGACGGAGCTGGTCTTCGCTGTCGAGGATTTGGAAATCCTGCGGCAGGTTGGCGTCCAGATGATGCGCACGCAGCAGGCGGTGCGCGAGGCCGTGGAAGGTGCCTACCCACATGCCGCCCTGGGTAGTGCCCATCAGCTGGCCGATACGGTGGCGCATCTCCGCCGCCGCTTTGTTGGTAAAGGTCACCGCCATAATCGAGTACGGCGAGCAGTTCTCCACGCTCAGCAGCCAGGCGATACGGTGCACCAGAACGCGCGTCTTACCACTGCCCGCCCCTGCCAGAACCAGCATATTGGTGCGCGAGGCCGCTACGGCTTCACGCTGTTTGTCATTAAGGCTGTCGAGCAGGTAAGAAACGTCCATTGGCACCGCCGGAAGAGAAGGGGTTCCATGAACCCCTGTTAATATATACAGAGTGACTGGTGATTATATCAGCGAGGTCAGAGATGCCAACCGTGAAATTTCAATATGCGGCAGCAGGCGGCTGTCCGCGGTGTGCATCAGGTCCGCACCTTGCGGTTTGATCCAGCAGGCCTGCATCCCACAGCGCAGCGAACCGGCGACGTCGGTCGTCAGATCATCGCCGACGTGCAGAATGTGCCCGAGCGGTAAATTCAGACGCGCCGCCGCCAGGTGATACATATCGGCAAACGGCTTGGAACGACCATCCGGACCCGCGCGCAGCACGAAGCGGAAATAGTCGCTCAGGCCGAACAGCTCGGGGCGGGCGTTGCCATTGGTAATGGCCACCAGCGGCCACTTCTGTGCCAGCTTCGCCAGCGTATCGTGGGTCTCCTGCGGAACATCGACCCGGCTGCGCCAGTGGGCGAAGTTTTCCATCGCCGCATCGGCGCCGGCTTTTGCCGCTTCGGCGGAGAGCCCAGCGTTACGCATGCCGAGCTCCAGCGCACGATGGCGCCAGACGGTCACGTCGTGGTAGATCTCCGGCTCAGATGCCAGCAGCGTCTGACGCAGTTGGTTAAGCTCATGGGCATCGAACTGGCTGAGCGACGGATGGTAATTGCGCACAAAGGCCAGCGACTCGTGCATCGTCCGGTCAATCACCGGGCGGTTATCATATAGGGTGTCGTCCAGGTCAAACGTCAGTGCGGAAATCTGGCCCAGAGGTCGGTAAAAACGCATTATTTCCCCCGTTTAGCGCGCGGATGCGCGGCATCGTACACCGAGGCAAGGTGTTGAAAGTCAAGATGGGTATAGATTTGAGTGGTGGAGAGGTTAGCATGGCCCAACAGCTCCTGCACGCCGCGCAGATCGCCACTGGACTCCAGCATATGGGTAGCAAAGGAGTGGCGCAGCTTGTGCGGGTGCACATGGCTGTTCAGCCCCTGCTTAATCCCCCACTCGGCAAATCGCTTCTGCACGTTGCGCGCCGAAATGCGTTTACCCAGCTTCGACAAAAACAGCGCGTCGTCATCAGTACCGAACAGGCCGCGCAAATCCAGCCAGTGCTCAATCCACGTCACCGCGTTGCGACCGATCGGTAAACGGCGTTCTTTGCTGCCTTTGCCCATCACCCAAACCTCACCGCTTTCGAGGTCGAGGTGCTTAATATCAAGGTTGACCAGCTCAGACAGACGCAGACCTGCACCGTACATCACTTCCAGCATCGCCCGGTCGCGCACCGCGAGCGGATCGTTGAGGTCGATATCCAGCAGCCGATTTACATCATCGACATCGATATTTTTCGGCAAGTGGCGGGGAATTTTCGGCGCCGCAATCCCCTTCGCCGGGTTAGCGGCCAGTTCGCCCTGACTGACCATCCAGTCAAAGAAGCTGCGTAGCGCGGAAAGCCGCAGCGCCAGGCTCGCCGGTCCTAAACCCGCACGGCGGCTGCGTACCGCAAAGCTACGCACCTGAGCGGCATCGCACTGCTGCCAGCTTTTCAGCTCAGCCTCATCCGCCAGGGCGATCAACGCGTCCAACTGACGCTGGTAGTTAGTCAGCGTAATCGGGCTAAGCTGACGCTCAACGCCGAGATAGCGCAGGAAGCGGTCGACGCAGGCGGAAAGCGGAGAGTCGGTCATGCGCGTTCAATCCAGCGCTCCAGCAGGCCAGGGAGCATCTGCGCAATTTCCTGCAGCAACTGCGTCCCCTGCCCTGACTGATAATGCTGCGCATCGCGGCTGCTAAAGAGCATCACGCCCGGAGCGTTATCGCCGCCCAGCATCGACATCGCCACGGATCCAATGGCCTTCGCTTCCGGTAGCACCACCAGCAGCTCCGGACCGTTCAGCGGCCCAAGATAGTGGCGCGCCTGGCCCAGACGTTGAATACGGATCGGCTCAAACGCCTGCCGGCTTAACGCCAAATGGGTAAACTTCGAGGGCGCGCCGAGGCGCCAGCAGTCAGGGAACAGGCGCACCGTGGCGCCAGCTAACCCCAGCTCGCGAGCCCAGCGATGAAGGCGGTTGAGCATATCATCGAGGCTCTCCGCGGCCGCCAGCCGCGTTTGCAGCTGCAGCAGGCGCTGGAACAGGCTTTCATTAGCGACCGCCTGCTCCATCAGCAGCGACATATTCTCTTCCAGCACATGAATATGGTTACGCGCCCGCATCATGTGCCACTCCACCAGCGAAATCGAACCGCGGACCGGATGCGGGACACGGATATGTTCAACCTGGGCGGCATTACGAATAAAAAATTCAGGATGTTGCAACAGATAGTCCACCACCGCCCGATCGTTCAACGCGCTGGTAACCTCCTGCTGTTCTTCCCCGATTGGTTTCATAAATGAATAAATCCATCATAGACATGGGCCGCCGGGCCGGTCATAAACAGCGGCTGGCCCGGGCCTTTCCAGGCGATATCAAGACGACCGCCGGGCAATTCCACGCGTACCGTTTCAGCGAGCAGCCCCTGCTGGATCCCCACCGCCACAGCGGCGCAGGCGCCGCTGCCGCAGGCCTGGGTTTCCCCCGCGCCGCGTTCGTAGACGCGCAGACGGATGTGGGACCGGCCGACCACCTGCATAAAGCCGATATTGGCGCGCTCCGGAAAACGCTCGTGGCTTTCCATCACCGGGCCGAGGGTTTCTACGGCCGCCGTATCCACGTCATCCACCTGGATGACGCAGTGCGGATTCCCCATGGACACCACGCCGCACAATACTGTCTGCTCGGCGGCACGCATGATATAGGTCTTTTCCGCTTTGTTGGCGCGGAACGGCACCTGGGACGGCTCAAAGTTAGGCTCGCCCATATTCACCCGCACCAGATCGTCTTCCGTTACGCTTAATACCATACGCCCGTTGGCCGTACTCACGCGAATATCACGTTTATTGGTCAGGCCTTTCAGCCGGACAAAGCGGGCAAAACAGCGCGCGCCGTTGCCGCACTGCGACACTTCGCTGCCGTCGGCGTTAAAGATCCGGTAATGAAAATCCAGATCGGGATCGTAGGGCGGCTCGACGACCAACAGCTGATCGAACCCGACGCCAAGATGGCGATCTGCCAGGCGGCGAATCAACTCCGGCGAGAAAAAAACATTCTGCGTTACCGCGTCAACGACCATAAAATCGTTGCCAAGGCCATGCATTTTAGAGAACTGCATCATCTACTCCAGTTGCGCGGAACAGAACGTTATCGTTAGTAATTGACCTGGCTCGGACCACCGGTATCGCCACGATCGTTACGATCCGGCGTTGAGCTCTGAATGCCCGGGTTAACCGGTTTGGTCGGCGGCGGCGCGGTTTTGTCCGCCGGCGGGAAATAAAGAGGCCCTTTCAGACCGCAGCCGGTCAGGCTGAAGATCGCAAACAAAACGGCAAGCGTAGGAAAAACGTTTTTCATTGATAGTTGCCCGTGATTCATTCTTTCTGCTTTCTATCATCGCAGGAGAAGACGTAAAAGCAAGCGTTTAGCATCCGACTGCGCGCGCTTTTGTTTCGCGCTATACTGCCGCCATCTTCAAAAAAGCAGGATAGAACCATGAACGACAGTGAATTCCATCGCCTGGCGGATAGCCTGTGGATGACCATCGAAGAACGCCTGGACGACTGGGACGGCGATAGCGACATCGACTGTGAAATCAACGGCGGCGTGCTGACCATCAGCTTTGAAAACGGCAGCAAAATCATTATTAACCGTCAGGAGCCGCTGCACCAGGTGTGGCTGGCCACCAAACAGGGCGGCTACCATTTTGATCTCAAAGGCGACGAGTGGATCTGCGATCGCAGCGGCGAGACCTTCTGGGATTTGCTGGAGCAGGCGGCGAGCCAGCAGGCCGGTGAGACGGTGAAATTCCGTTAATGACGTGTTTCCCGGATGGCGGCGCATCGCGCCTTATCCGGGCTACCCGACGACTTAGAACCGTAGCCCTGCTAAGCGCAGCGCCAGCAGGGAATATCTCCGGATAGCGGCTCACGCCTTATCCGGGCCAAATCTACGAGTAGCGCTGCTGCAGCACCGGCGAGGCGGTAACGTCCTGGCTGGTGGGTATCGCGGCGGCAATCGCCTGGGTGCGGAAGGGGATCACCTGGGTGCGCCCGTCTACCTCGACAATCTGATAGAACTGCGGCAGGTTGAAGTTGATAAAGCTGGAGCCGTAGGTGAAACGATCGTGCGATGACGAATAGAAGCGGCTGACGTCGCGCACCAGCTCCTCTTTACTGCCCTCGCAGTGATGATAGACCTCGGCACGGTTGCTCTCATCAAGAATATAGATGTTAAAGCCGCTGTCGTTGTTATCCGCATCTTCAAAGAAGAACTGAATAATCCCTTCGCTGGCGAAGCCATCCACCACCGCCGGCAGCTTAACGTGATTGGTTTCCACCTGCACCGACAACCCGTGAAGCTTGTTGTGCGAGATAGCGCCGTAGAACTCAATGGCGTTTTCCAGCTTCTGCACCGAAACGTTAAGACGCTCGAAGAACAGCCCCCACGTCTGGCCGGAGACGCGCAGCGCTTTGAAGCGCCCGGTATCCTGGCGGGTACTGGAGAGACGCAGTTCGATGCATTCGGAGATCATCTGCTGCACGCGGGTGCGGATCAGGCCGCGCAGGTGCTGGCTATAGCAGAACACCTCCACGCTGTCCGGCGGCGCGGCGTCCTGATGCATTTTGCCGAGGATCGTTTTCAGCGCTTCGATCATCGCCTGCTCGCCGTTAAAGTGCAGCGTACGCACTTCGTTCCACGAGTTGCGATACAGCAGGTCGACGCTGCCGATCAGACATTTTTGCTCTTCACCGAAGCTGAAAACATCCAGTTTACGGAAGTCGAAGTGCACCACCTGATTGCGGAAGGCCGCGGTCGGGTCATATTCGAGGTTGACGATAATCGCCAGATGGCGGATTTCGCACGGGCTGTACAGCGCTTTTGGCGTCGGCGCCGGCAGGCGCAGCGGGAAGTGGTGCGACACGTCGGCCACCATCTCCTGCAGCTTCGCCAGATCGACGATGCCGTTGCCCTTAATAAACAGGCGGGTGCGTGAGGTCAGCAGGCCGTTAAACCAGGCCCAGGCCACCAGCTTATTAAGATAACGGTTATATTCCAGCGGCTGATGGCTGATGATCGATTCCATATCCGGCGCGCGGTTATACAGATACCAACCGGTACGGTTGGCACGGCCCGGCGGCACGTGGATAAAGGTCAGGTTCGGTTCCGACAGATCCGGCGAAATTTGCGGGTTCACCAGCGTGACTTTCCCCGGCAGCGCTTCAAAGGCCGCATACAGCTTACGGGTCAGCACGCCAATATCCTGAGGGCTGGCGGAGACGCTAAGGTTATTGCGCCGCGCGAAGCGGATCAGATTACGATAGCTCTGCATCATGGCGTCGAGCAGTTCGTTGTGCGCCTTGCGCACTTCATCAATTTTCCAGTTGGCGCGGTTGTCGAGCATCATCAGACGCTTTTCGTCCCAGCCCCAGGCATTCACCAACTGGCTGACGACTTCGCGACGCCAGCCGACGCAGGCGCGTTCGCGGCTGAGTTTTTCACAGACTTTCAGGTAGAAGCAGCGGCGCACCAGGTCGAGGCGGGTTTCATCTTCGATGGCCTGCAGATAGGTAGTCACGCGCTCCAGCATCATGCAGTACGGGTCGAGGCCGAAGGAGACAATCTCGCCGTCGTGCAGACGCTGTTTGATATCTTTCGCTAACAGGCGGTTATTGGGGTATTCCCAGGAGTAGGCTTCCAGCAGCAGCGTTTTCAGCACCGCTTTATAGGGGGAGTCGATACTTTTATACAGCTGCCACAGGCTGGCGCCGAAGTACTCTTCCGCCGACAGCGAACTGAGGCCGCCGAGATCGAGCCATTCGTTAGGCGTCAGCACGCCCTGAGCATACAGCCCCATGACGTAATCATCGTAATGCTCTTCTTCATCGCACGGCACCATATTCCACAGAATACGCTTGCCGGCGAGGCGCACCGCGGTGCGATAGAACTCATCGAGCAACAGGATATGCTGAGTCGAACCGCAGTCTTCGCCGCCGAGACTGCCGCTTTCATTATGACGGAAGCGGTTTTCGTCGATCAGGAAGAAGCTGACTTCCACGCCGAGCGAGGCCGCCCAGCTCTCAAGCAGGCTGCATTTTCGCTGCAGCAGCTGGCGCTCTTCGCTATCCAGCCAGGCCTGGTGACATACCCAGATATCCAGATCGGAAGAACAGCTTTGACCAACGGAGGAAGTACTGCCCATCGAGTAGACGCCGGTGATCGGCAGCTCGCCTTTCGGCGGCTCCTGGGTCTGCATGCCGCGATGCAGCTCCAGTTCTTCAAGATAGTGGCGTTGGGTTTCATCAGGCGTGTAGAGGCAAATGCCACGGGGAACGTTACCGTCAAGGTAACCCGGCATCAGCGGGTGATGATAATGTAGTAACGTTGGCAGTAGACTGTAAACCTGCTGGAAAGCGGGTCCCATGGCAGCAAGCGCGCGATCCACGCGCAATTGGTTGATGGCATCCAGTCTCTGTTTCAGTGTCTCAATATAGAGGTACAAGACATATCGCCTGATGTTCAAAAACCCGAAGTACAATAGTACGGAGGATTTCAGTATTTCAACAAAAACCGTCACCATTCGTCGTCGGTGTGGTTGTGATGAGCAGCGGACGGACAAATGGTTTAAAACGTGATCAATTTAACACCTTGCTCATTGACCGTAAAGAAAGATGCGCTACATACAAGTGTAGCACCGTTTATTACCTGTAAATTCCTCACTACGCCTCCGGCAACCGCCACGCGCATGAAAGGTTAAAAAAGAGAAGGCCGGAGCCATCTCCCACATAAACCGTGAAAACTAACATCCGTAAGACAACAATGTTAGGATGGATAGTGGTCGACAATGACGGTAACAAGCATGTTAGACAAAGTTTTGAAAATTGCCACACGGCAAAGCCCGCTTGCGCTATGGCAGGCGCAGTATGTTAAAGCGCGCCTGGAACAAGCGCATCCAGGACTGAACGTCGAGCTGGTGCCGATGGTTACGCGCGGTGATGTCATCCTTGATACGCCCCTGGCAAAGGTGGGCGGCAAGGGCTTATTTGTGAAAGAGTTAGAGCTCGCCATGCTCGAAGGGCGGGCCGATATCGCCGTCCATTCGATGAAAGATGTCCCGGTGGAATTCCCGGAGGGCCTGGGGTTGGTCACCATCTGCGAGCGCGACGATCCGCGCGACGCGTTTGTTTCCAATCACTATGCCTCAATTGACGAACTGCCGGCCGGCAGCGTCGTTGGCACGTCAAGTTTACGCCGTCAGTGCCAGCTGGCCGCCACCCGTCCAGACCTGGTGATCCGCTCTCTGCGCGGTAACGTCGGTACCCGGCTGAGTAAACTGGATAACGGTGAGTATGACGCCATTATCCTTGCCGCCGCCGGGTTGAAGCGCCTGAAACTGGAAGCGCGTATTCGCCAGCCGCTGTCGCCGGAGCAATCCCTGCCGGCCGTCGGCCAGGGCGCGGTGGGTATCGAATGCCGTCTTGACGATGCATGGACCCAGGCGCTGTTAGCGCCCCTCAACCATGCGGAAACCGCGGTACGCGTGCGCGCCGAACGGGCGATGAACACCCGCCTCGAAGGCGGTTGTCAGGTGCCAATTGGCAGCTATGCGGAACTCGTCAACGGCGAACTGTGGCTGCGGGCGCTGGTTGGCGCCCCGGATGGTTCGCAGATGGTACGCGGCGAACGGCGCGGGCCAGCAGAGCAGGCCGAAGCGCTCGGCATCTCGCTGGCGGAAGAGCTCCTGGATAACGGCGCCCGCGACATTCTCGCGGCAGTTTATGATGGAGAAGCCCCACGATGAGCATCCTGGTCACTCGTCCACTCCCGCAAGGGGAAGCGCTGGTCAGCCGTCTGCGGGCCATGGGACGCGTGGCCTGGAGCTTTCCGCTGATAGAATTTACGCCTGGCCGGGAGCTTCCCGTGCTGGGCGACCATCTTGCCCATCTGGGGTCCGACGACCTGCTGTTTGCGCTATCCCAGCATGCGGTGGAATTCGCCCATGCCCGTCTGCAGCAGCAAGGCCTGCCCTGGCCCACTTCTCCGCACTATTTTGCCATTGGTCGAACGACGGCGCTGGCCCTGCATACGGTCAGCGGGCAGCACATCCGTTACCCGTTAGATCGGGAAATTAGCGAAGTCTTGCTACAATTACCTGAATTACAAAACATTGCCGGGAAAAATGCGCTGATCCTACGCGGCAATGGTGGGCGGGAACTCTTAGGCGCCACGCTGGCTGAACGCGGCGCCAGGGTCACATTTTGTGAATGTTATCAACGTAGTGCAAAACATTACGATGGCGCAGAAGAAGCGATGCGCTGGCAGTCTCGCGGGGTCACCACGCTGGTGGTCACCAGCGGTGAGATGCTGCAGCAGCTGTGGTCGCTCATACCGCAATGGTATCGCGAACAGTGGCTCCTGCACTGCCGCCTTGTCGTTGTCAGCGAACGTCTGGCCCTTCAGGCCCGGGAACTGGGCTGGCAGGAGATTCAGGTTGCCGATAACGCTGACAACGATGCGCTGCTACGCGCATTACAATAACTCTCAACATTGGAAGCCATAATGACGGAACAACAAAATCAATCCGCCGTGGTTGAAGAGACCAGGGAGGCCGTGGAAACCACACCACAGCCAGAGAACAACGATAAGAAGAAGGCGGGTAACAAAACCAGCCTGGCGCTCAGCGCGATCGCTATCGCCATTGCGATAGCCGCTGGCATCGGCCTGTATGGCCTGAACAAACAGCAGGCCACGCGGCAAAACGCAACCACCGCTGAATTATCAGGCCAGCTTGCGGCACTGCAAAAAGCGCAGGAGAGCCAAAAGAGCGAACTGGAAGGCATTATCAAACAGCAGGCCGACCAGTTGAGTCAGGCCAAACACGAGCAGGAAACCCTGACCAAACAGCTTGATGAGTTGCAGCAGAAAGTCGCCGTGATTTCGGGCAGCGATGCCAAAACCTGGCTGCTGGCCCAGGCCGATTTCCTCGTCAAGCTGGCGGGACGTAAGCTGTGGAGCGATCAGGATGTCACTACCGCCGCCGCGCTGCTAAAAAGCGCCGACGCCAGCCTCGCCGACATGAATGACCCCAGCCTGATCGGCGCCCGCCGGGCGATCACCGACGACATCACCACCCTCTCCGCGGTAAGCCAGGTGGACTACGACGGCATGATCCTCAAGGTGAATCAGCTGGCGAACCAAATCGACAACCTGCGGCTGGCCGATAATAACGATGACGATTCGCCGATGGACTCTGATAGCGACGAGCTTTCCAGCTCTATCAGCGAATGGCGCGTCAATCTGCAGAAAAGCTGGCAGAACTTTATGGACAGCTTTATCACCGTGCGCCGCCGCGATGAAACCGCGGTCCCGCTGCTGGCGCCGAATCAGGATATCTATCTGCGGGAAAATATTCGCTCTCGCCTGCTGGTCGCCGCGCAGGCAGTGCCGCGCCATCAGGAAGAGACCTGGAAACAGTCGCTGGATAACGTCTCGACCTGGGTACGCGCCTATTACGATACTGATGACGCCACCACCAAAGCCTTCCTCGACGAGGTGGATAAGCTCAGTCAGCAAAGCATTACCATGACGGTGCCGGAAACGCTGCAGAGCCAGGCGTTGCTGGAAAAACTGATGCAGACCCGGGTGCGCAACCTGATGGCGCAGCCTGCCGTTAACGCGGGCGGCGCGCCCTCACCAGCCCCTGCTGCACCGGCCGCCCCTGCTGCGCCGCAAGGAGAGTAACGCATGCTGAAAATTCTTCTACTCTTCGCGCTGTTGATCGCCGGGATCGTGCTTGGCCCGATGATCGCCGGGCATCAGGGCTACGTCCTGATCCAGACCGATAATTACAATATCGAGACCAGCGTCACCGGGCTGGTGATCATTCTGATCCTCGCCATGGTGGTGCTGTTCGCCATCGAATGGCTGCTGCGCCGCATTTTCCGCACCGGGGCGCATACGCGCGGCTGGTTTGTCGGCCGTAAACGCCGTCGCGCGCGTAAGCAAACCGAGCAGGCGCTTCTCAAGCTGGCGGAAGGTGATTACCAGCAGGTTGAGAAGCTGATGGCGAAAAATGCCGATCACGCCGAACAACCGGTGGTGAACTATCTGCTGGCGGCGGAAGCGGCCCAGCAGCGCGGCGATGAAGCGCGGGCCAACCAGCATCTGGAGCGCGCCACCGAGCTGGCGGGCGATGACCTGATCCCGGTGGAAATCACCCGCGTTCGCCTGCAGCTGGCGCGTAATGAAAATCACGCCGCGCGCCATGGCATCGATAAGCTGCTGGAAATTACTCCGCGTCATCCTGAAGTGCTGCGCCTCGCCGAACAGGCATACACCCGCACCGGCGCCTGGCAGTCGCTGCTGGACATCATTCCGTCGATGGCGAAAGCTAACGTCGGCGATGAAGAGCACCGCGCTGCGCTGGAACAGCTGGCCTGGGTTGGCCTGATGGATAAAGCGCTGGCCGACGGCGGCAGCGAAGGGTTGCGCGAATGGTGGCGCAACCAGAGCCGTAAAACACGGGCGCTGGTGCCGCTGCAGGTGGCAATGGCCGAGCGCCTCATCGAGAGCGACGATCACGATACCGCGCAGCAAATTATCATTGATGGTCTGAAGAAACAGTATGATGACCGTCTGGTGATGCCGATCCCGCGTCTGAAGACCAATAACCCGGAACAGCTGGAGAAAGTGCTGCGCCAGCAGATCAAAGCCGTTGGCGACCGTCCGCTGCTGTGGAGTACCCTGGGCCAGTCGCTGATGCGGCACGGCGAATGGCAGGAGGCCAGCATCGCCTTCCGCGCCGCGCTTAAGCAGCGTCCGGATGCCTTTGATTACGCCTGGCTGGCGGATGCCCTGGATCGCCTGCATCAGCCGGAAGAAGCCGCCGCTATGCGCCGCGATGGGCTGCTGCTGACGCTGCAGAATAATCCTCAGCCGTAACCTGCCATGGCTATCGCCTCCTGCGGGGCGATAGCCCTTCTCCCCCGCCTTCGCGTTGACGGATCCCTGAAAGAAAAAAACGCCTGCGCTGAAATCAGGGCAGGCGTTAAAACAGGTCTGTTTGACAACAAATTGGGTGCTTCACTCAACGTAATGTCCATGGTGTTTGATGAGGCATAAATGCGACATCTGTCAGTGGACGATAAGCACCGTAAGAACGGCTCTGCATCATTCCGGAGTTTATGAGGCACGAAGGCGAACATAAGAGATGGAATGAGCATCTACCCGGTTATTATCGCACAGGATCCGGGGAAATTGCATCTACCACAGTGATGAATTGAGAGTTTTCCTGACGCGTATTCTTAAGCAAAGAGAAGATTTTTTATCAGCAAGATCAGAGAAATAAGAGATGGCGGACGGCAGCAGAAAACAAAAAACCCCGCCGAAGCGGGGTTCAAAATTGGTCGGCGAGAGAGGATTCGAACCTCCGACCCACTGGTCCCAAACCAGTTGCGCTACCAAGCTGCGCTACTCGCCGAAATACTGCTTTTTGAATTTTTAGTTCAATTCGTTAAAGTCGTGGTGCGAGGGGGGGGACTTGAACCCCCACGTCCGTAAGAACACTAACACCTGAAGCTAGCGCGTCTACCAATTCCGCCACCTTCGCAAATTCACAACTCTATCAAATAATGGGGTGGCTAATGGGATTCGAACCCACGACAACTGGAATCACAATCCAGGGCTCTACCAACTGAGCTATAGCCACCACTGCAAACCTTTTACGCGGTATTAAAACCACCGCAGCTCCAGCACCGGGTTAATGGTGCGCCCGACAGGATTCGAACCTGAGACCTCTGCCTCCGGAGGGCAGCGCTCTATCCAGCTGAGCTACGGGCGCTTAGCGCCGTTGCGGGGTCGGATAATACGGACTTCCTACCCCGCTGTCTAGTGCCTTTTAAAAGAAAATTATCGTTTGCTCATGCTTTGTTCGTTTTGACGGTTATTCAGCCGTATTATTGACTTGCCCCTGTCTTCCGAGGCCAAACACCTTATAAATCAGGGTGACGGCGGCCAGGAAAATAATGCCGACAAACAGCGACATCCGGGTTTCATCATTCAGACCCATCCCTACCAGCACACAGATCAGGAAGGCCATGGTGAAATAGTTGGCCCACGGAAACAGCAGCGAACGGAACGGATGGCTGGCGATTGCCGCCCGATGCACGCGACGGAAACGCAGCTGGCTGATCAGGATCACAAACCATGGCACCATCCCTGGCAACACGCTGGCGCTGTAGACATAGACAAACACCCGCTGCGGATTAGGAATGATGTAATTCAGGCAGGAGCCCACCAGCAGGATCAGAATCGACAGCGCCACGCCGACGGCCGGAACGCCGTTGCGCGATACCTTACCGATCGCCGCCGGCAGTTGGCGGTTCTTCGCCAGGGCGTACAGCATACGTCCACAGCTGTACATCCCACTGTTGCAGCCGGAAAGCGCCGCCGTCAGCACCACGAAGTTGATAATTCCCGCCGCCGCGGTAATCCCGATTTTGGCAAACGTCAGTACGAACGGGCTGCCGTTGGAGCCAATTTGATCCCACGGGAAGATAGTGACAATAACGAAAATCGCGCCGACGTAGAAAATCAGGATCCGCCACAGCACTTTGCCCACCGCGCTGCGCAGCGTCACCTGCGGATTTTTCGCTTCACCCGCGGTAATACCGATAAGCTCTACGCCCTGATAGGATGCGACCACGATACACAGCGCCGTCAGGAAGCCCTTCCAGCCGCCGGCGAAGAAACCGCCATGTTCGGTGAGATTACCAAAACCAATGGAGTGGCCGCCGTTGCCAAAGCCGAAGAAAATGACGCCCAGCCCGACGACGATCATCACGATAATGGTGGTCACTTTAATCATGGCGAACCAGAACTCGATTTCACCGTAAAGCCGGACCGCCGCCAGGTTCGCCAGCGCCACCAGCCCCACGGCAATTAACGCCGGGATCCACTGCGCCATCTCCGGGAACCAGAACTGCACATAGACCCCGATGGCGGTAATCTCCGAGATCCCCACCGCCATCCACATAAACCAGTAGGACCACGCGGTCAGGTAGCCGAAGAAGGGGCTCATATAGCGATGCGCATACACCGCGAAGGAGCCAGTGACAGGCTCAAGGAACAGCATTTCGCCCATTGAGCGCATAATGAAAAAGACGAACAGGCCAGCGATAATGTACGCCAGCAGCACGGAAGGCCCGGCCCATTTCAACGTACTGGCCGCCCCCATAAACAACCCCACGCCAATCGTCCCGCCAAGGGCGATCAGTTCAATATGCCGGGCCTCCAGTCCACGCTGGAGCTCCGCTTTTTTCTCAGTCATATATCCTCTTGTGTTTGCCGTATTCCGGGTACTCCCGGTTATTGTTATTAACTGAAACCATAGCCTTGCCGACGCGCAGGTCTCCCCCGCGCGTATGAAGCCTGCGAATGGTTAATTAATTTTGCGGAAATGGCAAATAAAGTATCAGGCGAGTGAAGAGATTACACAGAATATGTATGCAAACTCGCCTGGTTGCAGTGGAATATCAGAGCTTGCCGGTATAATGCCAACGTAAATAGCGCAGCAGACGGAACTGTCTCTTGATGCGGCTCGGCTGCAAAAGCAGGCGATAGAACCACTCCAGCCCCAGATCCTGCCAGAACTTCGGCGCCCGATGGACGTGCCCAGTGAAGACATCGTAAGTGCCGCCGACGCCCATATACAGCGCGTGCGGATACAGGCGCCGGCAGTCGCGCATGAAGATCTCCTGGCGCGGCGACCCCATCGCGACGGTGACGATTTTCGCCCCGCTGTCGCGAATGCGTTCGAACAATGCCTGGCGCTGCTCAGGGGTAAAATAACCGTCCTGGCTGCCGACGATGTTCACCTGCCAGCGCTGACGCAGCCTGGACTCCGTTTGCGTCAGGACCTCAGGTTTACCACCAACCAAAAACACCGGTGTCCCTTCAGCGCCAGCGCGCTGCATTAACGCTTCCCAGAGATCGGCCCCGGCGACGCGGGATACCTGGGCCTGCGGGTATTTTTTGCGCAGCGAACGCACCACGCTGATGCCATCCGCATATTTAAACTCCGCAGCCTCAATCAGCGCCCGTACCTCCGGGTTATCTTCTACGGCCAGCATTTTCTCAGCATTAATGGCCACCAGCGTCCCCTCCCGGAGCGCGCCGTCGGCATACAAATAATCCAGAGCGTGCTGCATATCGCGCCAGCCTATGAGCTGCAGCCCTCTTAACAGGTACAACGGCGCGGAAATGGTCCCAGTCATGTCTATCCTTCTCAGACTTGCGGTTGCGAAAGCGGTTTTACGCGCTTATGAATCAGTCCCACGCTATCCAGGAACCAGTACAGCAATTTCGCCGCCAGCAAGCAGATACCAAAGATCACGAGGAAAAACACCACGCGGGAGCCGAACGAATCCAGACCCTCGCGCGCCAGCACTATCATGTTGAAGATAGCGCCGAAACAGAAACTGTGCAGGATAGCCGCTTTGTAACGATTGCTCTCCCGGTTGCCCAGCTCATACAGCCAGTCGAACCATTTAATAATCAACCCTACCGCCACAGCGCCCAGCGGCACAAACCAGACGCCGCCCATCACCACCAGCGAGCCAATCAGCGTCGGCGAAATCGCCAGCCCCGAATGATTGTTTAACACCTCCCAGGTGAAGTAGTTGGCGGTATTGAGCACCATCGTCGGACGACCGTGCCACATCCAGCTGGGGATGAAGACGTAGAAATCGCGGATCATCGGCGCCAGCCCCTGGAAATCGATCTTGTCGTAGTTCTGCAGCAGCAGCGCCAGGTTTTCCCACGGTGAGAAGGTGTCGCGCGTGAGATACAGGAAGGTATAAAACGCTTCATCGCCGCTGACGTTCATCCCGTAGCGCTTCAGCGCCAGCCAGAACATGCCGACAATACCCAGCACGCCCGCCGCCGCCAGCATCCACAAGCTGATCCAGCCGCGAATAATACCGATGAACAGAAAGATGGCGAAGGCGATGATGATATTGGCGCGGGTCCCGCCGACGATGGCGTAGGTCAGCAAACCAAAGGCCACGGTGCTGACGAGGAAGAAGATCCACGCCTTATAATCCTGGCGCAGAAAATAGACCACCAGCATCGCCGGAATAAAGAAGTAAAAGAAGCGCTTCAACGCCACGCCGGACACTTCAGCAGAAAAAATCTGGCTGTAGGAGTTGAGCTTAAACAGCAGAAAGCCGTTGTGAGCGAAGAAGATGCCGACGCACAGCAGCGCCAGCCCCATCAGTATGCCCCACGCCAGATGGGTTTCCACCCGGTTCATGGTAAACAGCGGGCGATGCGCAACCTCGCGCGAGGCCGGGCGCAACCGCGTTTTATAGGTCACGTAGTAGATCGCGTAGAAGCATACCGCGATCAGCAGCGTCTGCAGCAAAATCTCCGGCGGCGCTACGCTGACGTCAAAGCGGAACACCAGAATACTGGTCAGCGGGAAGCCGAAGAAAAAGGTCAGCAGAAACAACAACGAGAAAAAGACGTTGAAGTTGAAGCGTACCCGGCGGAACTCAAACCAGGTGGCGGTGGCGATAAACAGGGTCGACAACAGCCAGACCACCAGCAGCCCGCTAAATTGCATTAACGTCATGCCTGCCCCTCCGCCGCTAACCGTAGCGCCCGCTGCCAGCCCGTCATATAGTTCGGCCGGAAGAAGGCGATAGTAGATTTATCCACGCTCGCCAGCTGACGCTGCGCTTCACGCACCACGCTGACGTCCAGCGCGTCGCTGGTGAACAGCACCGGCACATGCTGCTCGGTCATATCCTGCCAGAACGGGTTTTCCCGATTGAGCACGCAGGGGATGCCCGCCTGAATCAGCAGACACAGGGTGCCGATCCCCTGCTGGCGGGCAAACAGAAAATAGCCCAGATCGCAGCGGCGCAGCAGCGCCAGATAATCATTAAATTCAAGCTTCTCGCTGAGGATCTGCAGATGCGCACGGCTAAACAGCGCCGCCCCCGCCTCGCGCACCTCGTTGATATAGGCGTCGTTATTCGCCGGATAACCCATCGGCACGATGACATTCACCGTATCGCCAAACTGCTGATGGATAGCCTTCAGCGCGGCAATATGTTCATTGCTGCGATCCCCGGAGTTGCCGACCAGAATAGTCAGGGTATCACTGCGCGGGGCGTTATCGGCCAGGGTATTCAGCGCCGGATCCATACGGGTCGGGAAGTAGAGCAGCTCACCCGGCACACGCGGATGGCGGTTAGCGAACCAGCTGAGATCGCCGCGGGTGGCGAAAACGCGCCCTACTCGCCCCTGCGCCATGCGGCGTAGCGGATAGAACAGGCGAAACTTCAGGCTGGCAGAGTTTTCATACAGATCTGCCCCCCAGATATGCCAGTTAAACTGTGACGGGCGGATGCCGCCGCTCAACAGCGCCAGCCACAGCCCGGTATTAAACTGGCCGTGGAAGAAAAAGCGCTGCTGGCGGTTGGCTTTCGCGGTGGCAATCACTGCCTGCGCCAGCGCTTTCTTTCCTCGATAGCAGGTGATATCCAGTGCCGGATATCCATCACGCACTCTAGCCTCATCACCGACGACCAAAAATCTCCGCGCCTGCGGGTCGGCGGCCAGTTCGTCGTTAAAGAACCGCAGTACGGTCTGGTTGTGGTGCGGGATATCCGATCCCAGTACATGTATCAGTGCTGTCATGCCCGCTTACGCCAGAGTAAAAACACGCCACTACAAAGGGCGAAATAAACAATATACGTGGCCATATACGCCTGCGCCGCGCCAATTGCGCCGTGCGCCGGAATAAGCCAGTGTGAGAATGCGGTCAGCAGCGTGAACTGGCTGATTTCCGTCAGAATATAAAAACGTAGCGACGCTTTGGCGATCACCAGATAGCCGTAGACATAGGCGCCGACTTTTAAGACGTCGCCCACCAGCTGCCAGGCGAACAGGTCACGCATCGCGGTAAAGCGATCGGAAAACAGCAGCCAGATGGCAAAATCGCGCAGTAGCCAGACCGTCAGGCTTGCCGCCGCCACCGCCGGCAGAACGAATTTCAGCGATTTGGCAATCTCGCGGGTGATATCCGTTTTGGCGCTCAGCCGCGACAGCGTCGGCAGCAGATAGACGCTAAACGAGGCGGTAATAAACTGCAGGTAGGCATCGGAAATGCTGCTCACCCCCTGCCAAATCCCGACCGCCTCCCAGCCGTAATGCGCCGCCAGCAGATTACGCATCATTACATAGGCCACCGGCAGCGTCACCGAGGTTATGAGCGCCATCAGGGTAAATTTCGATAGCTGTCCCGCCAGACTGTTATCCCAGCGCGGGCGCAGGGCGCTCAGCGGTATATTACCCCGCCGCCAGAGCATGATGCCCGCCGGGATCACCACCAGCGCCGGCACTAACGCCAACCCCAACAGCGCCCCCTGGTAACCCCCGAAGTAGTAACAGGCATAATAGGCCGCGACGCCAATCAGGCTCCCGGCAATCAGCGAGAAGGCGTTACCCGCCGCATCGCGAAAGCCTTTCATCAGCGCCAGCAGGAAGTTCGCCCAGGCGATCCCCATCTGCACCAGCGCCACCAGGCGTACCAGCCCCTGATAGTGCGTATGGCCGAACAGCCCCTGGCTTATCGGCGCCGCCGCCAGTAAAAACACCAGCGCCAGCAGCGTGGAAAAGCCAAGCACCATAGCCGACGAGGTACCCACCACCTGTTTCAGACGTGGGGGATCGTCGTGATGCTGAGCCACCAGCTTCGTGACGCCGTTAAATATCCCGGCACCCGCCAGCACGCCGAGCACGGTGACCAGCTGCCGGAAGTTACCGGCCTGGCCAACGCCCGCCGGCCCAAACGAGACGGCCAGCAGCTTGACGACCAGCAGACCGGCGCCGATTTTGACCAGCGTCGATGCCGCCGTCCACAGTGAGGCTTTTGCTAACGACATATCAGGAGAAATAGCTCAGCAGCGAGTTAATCACCGTCCGCTGGTTCACCAGAGAGAGATTGTAAAACAGCGGCAGGCGCACCAGGCGCTCGCTCTCCTGGGTGGTGTAGCGGTCTTCACCGTGGAACTCGCCGAAGTGTTCTCCGGCCGGGCAGCTGTGCAACGGAATATAATGGAATACCGCGAGGATCTCCGCCTCTTTCAGCCAGGCGATCAGCCTGCTGCGATCCTCGATATCACGCAGCTTAATGTAGAACATGTGCGCATTTTGCCCACAGTCGGCCGGAACCGTCGGCAGTTCGATACGCCCCGCACGCGCCAGCGGCAGCAGCGCATCGTGATAGTTCTGCCACAGCGCCAGGCGCTGCTGGTTGATCCGCTCCGCCGCTTCCAGCTGCGCCCACAGATAGGCGGCCTGCAGGTCGGACATCAGATAGCTGGAGCCAATATCGCGCCAGGTATATTTATCCACCAGACCGCGAAAGAACTGGCTGCGGTTGGTACCTTTTTCACGAATGATCTCCGCGCGTTCCACCAGTGTGCGATCGTTGATAAGCGTCGCCCCGCCCTCACCGCCGGCGGTGTAGTTTTTGGTTTCATGGAAGCTGAAGCAGCCGATATGGCCGATGGTGCCCAGCGCACGCCCCTTATAGGTAGACATCACCCCCTGCGCGGCGTCTTCCACCACAAACAGGTTGTATTTGTCGGCAATGGCCATGATGGTGTCCATCTCGCAGGCTACGCCGGCATAGTGCACCGGGACAATCGCCCGGGTTTTATCGGTGATGGCGGCTTCGATAAGCGTTTCATCGATATTCATCGTATCGCGGCGGATATCAACGAAGACGATTTTCGCCCCACGCAGCACAAAGGCGTTGGCGGTAGAGACAAAGGTATAGCTGGGCATAATCACTTCGTCGCCCGGCTGGATATCCAGCAGCAGCGCGGCCATCTCCAGCGAAGCCGTGCAGGAAGGCGTCAGCAGCGCTTTTGCCGTGCCAAATCGCTGCTCCATCCACTGCTGGCAGCGGCGCGTAAAACCGCCGTCGCCGCACAGCTTGCCGCTGTTCATCGCAGACTGCATGTAATCAAGCTCGGTTCCAACCACCGGCGGCGCGTTAAATGGGATCATGGGGTCACCTGTATAGCCAGTAGGCGGTGCTTTCCACGTTAGCACCGCTGAGAATATAACGTTTAAGCGCGGCGGTGTTGCCCATCTGGGTCGCCACCCGCAGTGTAGAAAGTCCGCGCGAGGCAGCCCAGTGCTGCGCCGCCTGCATCAGTTGCGCCCCGGCGCCGCGCCCGGCCAGAAGGCCAATACGCGCCTCGGTCGCGTTGAGCTGGCGCAGAGAGACAAAGGCGCGAATATCGCCCTCAGGATGGCGGTAAATCAGGCACTGATGATCGAAGGTGCTGCGCACCGCATTTTCAATCCACTGGGCATAGAAGCGGCCGCTGGCATCGGCAGCGTACCAGGGCGCGCGAAAGCGGCTCATGGCAAAGGCCTGTGCCGCCAGCTCGCGCAGCGGCGCAATATCCGCTTCCACGGCGACGTCGGCGCCCGCATCAGCAGGGTTGCCCACCGGTAGCGCCAGATCGACTTCGCCTTCCACCAGCTGAAAACCCAGCTGCTGTAGCGCGTCCAGCCGGACGGTGTCGCTGGCGGCCACCTTCGCCTGCACCCGCGACCACCCCGCCAGCGCCTCAGGCGTCAGCCGCGGCGCACGTTCATCAAAGTGAACGATGGCGCTGTTAACGGCAAAGAAGCGGTTCTCCCACTCCAGGGGATCAATACTGGCGCGGACGGGCACGGAGCAGATCCAGCAGGTATTGGCCGTAGCCGGTTTTTTCCAGCCGCTTCGCGGCGCGTTTGACGCCATCATCGTCCAGCCAGCCGTTACGCCAGCCGATCTCTTCCAGACAGGCGATTTTAAAGCCCTGGCGCTTCTCGACGGTCTGCACGAACATGCTGGCCTCGATCAGGCTATCGTGCGTGCCGGTGTCCAGCCAGGCAAAACCGCGCCCGAGGAGCTCGACGGTCAATGCGCCATCCTCAAGGTACATCTGGTTGATGGAGGTGATTTCCAGCTCGCCGCGCTCGGACGGCTTGACCCGTTTGGCATACTCCGTCACCTTGCCATCGTAGAAATAGAGACCGGTGACCGCCCAGTTCGACTTCGGCTGCTTCGGCTTCTCTTCCAGTGACAGCGCGCGGAAGTTGTCATCAAACTCCACCACGCCAAAGCGCTCAGGATCCATCACCTGATAGCCAAAAATCGTCGCCCCTTCCGTGCGGGCAGCCACGCTGCGCAGCTTCGGGCTAAAGCTCTGGCCGAAGAAAATATTGTCGCCTAGCACCAGACATGCCGGTTCGCCGTTAAGAAAGGCTTCGCCGATGATAAACGCCTGGGCTAAACCATCCGGCGTCGGCTGTACGGCATAGTGCAGCGCAATGCCAAACTCTGAGCCATCGCCGAGCAGGCGCTGGAAATCACGTAGGTCGTCCGGCGTGGTGATGATCAGGATCTCACGTATCCCGGCCAGCATTAATACCGACAGCGGGTAGTAGATCATCGGCTTGTCGTAGATCGGCAACAACTGCTTCGATACGCCACGGGTGATGGGATGCAGTCGCGTTCCGGAACCGCCCGCCAGAATAATACCTTTCATCATTCCCCCCAGAGATGATTAGCCTTGCAGCCCAAGACGCTCGCCCTGATAGCTTCCATCCTGAACCTGGCGCCACCAGCTCTCGTTCGCCAGATACCACGCCACGGTCTTACGCATACCGGAAGTAAAGGTCTCTGCCGGCGTCCAGCCCAGCTCGCGGGCAATCTTCGAGGCATCAATGGCATAGCGCAGATCGTGGCCCGGACGATCGGCTACGAAGGTGATCAGATCGTGATAGTGCACCACGCTTTGCGGTTTATGCGGCGCCAGCTCTTCCAGCAGCTGACAAATGGTTTCCACCACCTCGATATTTTTACGTTCGTTATGACCGCCGATATTGTAAGTTTCGCCCGGTTCGCCGCGGGTCGCCACCAGATACAGCGCTCTGGCGTGATCTTCCACGTACAGCCAGTCGCGGATCTGCTGCCCATTGCCATACACCGGCAGCGGCTTGCCCGCCAGCGCATTGAGGATCGTCAGCGGGATCAGCTTCTCGGGGAAGTGATACGGGCCGTAGTTATTGGAGCAATTGGTGATAAGCGTCGGCAGGCCATAGGTCCGCAGCCAGGCGCGCACCAGGTGGTCGCTGCTGGCTTTCGAGGCCGAATAGGGGCTGCTTGGCGCATAGGGCGTGGTCTCGGTAAAGAAATCCTCGCTGCCGTGCAGATCGCCATACACTTCGTCGGTCGAGATATGGTGAAAACGGAACGCCGATTTTTTCTCCGTGGCCAGGGTATTCCACCAGCTGCGGGCCGCCTCCAGTAGCGTATAGGTGCCTACGATATTGGTTTCGATAAACGCCGCCGGGCCGTCAATCGAACGATCGACGTGGCTTTCCGCCGCCAGGTGCATCACCGTATCGGGTTGATGCTGACGGAAAATACGGTCCAGCTCGCGGCGGTCGCAGATATCCACCTGTTCAAAGGCGAAACGCGCATCCTGCGCCACTGGCGCCAGCGACATTAAATTGCCGGCATAGGTCAGTTTATCCACCACCACTACGCGATCGGCGGTGTGCTGGATAATCTCCCGCACCACCGCCGAACCAATAAAGCCCGCGCCGCCGGTGACCAGAATGGTTCTCACCGCCACACTCCTTTGGTGTCGATGATATACGCCTGGGTGACGCTATCGCCGCTAACGGCTTTAAATTCATTATGATCGACCAGCATCACCAGCACATCGGCGCTGGCCAGCGCCGCATCGAGGGTCGCCAGCGTACACAGTCCATCGAGTTTCTTCGGCAGCGCGTGAATGTTGGGCTCAACCACCTGCGTCGTGCCGCTGTGCCAGCGGGCAATCTGCGCGGCAATTTCCATCGCCGGGCTTTCGCGCAGGTCGTCAATATTCGGTTTAAAAGCGAGGCCAAAACAGGCGATCGTCAGTTCGCTGGCCCGTTTGTTGGTGGCAGTCAGGCAGTCCGCCACCTGCGCTTTCACCTGTTCGATAACCCATTCCGGCTTATGGTCGTTGACCTCGCGAGCGGTGCGGATCAGACGCGCCTGCTGCGGGTTTTGCGCCACGATAAACCACGGGTCGACGGCGATGCAGTGGCCGCCGACGCCCGGGCCCGGCTGCAGGATATTGACGCGCGGATGGCGGTTTGCCAGGCGGATCAGCTCCCAGACGTTAATGCCCTGGTCGGCGCAAATCAGCGACAGTTCGTTGGCAAAGGCGATGTTGACGTCGCGGAAGCTGTTTTCCGTCAGCTTACACATCTCGGCGGTACGCGAGTTGGTCACCACGCATTCGCCTTCGAGGAAGATTTTATACAGCTCGCTGGCGCGCGCCGAGCAGACCGGCGACATGCCGCCGATAACGCGATCGTTTTTAATCAGCTCGACCATCACCTGACCGGGCAATACCCGCTCCGGGCAGTAGGCGATATTCACGTCAGCGGCGTCGCCCGCCTGCTGAGGGAAGCTGAGGTCCGGGCGCATCTCCGCCAGCCAGCCGGCCATCTGCTCAGTCGAACCCACCGGCGAGGTGGACTCCAGGATCACCAGTGACCCTTTCTTTAACGTCGGCGCAATGGATTTAGCGGCCGACTCGACAAACACCATATCCGGCTCGTGGCGATCTTTAAACGGCGTCGGCACGGCAATCAGGTAGGCATCCGCCTCCACCGGGGTGGTGGTGGCGCTTAAATAACCCTGTTCGACCGCGGTCTTCACCACGCTCGCCAGATCCGGCTCCACGATATGAATCTCTCCACGGTTAATGGTCTCCACGGCATGTTGATTAACATCAACGCCGACCACCCGCTTCTGCCGGGAGGCGAACGCGGCAGCGGTTGGCAGCCCGATATAGCCAAGGCCAATCACTGAAATGGTAGAAAAACTCATAACGTTACCTGATTATTTTTAAGTGCAGACAAAATTCGACGACATGCTTCACCATCGCCATAGGGATTATGCGCGCGGCTCATCGCCTGGTATGCGGCATCATCCTGCAGCAGTCGCGTGACTTCCGCCACGATGCGCTGGCTGTCGGTGCCGACCAGGCACACGGTGCCAGCGGCCACCGCTTCCGGACGTTCGGTCATATCGCGCATGACCAGTACCGGTTTCCCGAGAGAAGGGGCCTCTTCCTGAATGCCGCCGGAATCGGTCAGGATCAGCCAGGCCCGATCCATCAGCCAGACGAACGGCAGGTAGTCCTGCGGTTCAATCAACATCACATTGTCAATATGACCTAGAATACGATTCACCGGCTCGCTGACGTTAGGATTCAGGTGAACCGGATAGACAATCTGCACCTCAGGGTGGGTATGGGCTATCTCCGCCAGCGCCTGGCAGATCTGTTCAAAGCCGAGCCCAAAGCTTTCCCGCCGGTGGCCGGTAACCAGAATCATCTTTTTACCGTGGCTAATGAAAGGATAGCGCTGCAGCAGGGTCTCCCGTAGCGCTTCATCACCCAGAACCCGATCCCGCACCCAGAACAGGGCGTCAATGACCGTATTCCCGGTGACCGTGATGCGACTGTCGGCAATATTTTCCCGCAGCAGGTTCTGCCGCGAGGTTTCCGTGGGGGCGAAATGGTATGTCGCCAGATGGCCGGTCAACGTACGGTTGCCTTCTTCCGGCCACGGCGAACTTAAATCGCCAGTGCGCAGGCCGGCCTCTACGTGGCCCACCGGTATCCGCTGATAAAACGCCGCCAGGCTCGCCGCCATGGTGGTCGTGGTATCGCCATGCACCAGCACCACGTCGGGTTTAAACGACTCCAGCACCGGCTTCAGCCCCTCAAGGATGCGACAGGTGATCTCGGTCAGCCCCTGCCCCGGCTTCATGATGTTGAGATCGTAGTCCGGGACAATAGAGAAAAGTTTCAACACCTGATCGAGCATCTCCCGATGCTGCGCGGTCACGCATACTTTCGCCTCAAAATGAGGATCCTTTGCCAGCGCATGGACCAGAGGCGCCATCTTGATGGCTTCCGGCCTCGTGCCAAATACAGTTAGTACTTTCACATCGATTCTCTTCGATTAGGCGATGAAGGTCATCTGCCCTTCACCACAGGCCGCAATCACAGGACACGACGACGTGATAACGCCACGCCTGCGCCGATGAGCGCACCCACAATCCCCCACATCACCATCAGAAATACACGGCGCGGGCTATCGCGTTTTACAGGTTCTTCCGGCGTCCGCAAATACCGGTAAGTCTGAAAACGCGGATCTAACGTTGGACCGACGTTCAACGTGCTCAGCATGGCGCGGTTCTGGTCGTAATCGAGGTCATATTCCGGCCCGACGGCCTGCAGGTTTTCCAGCCTGGCCTGCAGCATCGGCCTGCCCAATAAAAATAGCTCTGAATCCGGCAACTGATCGGCAGGAACATCCGTTTCGCTGCGTGAAATATTGTGCTGCTGGGCCACCTTCAGCGCCTGCTCCACGCTGTGCGTCCGACGGTTGAAGATGGCCTCGGCCACCTCTTCCTGGCGCTTCACCTGCGCTTTCATTTGCACGGTCCGCGCCGCCCAGGCGCCTTTGAGTTCGTCATTAAGATGGCCTGCCGCCCGCTGGCTGGCGAAAGCCACATACTGACGCAACAGATTATTGGCATCCTGCCCGGTCTCGGCGGTCAGTTTGACGCTGTCGTTAATGCTCTTGGCCGCATCGCCTGGCATAAACTGGATATTGTTAATCAGGTCATCCAGCATCGCCGCATCCGCGCGGGCATTACCCGACTGACGCTGCTTGTAGTAGTCCGTTTGTAGCCAGAAATCGCGCCGGGTATCCCAGGAGGCCAGCTGCATGATGAACTCTTTATACGCTTCATCCATGGCGGAAGGCTGATCGACCGAGGCAAGGTCGGCTTTAATGTCCAGATTGCGTAAGAACTGCTGCTGGGAATAGTACCCCCCCAACATATTGACAGTAGGCCGATCGGTGATCGCCGTGGCGCTCCACTCCTGGCGAGCAAAAAAGGTATATACCAGCACGATGGCGGCGAAGAGTACGGCGCCGCCGACTATCCAGCCTTTTCCTGCCCATAAAGCGCGAAACAGCCCGCGAATATCCAGCTCGTTCTCAACGTTCACTGCTTGTGCTCCCGGTAATGGTTGAGTCATCACATCCCCAGCTTTACTTGGTTAGTTTCGGATTATTGCCGCTGTGTCGCCGAATTCTGCGTCTGATGCGCTTAACCAGGCGCGCCACTTTCCAGGCGCGCTTAATACAGTAGCCATAAAGGAAGAAGGCTACCAAAAAGAGAATTAACATCACCCATTCCGGCACAATGCGGGTGTATTCCGCCGCGACGCCAACCAGCGCCAGCAGGGCGGCGGCCAGGGTAATCAGGACGAACGCCTGACGGGAAGTAAAGCCGGCGCGCATGATCAAATGATGAATATGCTGACGGTCCGGAGAGAAAGGACTCATGCCTTTGCGCAGGCGGCGATACATAATCGCCACCATGTCCATCAACGGGATAGCGATAATCCACAGCGCGGTCACCGGGCTAATGGGATGTGTTTTACCTTGCGTGGTTTCCAGCAGGATCCAGATAATGGTGAAGCCAATCATCGTGCTGCCGGCGTCACCCATAAAGACTTTATAGCGGCGGCCGAGGGCGCCAAGATTGAGAAGAATATAGGGCAGAATGGCGGCGATCATCGCGAAACACCACATCGCCAGGCTGTACTGACCATCAAACCAGAGGATGATCCCAGTCGCCGCAAAGGAGACCGATGACAGACCGCCGAGCAGGCCGTCGATCCCGTCGACCATGTTAAACGCATTGATGGCAGCCCACACGGCAAACAGCGTCAGGAAGAAGCCGAAAGGCCCCAGCACCAGCTCCCACGAGCCAAAAATAAAGCCGAGACTACTCAGATGCAGATTCCCTGCCATCATCATAATCACGGCGATCGCAGCCTGTATGACTGCGCGAATTTTCACGCTGATATCGAAGCGATCGTCAAGCGCGCCAACCAGCACCAATACCCCCGCGCAGGCCAGATACAGCGAGGCGTGAGGAATATAATAATCGGCGATGGCGAAAGTAAAACAGATGCCTGCATAAACTGAGATACCACCGACCAACGGAATCAACCCCTGATGCCGTTTGCGATAGTTTGGTTTATCCACCAACCCGATCTTTTTTGCCACTTTCCGCGCGACAAAAATAAAGAGGGTCGTGAATAAGAAAATACTGATTAATTCAGTAATAGCAGTGAGTAAATTCACAACGCATGTGCTCTCAGCATAGTTAATCCGGGAAGTATAGCGATGATGCCCCAACTCCAGAAGGGGAAAAGCAGAACATTACAAATTTATTGTATAGATTTTAGTCTGTTAAAGCTGTCTCCGCCTGCTATCCGGCGCCATTATACGACAACTTTCGTCCCGCTTTCTCTGTCTCTGGATCATACAAACCCAAAAATGAAAACGCCACGCAAAGGCGTGGCGTTTTTGGCTTTTTTTACCTTACGAGCGCTTCATCATATCGAAGAAGTCATCATTCGTCTTGGTCATCGCCAGCTTGTTAATGAGGAATTCCATTGCATCGATCTCACCCATCGGATGAATAATTTTGCGCAGGATCCACATTTTCTGCAGCTCTTCCTGAGTGGTGAGCAGTTCTTCTTTACGGGTACCGGAACGGTTGTAATCGATAGCCGGGAAGACGCGTTTTTCGGCAATCTTACGAGAGAGGTGCAGCTCCATGTTACCGGTGCCTTTAAACTCTTCGTAGATCACTTCGTCCATTTTGGAGCCGGTGTCAATCAGCGCCGTGGCGATGATGGTCAGGCTGCCGCCCTCTTCGACGTTACGTGCCGCACCGAAGAAACGCTTCGGACGGTGCAGGGCGTTGGCGTCCACACCACCGGTCAGGACTTTACCAGAAGCCGGTACCACGGTGTTGTAGGCTCGCGCCAGACGAGTAATGGAGTCGAGCAGGATGATAACGTCTTTCTTGTGTTCAACCAGACGTTTTGCTTTCTCGATAACCATCTCGGCAACCTGCACGTGGCGGGATGCCGGCTCGTCAAAGGTGGAAGCAACCACTTCACCTTTCACCAGACGCTGCATCTCGGTCACTTCTTCCGGACGTTCGTCGATCAGCAGCACCATCAGCACGCAGTCCGGGTGGTTGTAAGCGATGCTCTGCGCGATGTTCTGCAGCAGCATCGTTTTACCGGCTTTCGGCGGCGCGACAATCAGACCACGCTGGCCGCGGCCAATCGGGGAGGCCAGATCCAGTACGCGAGCGGTTAAGTCTTCGGTAGAACCGTTACCACGTTCCATACGCAGGCGAGAATTCGCGTGCAGCGGCGTTAAGTTCTCGAACAGGATCTTGTTACGCGCGTTTTCCGGCTTGTCGTAGTTAACTTCGTTAACTTTCAACAGTGCAAAGTAACGCTCACCCTCTTTCGGAGGACGAATCTTACCGGAAATGGTGTCACCAGTGCGAAGGTTGAAACGGCGGATTTGGCTGGGGGATACGTAGATGTCGTCAGGGCCGGCGAGGTAGGAGCTGTCTGCGGAGCGGAGGAATCCAAATCCATCCTGCAGTATCTCCAGTACGCCGTCGCCAAAGATATCTTCGCCACTCTTCGAATGCTGCTTGAGGATGGCAAAAATAATATCCTGCTTACGCATACGAGCCAGGTTTTCCAGCCCCATATTTTCGCCGAGAGTAATCAGCTCAGAAACCGGCGTATTCTTTAATTCGGTAAGATTCATAGTGGTGTGGGTTCTTAAACTCGGGGTAAATCTCGAACTTAATGTTGTGAATGGTATGGCAGGAACATCCATGCCTGTTAGCGGCTTCATCTCGTGTCTGTACGTTGCCTGGTCACAGGAAAGAACGCAGAACTGAAACGACAAGACGGAATGAGTGATAAGCCCGGAATTATTAGCCTCACGCGCATCGTCTGCGGGACGCTTTGGGTAAAACAAGATTCAAACAATAGGTATGTTTAAAACGAAGTC
Organism: Klebsiella sp. D5A; assembly: GCF_001620885.1. Taxonomy (NCBI): domain Bacteria; kingdom Pseudomonadati; phylum Pseudomonadota; class Gammaproteobacteria; order Enterobacterales; family Enterobacteriaceae; genus Klebsiella; species Klebsiella sp. D5A. The sequence goes on along the minus strand of NZ_LOAR01000022.1, from coordinate 21,973 downwards.
TGTGGATTAACTTAGCACGACTCCTGCCGGGCGTCCAGAGTTCCGCAAAAAATAGGAATCTGGACGCCGGACCAGCAATTCGCTTACGCCAGGTTGGCGTCGAGGAACTCTTTCAGCTGACCCTTGGACAGTGCGCCAACTTTAGTGGCCGCCACTTCGCCGTTTTTGAACAGCAGCAGGGTTGGGATACCGCGAATGCCGTATTTCGGCGCGGTGCCCGGGTTCTGGTCGATGTTCAGCTTAGCTACGGTCAGTTTGCCCTGATACTCTTCAGCGATCTCATCCAGAATCGGGGCGATCATTTTGCACGGACCACACCACTCTGCCCAGAAATCGACGAGGGTCAGCCCGTCAGCCTTGAGTACGTCCGTGTCAAAACTGTCGTCAGTCAGGTGAATAATTTTATCGCTCATATTTAACTCCACAGGAATAAGCCTGGTGTGTTGGTGTCGTAGCCATCAACGACGTGCTGCGGCTACGTTATGCACGCTATTCTTCAGGATACCTCAATTCTCTGGGCTGCCAACTGGCGCAATCCATCATGGACTCGCCTGTTGACGCCAGGGTGCCCGAACGCGAACTGCATGCTGCAGATTTATCGCTCCCGACTCGCTTAGTAGTCTAAGCTATCCTGGATTCGTTCAGTTACCGTAGACGTACCTTGAATAATTTCGTACACCGCCAACGAAAGGTTGACGTTATTTCACCGGATACGCTTTCTTAATGCAATAGTTAGCTGATATTCTACCACACTATGAGCAAAACACATTTAACAGAACAGAAGTTTTCCGACTTCGCCCTGCACCCGGCAGTCATTGAAGCCCTTGAAAAGAAAGGGTTTCATAATTGCACACCCATTCAGGCCCTCGCCCTTCCGCTGACGCTGGAAGGCCGCGATGTCGCCGGGCAGGCGCAAACCGGTACCGGTAAAACGATGGCGTTCCTGACGTCAACGTTTCATTATCTTCTCTCTCACCCGGCTATCGCCGATCGCCAGGTTAACCAACCGCGCGCGCTAATTATGGCACCAACGCGTGAACTGGCGGTACAGATCCACGCGGATGCTGAACCGCTGGCGCAGGCCACCGGTCTGAAGCTGGGTCTGGCTTACGGCGGCGACGGCTACGACAAGCAGCTGAAAGTGCTGGAAAGCGGTGTCGATATTCTGATCGGTACCACTGGTCGTCTGATCGATTACGCGAAACAGAACCACATTAACCTCGGCGCCATTCAGGTCGTCGTACTGGACGAAGCCGATCGCATGTACGATCTCGGCTTTATTAAAGATATCCGCTGGCTGTTCCGCCGCATGCCGCCGGCGACGCAGCGCCTGAACATGCTGTTCTCCGCGACTCTTTCTTATCGCGTTCGCGAACTGGCGTTCGAGCAGATGAACAACGCCGAATATGTCGAAGTGGAACCGGAACAGAAAACGGGCCACCGTATTAAAGAAGAGCTGTTCTACCCTTCCAACGAAGAAAAAATGCGCCTGCTGCAGACGCTGCTGGAAGAAGAGTGGCCCGATCGCGCCATCATCTTCGCCAACACCAAGCACCGTTGTGAAGATATCTGGGGTCATCTCGCCGCTGACGGCCATCGTGTAGGTCTGCTGACCGGCGACGTGGCGCAGAAAAAGCGTCTGCGTATTCTCGACGAATTTACTCGTGGCGATCTCGATATTCTGGTCGCAACTGACGTTGCTGCGCGCGGCTTACATATTCCGGCCGTGACCCACGTCTTTAACTACGATCTGCCGGACGACTGCGAAGATTACGTTCACCGCATCGGCCGCACCGGCCGCGCTGGCGCCAGCGGCAACTCTATCAGCCTCGCCTGCGAAGAGTACGCGCTGAACCTGCCGGCAATCGAAACCTATATTGGTCACTCGATCCCGGTCAGTAAGTACAACCCGGACGCGCTGATGACCGACCTGCCTAAGCCGCTGCGTCTGACCCGTGCGCGCCCAGGCAACGGCCCGCGCCGCAACGGTCCACCGCGCAATCGTCGTCGTTCAGGTTAAGAAATCTATGCCATACGCTCAATCATTCAGAATCAGCCAGGGCGACCTTCCTCTGGCAACCCGCTCAGTGATGTGGACCGGGCCTAAACGCTCCGCCAACCAGGGAGCCTTCTGAACGATGAAGAGTATGAGCTCCACCTCGCTGTATGCCGCCATTGATTTGGGTTCCAACAGTTTCCATATGTTGGTAGTGCGCGAGGTGGCGGGCAGCATCCAGACGCTGAGCCGTATTAAGCGTAAGGTTCGTCTGGCCGCCGGTCTGAATAGCGACAACACGCTCTCCGCGGAAGCGATGGAGCGCGGCTGGCAGTGCTTACGCCTGTTTGCCGAACGCCTGCAGGATATTCCGCCGACGCAAATCCGCGTCGTGGCCACCGCCACGCTACGTCTTGCCGTCAATGCAGAGGAGTTTCTGGCGAAAGCGCAAGAGATCCTCGGCACGCCAGTGCAGGTGATCAGCGGCGAAGAAGAAGCGCGCCTGATTTACCAGGGTGTCGCCCACACCACCGGCGGCGCCGATCAGCGTCTGGTGGTCGATATCGGCGGCGCCAGCACCGAACTGGTGACCGGCACCGGCGCGCAAACGACCTCGCTGTTCAGTCTGTCGATGGGCTGTGTGACCTGGCTTGAACGCTATTTTGCCGACCGTAGCCTGACGAAAGAGAATTTCGATCTCGCCGAAGCGGCCGCGCGCGAGGTGTTATTACCCATCGCCGATGTGCTGCGCTATCACGGATGGAAAGTGTGCGTCGGCGCTTCCGGCACCGTTCAGGCGCTGCAGGAAATTATGATGGCGCAGGGGATGGATGAACGCATCACCCTCGCTAAACTCCAGCAGCTTAAACAGCGCGCCATCCAGTGCGGACGTCTGGAAGAGCTGGAGATCGAAGGCTTAACCCTTGAGCGGGCGCTGGTGTTCCCGAGCGGGCTGGCGATCCTGATCGCTATCTTCAGCGAACTGAATATTCAGTGTATGACCCTGGCAGGCGGCGCGTTACGCGAAGGTCTGGTATACGGCATGCTGCATCTCTCTGTCGAACAGGACATCCGCAGCCGCACCCTGCGCAATATTCAGCGCCGTTTTATGATCGACACCGAGCAGGCCCAGCGCGTCGCCAGTCTGGCCAGCCATCTGCTCAGTCAGCTGGATGGCAGCTGGGAGCTGGACCCGCTGAGCCGCGATTTACTCCTCAGCGCCTGCTCGCTGCATGAAATTGGGCTGAGTGTGGATTTCAAGCGCGCGCCGCAGCACGCGGCTTATCTGGTCAATAACCTCGACCTGCCCGGCTTTACCCCGGCGCAGAAGAAGTTGATTGCCACGCTGCTCCTGAATCAGACCAACGCCATCGACCTGTCTTCGCTTCATCAGCAGAATGCGGTCCCGCCGCGAGTGGCCGAACATCTGTGTCGCCTGCTGCGACTGGCGATCCTGTTTGCCAGCCGGCGGCGCGACGATTTGTTGCCGGCCATTCAGTTGGCCGCTCACGACGACCAGTTAACGCTGACGCTGCCGGAGAACTGGCTGGCTGAACATCCGCTTGGCCGGGAAATGGTCGATCAGGAGTGTCAATGGCAAAGCTACGTCCACTGGACGCTACGGGTCACCAGCGGCGATACGCCAAGATAATATCCAGCCAGGAGGGCGGATGCGGGAAGAACTGGATTTCAAATCGCTACGCTTTTTCTCCGCGCTCTACCGGCTAGGCAATGTCTCCCCGGCGGCTGACGCGCTGAATATCAGCCAACCCACCGGCAGCCTTTTGCTGAAAAAACTACGGGATCATTTTGCTGACCCGTTGTTTGTCCGGGTGGGACAGCGGATGATGCCGACGCCGCGAGCGGACGCGATCGCCCCGACGGTATTTACCCTTCTCCAGCTTGCCGATAACGATTTAGCCGTCAAACCTGAATTTCTTCCCCAGCAGAGCCAGCGTAACTTCACGATCGGAATGACCGATATCAGTCAAATGACGCTGTTGCCTTTGCTGCAAATTGCGCTCCAGCAGCAGGCGGCAGACGGGATCACCTTTACGGTACAAAATCTGGATGAGCAGACCCTCAACGCCCTCGAATCCGGGAAGTGTGATCTCGCGATCGGCTACCTGACGCAGCTTCCGGATAGCGTCTACCAGCAGCATCTCTTCGATCAATCGTATGTCTGCCTGGCGGCGGAAAATCACCCACGTATTCGAACCCAGCTTCGTGCCGAAGACTGGCGGCAGGAAAAGCATCTGGCGATCCGCGTGGAGGGGACTGCCCACGGCGATATGGATAAGCGGCTTGATGAGCACAGTATGCCCCGGCGGATCGCGCTGACATTACCGAGCTTTTTAGGTACCGGCGAGCTGGTGGCCGAAAGCGATATGATTGCCGTCGTCCCGGAACAGGTGGCGCGGCATATCACTCGCCGCTATCCCTGCCGCAGCTGGCCGCTACCTTTTACTCTCGCCAGGATCGCTATCCGTCAGGTCTGGCATCAGCGGCTGCACCGCGATCCCGGGCATATCTGGCTACGTTCGCTGATCGCCGCACTTGCCGATCCCGCTCAGCAGAGCGGATCTATTACGATCTAAACCGCGAAATATACCGCTGTATTAGTTTTACTGATAATCCCTATTACGTTTGGTTTATTGCTGGCAATACGTGAAAGCTTTTATTCTCCTTGCATCAAGCCATACTAACAAATATCGCAAGGAATATATCATGCGCGGAAAAATCGCTTTAGAAGAACACGTCTCCACTCCTGAAAATAACCGTCTGTGGGATTCAACCGGTGAAGCCGGCCGTAACGGTACAGAATATATGAAAGACGTTGAACGTCGCCTGCTGGATCGCAGTATTCAGCTGGAAGAAATGGCGCAGCGTCATATTGACCACGTCATTCTTTCTCTAACTTCACCTGGCGCGCAATCTATTTTAGATAAAGCCAAAGCGGTCTCTTTTGCTCGTGATACTAACGATTTTATCGTCGAGAATTATGTGAAGCCAAATCCGGATAAATTTAGCGCTTTCGCCACCCTGGCCTTGCAAAACCCGGAAGCCGCGGCGGAAGAGCTGGAGCGCGCCGTGAAGAAACTAGGCATGAAAGGCGCGCTGATCAACGGCTATACCAACGTTAAAGATAGCGAGCATGGCCTGTATCTTGATGACGAATCGATGCTGGTTTTCTGGGATAAGGTCAACGAGCTGAACGTACCGGTGTACCTGCATCCTCGCGAACCGCTGGAAGGGCCTGCGCGCGGCATCTACACTGGTTACGAAAGCCTGATCGGCTCCGCGTGGGGCTTTGCGCAGGAAACGGCAGTGCATGCTATCCGTCTGATGATGAGTGGTTTGTTCGATCGTTATCCTAACCTCAATCTGGTACTGGGCCACCTCGGCGAAGGGCTGGTTCATATGCTGCCGCGCACTCAGCACCGCCTCTATCGTCAGCGTTTCGGCTGCGGTCTGGGTAAAGCGGAAAAACCGTTAATGCACTACCTGCAGAATAACTTCATTGTTACCACCAGCGGCCATTTTAATACCCATTCGCTGAATAATGCCATTGAAGTCATGGGCGCCGATCGTGTGATGTTCTCTGTCGATTATCCGTATGAAGATATTCATCAGGCTTGTGACTGGTTTGATCCGTTAGAACTTGAAGCGGGCCTGAAAGATAAAATTGCCTGGGGCAATGCCAGCCGCGTCTTTAACATTCAATAATATTAAAGACAGACTTCAGGGCCTGAATATTCAGGCCCTGTTTTTATTAGGGAGAATAAATGATGGCAATAGGTATATTTGTCTGTAGCGGCTCGCTTCTCGTCGGTGCGCTGGCCGGCGCCTCGCTAAATCGCTTTATTCCGGAACACTTCAAGAAAACCTTGCCGCTAATTGCCGGTCTGATCTCCATCAGCATGGGCATCCACTTTGTCAATAAATTGCATAATCTGCCACCCATTGCCCTGGCCATTATTGTCGGCACGATTATCGGCGGTCTGCTGAATATTGAAAAATGGATTGAGCGGGCCGGGACAACGCTACGCACGCCCATTGAGCGCATTTTCCCGGCGCAGGCCAGCGCCAGCGTGAGTGCGGAAGATTTTATGAATCAGTTTATCGCCGTGCTGATCCTGTTCTGCGCCAGCGGCACCGGCATCTTCGGTGCTTTAACCGAAGGGATGACCGGCGACCCGACCATTCTGCTGACCAAGTCGATACTCGACTTTTTCACTGCCGCGATTTTCGCCTCTACGCTGGGGTATATCATCACCGTGATCTTTATTCCCCAGCTGATTGTCTTCATTATCCTGTTTTTCGCGGCAACCTTTATCATGGCGCTGATCAATCCGGCGATGATCGCCGACTTCACCGCCTGCGGCGGCATCATTATGCTGGCGACTGGTTTTCGTCTGTGCGGGATCCGCGCCTTCCCCACCGCCAATATGCTGCCCTCACTGCTGCTGGTAATGCCCTTCTCCGCCGCCTGGCAGCAGTTTGTCGCCTGAGGCGTTAGCCTTTTTTCGCCTTCGCCAGCATCGCTTTAATATTCGCGACGTTGGCCTGGCCTTTATGCATACGTTCTTCCGCAGAGATAACTTTTCGCTCCTGCTCCCATATCAGATCGTCCTGCGGGAGCTCGAGCAGGAAACGGCTTGGCTCCGGGCGCACCAGCTCACCATACTGTCGGCGTTCCTTGCACAACGTAAAGGTCAGCTCTTTTTGCGCACGGGTGATGCCGACGTAGGCTAACCGGCGCTCTTCATCGACGTTATCTTCATCGATGCTGCTCTGGTGCGGCAGCAATCCCTCTTCCATTCCCACCAGGTAAACATACGGGAACTCCAGCCCTTTTGAGGCATGAAGGGTCATCAGCTGCACCTGATCCAGCTCTTCATCCGATTCACCGCGCTCCATCATGTCGCGCAGCGTAAAGCGGGTGACCACCTGCGTCAGGGTCATTGGCTCATCGATTTCGCTGCCTTCCAGCATCTCGGTCATCCAGGTGAACAGCTGGTTGACGTTTTTCATGCGCATTTCTGCGGCCTTCGGGCTGGGCGAGGTTTCATACAGCCAGGATTCGTAGTCAATTCCGCGGATTAAGTCGCGCACGGCGTTAACCGGCTCGCGTTCGGCCAACTGCTGGATCTCACGCAGCCAGTGGGTGAAGCGGGTGAGTGATTCATACCCGCGCCCGGTCAGCGTCTGGCTGAGACCCATATCAAAGCTGGCGGTGAACAATCCTTTGTTGCGGCCCATCGCCCACTCACCGAGCTTTTGCAGCGTCGCCGGGCCGATCTCGCGCTTCGGTGTATTCACGATACGCAGGAAGGCGCTGTCGTCGTCCGGGTTGGTCAGCACGCGCAGATAGGCCAGCAGATCTTTAATTTCCGGGCGCGAGAAGAACGACGTGCCGCCGGAGATTTTGTACGGGATGCGGTTCTGCATCAGCATCTTTTCAAAGACCCGCGACTGGTGATTGCCGCGATAAAGGATCGCGTAGTCTTTGTAATTGGTTTTATTAATGAAGTGGTGGGCGATCAGCTCCCCGGCCACGCGCTCCGCTTCATGATCTTCATTGTTGGCGGAGAGCACTTTCAGCTCAGCGCCATATCCCAGCTCAGAGAACAGCCGCTTTTCAAAAACGTGCGGGTTATTGGCGATCAGAATGTTAGCGGCTTTCAGAATACGCCCGGAGGAGCGATAGTTCTGCTCAAGCTTGATAACCTGCAGCGCCGGGAAGTCCTGGCTGAGCAGCACCAGGTTCTGCGGCCGCGCGCCGCGCCACGAGTAGATCGACTGGTCATCGTCGCCTACCACGGTAAAACGCGCACGCTGGCCCACCAGCAGCTTCACCAGCTCATACTGGCTGGTGTTGGTATCCTGATACTCATCCACCAGCAGGTAGCGGATCTTATTCTGCCAGCGTTCGCGCACCTCCTCGTTGCGCTGCAGCAGCAGCGTCGGCAGCAGGATCAGATCGTCAAAATCGAGGACATTGCAGGCCTTCATATGCGCATCGTACAGCCCATAGCAGTGGGCGAAGATGCGATCCCGTTCGCCTTTCGCACCCGCGGCGGCCTGCGCCGGGGTTTTCAGATCGTTTTTCCAGTTGGAGATCGTCGAGATCAACTGCTGGAGCACCACTTTGTCATCTTCGATCAACCCTTCGGTCAGCTCTTTGAGCAGCGCCACCTGGTCAGTATCGTCGAATAAGGAGAAGTTAGACTTCATGCCCAGCGCGGCGTATTCCCGCTTGATGATATCCAGCCCCAGAGTGTGGAAGGTGGAAATCATCAGCCCGCGCGCCTCTTTGCGCCCCAGCGTTTGCCCAACGCGCTCTTTCATCTCGCGCGCGGCTTTATTGGTAAAGGTCACGGCCGCGATATGGCGCGCCTGATAGCCGCAGCCGCGGATCAGGTGGGCGATTTTATTGGTGATCACGCGGGTCTTACCGGAGCCGGCGCCCGCCAGCACCAGGCAAGGTCCGGTAACGAATTCGACGGCTTGTTGTTGGCCAGGGTTTAAACGCATGGGAGTCTTGCTCAATCTTCGAACGGGGTGGGGATTGTAGCAGAAAGCGGAGCCGAGATTTACCGACTGATGGTAAAGTGAAGAAATCGCGATTAACCCGTAGAGCAGAACCATGAAAAAGACCGCAGCAGCCCTGCATATCCTGGTCAAAGAAGAGAAACTGGCCCAGGAGATCCTTGCCAAACTGGAACGCGGCATCAGCTTCGATCATCTGGCGAAGCGCTATTCGAAATGCCCGTCCGGGCGTAACGGCGGCGATCTGGGGGAGTTTCAGCAAGGCGCGATGGTCGGCCCATTCGATCAGGCGGTCTTTAGCTGCCCACTTCTCAAGCCCTACGGTCCGGTAAAAACCAAATTTGGCTACCATATCATTAAGGTGCTTTATCGCCGCTGACGCGTGGTATATTGCGCCCCGATTTATCTCAACCTATTCAAGGCACGATCATGGCAAAAACAGCAGCAGCACTGCATATTCTTGTTAAAGAAGAGAAACTGGCTCTGGATCTTCTGGAGCAGATTAAAAACGGCGCCGACTTCGGTAAGCTGGCGAAGAAGCACTCCATTTGCCCATCAGGCAAACGCGGCGGTGATTTAGGTGAGTTCCGCCAGGGCCAGATGGTACCGGCCTTCGATAAAGTGGTCTTCTCCTGCCCGGAACTGGAGCCAACCGGCCCGCTGCATACCCAGTTCGGCTACCACATCATCAAAGTGCTATACCGGAAATAATAAAAAACCCGGGGATCTTAATCTCCGGGTTTCTGCCTGATGGCGCTTCGCTTATCAGGCCGACTAAACAAATCCATTCCTCTATGGATTTCGGCTTGCCGGAAGGCGGCAAGGAAGTACATCCCCAGGAACATAGATTACTATGTGACTGGGGTGTACGTACCGTAGCCAACGCATCGGCAAGTCGAAAGACGACGAGGAATTAGCCGGCTACCGCGATACGTTTCATATCAGTCATATAACCGCGCAGTTTCTTACCTACCTGCTCGATAGCGTGGCTGCGAATCGCTTCGTTCACATCGCGCAGCTGAGCGTTATCTACCGCGCCTTCAGCAATCGCTTTGCCCAGGTCGCCGGTCTGCAGGGTAGTCATGAACTCTTTCAGCAGCGGTACGCAAGCGTAAGAGAACAGGTAGTTACCGTACTCTGCGGTATCAGAGATAACCACGTTCATTTCATACAGACGCTTACGGGCGATAGTGTTCGCGATCAGCGGCAGCTCGTGCAGTGATTCATAGTAAGCGGACTCTTCGATGATACCGGAATCAACCATGGTTTCGAAGGCCAGCTCAACGCCCGCTTTCACCATCGCGATCATCAGCACGCCTTTATCGAAGTACTCCTGCTCGCCGATTTTGCCTTCATACTGCGGGGCGGTTTCGAAAGCAGTTTTGCCGGTCTCTTCACGCCAGGTCAGCAGTTTCTTATCATCGTTCGCCCAGTCTGCCATCATACCGGAGGAGAATTCGCCGGAGATGATGTCGTCCATGTGTTTCTGGAACAGCGGCGCCATGATCTCTTTCAGCTGCTCGGACAGCGCATAAGCGCGCAGTTTCGCCGGGTTAGACAGGCGATCCATCATCAGGGTAATACCGCCCTGCTTCAGCGCTTCGGTGATGGTTTCCCAGCCGAACTGAATCAGTTTTTCCGCATACGCCGGATCGGTACCTTCCGCCACCAGCTTGTCGAAGCACAGCAGAGAACCCGCCTGCAGCATGCCGCAGAGGATGGTCTGCTCGCCCATCAGGTCAGATTTCACTTCCGCCACGAAGGAGGATTCCAGAACGCCCGCACGATGGCCGCCGGTCGCCGCTGCCCAGGCTTTGGCAATAGCCATGCCTTCGCCTTTCGGATCGTTTTCCGGGTGGACGGCGATAAGCGTCGGCACGCCGAAACCGCGTTTGTACTCTTCACGAACTTCGGTACCCGGGCACTTCGGCGCCACCATCACCACGGTGATGTCTTTGCGGATCTGCTCGCCCACTTCAACGATGTTGAAGCCGTGGGAGTAACCCAGCGCCGCGCCGTCTTTCATCAGCGGCTGTACGGAACGCACAACGTCAGAGTGCTGTTTGTCCGGCGTCAGGTTAACCACCAGGTCGGCCTGCGGGATCAGCTCTTCATAGGTACCGACTTTGAAGCCGTTTTCGGTCGCTTTACGCCAGGAAGCGCGCTTCTCGGCAATCGCTTCTTTACGCAACGCATAGGAGATATCCAGGCCGGAATCACGCATGTTCAGACCCTGGTTCAGGCCCTGCGCGCCACAGCCGACGATGACTACTTTTTTACCCTGAAGATAGCTTGCGCCATCGGCAAATTCATCGCGCCCCATAAAGCGGCATTTGCCCAGCTGTGCCAGCTGCTGGCGCAGATTCAGTGTGTTGAAGTAGTTAGCCATGGTGATACCTCGTGATGTTGTGTTGTCGTGCTTATTGTTCGGTTCGCTTTTGCGAGAATGAACTTACTATATGACAGGAATTTTATTGCGGAAATTGATATATTCACAACGTCACGTTGCAATTTATGAAACACAAAATCGGGGAGTACGCGCCGTGGATTTACGCGATCTGAAAACCTTTCTGCATCTGGCGGAAAGCCGCCATTTTGGCCGCAGCGCGCGGGCCATGCACGTCAGTCCTTCGACCCTTTCGCGGCAGATCCAACGCCTGGAAGAGGACCTCGGCCAGCCGCTGTTCGTGCGTGATAATCGCACGGTGACGCTCACCGAAGCCGGGGAAGAGTTACGCACCTTTGCCCAGCAGACCTTACTGCAGTATCAGCAGCTTCGCCACGCCATCGATCAGCAGGGACCGTCGCTCTCCGGTGAGCTGCATATCTTCTGCTCTGTCACCGCCGCTTATAGCCATCTGCCGCCGATCCTCGACCGCTTTCGCGCCGCGCATCCTTCGGTTGAGATAAAATTATCGACCGGCGATGCCGCTGACGCCATGGAGAAGGTCGTCACCGGCGAAGCCGACCTGGCGATTGCCGGTAAACCAGAGACCCTGCCGGGATCGGTGGCGTTTTCGATGCTGGAGAACCTCGCCGTGGTGTTAATTGCCCCGGCGCTTCCCTGCCCGGTGCGTAACCAGGTGACCGTCGAGCGTCCGGACTGGTCGACAGTGCCGTTTATCATGGCTGACCAGGGGCCGGTACGTCGGCGCATCGAGCTGTGGTTTCGACGCCATAAAATCAGCAACCCGTCGATCTATGCCACCGTCGGGGGACACGAAGCGATGGTGTCGATGGTCGCCCTCGGCTGCGGCGTGGCGCTGCTACCGGAGGTGGTACTGGAAAACAGCCCGGAACCAGTACGCAACCGGGTGATGATTCTGGAGCGCAGTGATGAGCAAACCCCGTTTGAGCTGGGCGTTTGCGCACAAAAAAAGCGGCTGCATGAGCCGCTTATTGATGCTTTCTGGAAAATCCTGCCTAACCACTAGCCCGCGAGGAAAAAGCGGAACGCCGGGTTATGGGTTTCGTCGTGGCACTCATAGCCCAGTTCATTAAGGCGGGTTTCAAAGTCCGGCTCGTGCTCGCCCAGCTCAAAGGCCGCTAACACCCGACCATAGTCGGTGCCATGGCTACGGTAGTGGAACAGCGAAATATTCCAGTGGGTGCCAAGGGTGTGCAGGAACTTCAGCAGCGCCCCCGGCGATTCAGGGAACTCGAAGCTGAACAGCCGCTCCTGCAGCGCTTTGGACGGCCGACCGCCGACCATATAGCGCACATGGAGCTTGGCCATTTCGTCATCGGAAAGGTCAACGACGCTGTAGCCGCCATCGTTCAGTAACTGGAGGATCTCTTTCCGCTCCTCCAGCCCGCGACTCAGGCGTACCCCGACAAAAATGCAGGCATCTTTAGCATCAGCAAAGCGGTAGTTGAACTCCGTCACCGAGCGCCCGCCCAGCAGCTGGCAAAACTTCAGAAAGCTGCCCTTCTCTTCCGGGATCGTCACCGCCAGCAGCGCTTCGCGCTGTTCCCCGAGCTCGCAGCGCTCAGACACGTAGCGCAGGCCGTGGAAGTTAACGTTGGCCCCGGACAGAATATGAGCCAGTCGCTCGCCGCGAATATTGTGCTGGGCGACATATTTCTTCATCCCCGCCAACGCCAGCGCGCCGGAAGGCTCCGCCACCGCCCGCACATCTTCGAACAGATCTTTCATCGCCGCGCAAATAGCGTCGCTGTCGACAGTGATGATGTCGTCCAGATACTCCTGGCACAAACGGAAGGTTTCATCGCCGATGCGCTTCACCGCCACGCCTTCAGCAAACAAACCGACGCGCGGCAGATCCACCGGATGGCCGGCATCCAGCGCCGCTTTCAGACATGCCGAGTCTTCCGCTTCTACCGCTATCACTTTAATCTGCGGCATCAGCTGCTTGATCAGCACCGCCACGCCCGCCGCCAGACCGCCGCCGCCCACCGGGACGAATACACGGTCGATGTGGGCATCCTGCTGCAGCAGCTCCAGCGCCAAGGTTCCCTGACCCGCGATCACCATCGGGTGATCAAACGGCGGCACCCAGGTGAAGCCCTGCTGCTGCGCCAGTTCAATCGCCCGAGCTTTCGCTTCGTCAAAGTTGGCGCCATGCAGCAGCACTTCGCCACCAAAACCGCGAACGGCATCGACTTTGATATCGGCGGTCGCTACCGGCATCACGATCAGCGCCTTAACCCCAAGCCGGGAGGCTGAGAAAGCCACTCCCTGCGCATGGTTGCCTGCCGACGCCGTGATCACCCCATTCGATTTCTGTTCCGCCGTCAGGCTGGACATCATCGCGTAGGCGCCGCGCAGCTTAAAGCTGTGTACCGGCTGGCGATCTTCGCGTTTGACCAGAATAACGTTATCCAGCCGCGAAGAGAGCTTCTCCATTTTTTGCAGCGGCGTTTTCTGCACCGCTTCATAAACTGGCGCGCGCAGCACTGCTCTCAGGTATTCGGCGCCCTCAGGGGCACCGGACAGGGGTTGTGAGTCCGCCATAATTAGCCACCCAGTTTTGATTTATCGCGCACCGCGCCCTTGTCGGCGCTGGTCGCGAGGCTGGCATAAGCGCGCAGTGCAAAGGAGACCTGGCGCTCGCGGTCTTTCGGCGTCCACGCCTTATCGCCACGCGCTTCCTGCGCTTCGCGACGGGCGGCGATTTCGGCATCGCTGAGCTGCAGCTGAATACCGCGGTTCGGAATATCGATAGCAATCATGTCGCCATCTTCGATGATCGCGATGTTGCCGCCGCTCGCCGCTTCCGGCGATACGTGGCCGATGGAAAGCCCGGAGGTGCCGCCGGAGAAACGGCCATCGGTGATCAGCGCGCACGCTTTGCCAAGACCCATGGACTTCAGGAAGGTGGTCGGATAGAGCATTTCCTGCATCCCCGGCCCGCCTTTCGGCCCTTCATAGCGAATAACCACGACGTCGCCTTCCACGACTTTGCCGCCGAGGATGGCATCAACCGCTTCGTCCTGGCTTTCATAAACTTTCGCCGGGCCGGTAAATTTCAGGATGCTATCGTCCACACCGGCGGTTTTGACAATACAGCCGTTTTCAGCAAAGTTACCGTACAGGACCGCCAGGCCACCGTCTTTACTGTAGGCATGTTCCAGAGAACGGATACATCCCTCGGCGCGATCGTCATCCAGCGTATCCCAGCGGCAATCCTGCGAGAATGCCTGAGTGGTACGGATCCCGGCCGGGCCGGCGCGGAACATTTTTTTCACCGCATCGTCCTGGGTCACCATCACATCGTACTGTTCCAGGGTCTGCGGCAGCGTCAGGCCAAGGACGTTTTTGACATCGCGGTTGAGTAAACCAGCGCGGTCCAGCTCGCCCAGAATGCCCAGAACGCCACCAGCCCGGTGCACGTCTTCCATATGGTATTTCTGCGTACTCGGCGCCACCTTACACAGCTGCGGGACCTTGCGGGACAGTTTGTCGATATCGCTCATGGTGAAGTCGATTTCGGCTTCCTGCGCCGCCGCCAGCAGGTGCAGTACGGTATTGGTTGAACCGCCCATCGCGATATCGAGGGTCATGGCGTTTTCAAATGCCGCCTTGCTGGCGATATTGCGCGGCAGGGCGGAAGCGTCATCCTGCTCGTAGTAGCGTTTGGTCAGCTCCACGATACGTTTACCGGCGTTCAGGAACAGCTCCTTACGATCGGCGTGGGTCGCCAGCAGCGAGCCGTTACCCGGCTGTGACAGGCCCAGCGCTTCGGTCAGGCAGTTCATGGAGTTCGCGGTGAACATCCCGGAACAGGAACCACAGGTCGGACAAGCGGAACGTTCCACCTGGTTACTCTGTTCGTCGGACACTTTCGGATCCGCCCCCTGGATCATCGCATCCACCAGGTCGAGCTTGATGATTTTATCTGACAGCTTGGTCTTCCCGGCTTCCATTGGGCCACCGGAAACAAAGATCACCGGAATGTTCAGGCGCAGAGAGGCCATCAGCATCCCCGGAGTGATTTTGTCGCAGTTGGAGATACAGACCATGGCATCAGCACAGTGGGCGTTAACCATGTACTCGACCGAGTCAGCGATCAGCTCGCGGGATGGCAGTGAATAGAGCATACCCCCGTGGCCCATGGCGATCCCATCATCCACCGCGATGGTGTTAAATTCTTTGGCGACACCGCCTGCCGCTTCAATCTGCTCAGCAACCAGTTTACCGAGATCGCGCAGGTGCACGTGCCCGGGGACAAACTGGGTAAAGGAGTTGACGACGGCGATAATCGGTTTGCCGAAATCGGCATCGGTCATTCCGGTTGCGCGCCACAACGCGCGGGCGCCCGCCATGTTGCGGCCATGTGTGGTGGTGGCGGAACGGTACTTAGGCATGCTCTTTTTACTCCCATCTCTGTTTATTAAATGGGACGGTGCGTGCCGTCCCATTTTTAATTACTTACTTACCGGATCCAACCAGCCCCATTTATCTTCTGTTTCACCGGTGAAGAGGCCAAAGAAGGCTTCCTGAATGCGTTTGGTCACCGGCCCGCGGCGACCTGCGCCGACCTGGATGCCGTCAACGCTGCGTACCGGGGTGATTTCTGCCGCGGTGCCGGACATGAACACTTCATCCGCGAGGTACAGCGATTCACGGGACAGCACCTGCTCGCGCACTTCGATGCCAAGATCTTTCGCCAGTTTGATGATCGCGTCGCGGGTAATGCCCGGCAGCGCGGAAGAGGTGAACGGCGGAGTAAACAGCACGCCATCTTTTACCTCAAACAGGTTTTCGCCTGCACCTTCGGAGATATAACCGTTAACATCCAGCGCGATACCTTCCTGATAACCGTGACGACGCGCTTCGCTGCCGACCAGCAGAGAGGAGAGATAGTTGCCGCCCGCTTTCGCCGCGGTTGGGATGGTGTTCGGCGCCGCGCGGTTCCAGGAAGAAACCATCGCATCGATCCCCTGCTCCAGCGCTTCTGCGCCGAGGTAGGCGCCCCACGGGAACGCCGCGATGATAACGTCGGTTTTGTAACCGTCCGGCGGGTTAACGCCCATGCCAACATCGCCAACAAACACCAGCGGACGAATATAAGCGCTGGTCAGTTTATTGGTACGGATAACTTCGCGGCAGGCTTCCATCAGCTCATCAACGCTCTGCGAGACCGGGAAACGATAAATTTTGGCTGAGTCATGCAGACGCTGCATATGTTCGCGATGACGGAACACCACCGGGCCCTTGTGCGAGTCGTAGCAGCGGATGCCTTCGAATACCGAAGTCCCGTAGTGCAACGCATGGGACATGACGTGCACTTTCGCCTCGCCCCATGGGGTCATCTCGCCATTGAACCAAATGTAATCAGCTTTCTTCGTCGTCATTTTTTTTATTCCTCTGCGCTCAGGCGCGGATTTGTTGTGATGTGGGTTGCTGGATCTCGACGCAGGCGACGTCGACCAGTTTACTTAATTGACTAAACAGTAATTCGACGGGCCGCGGGCTGGCAACGGTCAATTCGATATTTATATTTTGCGCATCCGACGCGGTTTCCATATTCATTGCGCAGATTTGAAAACCACGGTGGCGGACCACGCGCAGCACGCGCTCTAAGGTTTCCGGATTGAAACGCGCCTGCAAAGCGACCTGATGTTGCTTCATGATAATTTCTCCAGCATTTCTGCATTACTGGCGCCGGGCGGCACCAACGGCCAGACATTCTCAAGTTCGTCGATTGAGACATGAAGCAGGTATGGCCCCTGGCTCGAAAGCATGGTGTCGAGTGCCGCTTCAACCTGGTCTTTACGGGTGATGTGTTGGCCAGGAATACCGAAGGCGCTGGCCAGCGTGAGGAAATCAGGATTATCAGTCAGAGTGGTTTCGCTATAACGTTCCTGGAAAAACAGCTGCTGCCATTGTCGAACCATCCCTAACCGCTGGTTGTCGAGTAACACGATCTTTAACGGTAATTGTTTGCGCTTGACGGTGCCCAGCTCCTGCACGTTCATCATGAAGGAACCGTCACCGGAGATACAGATCACCGTATCGTCCGGGCGCGCCACCTGGGCACCAACGGCGGCTGGCAGGCCAAAGCCCATCGTGCCTAAGCCGCTGGAGGTGATAAAGTTTTCCGGGCGGGTATAGGTCATATGTTGAGCCGACCACATCTGGTGCTGGCCAACGTCGGTTGTCACGACGCTATCCGCCGGCTTACGGTCGGAAAGCTGCTTCAGCAGCAGCGGCGCGTAGATCGCCTCGCCGGGATGATCGTAACGCCAGGCGTGCTCGGTGCGCAGTGCGGCATTATGCTCGCGCCAGGCATCGATAGCTAACGGCTGCTGCAGCGCCGGCAGCAAGCGGTTCAGATCGCCGGTCAGACCGATGTGCGCCTGACGCAGCTTGTTCAGCTCCGCCGGATCGATGTCCATGTGGATCACTTTGGCATGCGGAGCGAAGGTATTGAGCTTACCGGTCACACGATCGTCAAAGCGCGCGCCGACAGCGATCAGCAGATCGCACTCCTGTACCGCCAGGTTGGCCGCCTTAGTGCCGTGCATGCCCAGCATACCGAGATAATACGGATAATCTGCGGCCACCACGCCCAGCCCTTTCAGCGTGCAGGTTGCCGGCATTCGGGTTACCGCCAGGAATTCACGCAAAGCCGGTACCGCCTGCGCCATACCTACCCCGCCGCCAACATACATCATCGGCTTCTGTGACTGAGCCAGCATCTGCAGAGCCTGAGCAACCTCCGCCTGCGGGAACGCCATCTCATCGTCGACGGTAGAGAAATGAGGATCAAGCTCGCCCTGGGCCATCTGAATATCCTTAGGGATATCAACCAGCACCGGGCCCGGACGGCCTGAGTTTGCCACCTGGAAAGCTTCAGCGATAACCCGCGGCAGCTCATCCAGAGACTGCACGAGGAAACTGTGCTTAGTACAGGCCAGTGACAAACCAAGAACGTCTACTTCCTGGAACGCATCCGTGCCGATGAAGGGAGCGGCCACCTGGCCGGTGATAGCGACAATGGGAATGGAATCAAGCAGGGCGTCCGCCAGGCCAGTGATCAGGTTGGTCGCGCCCGGGCCGGACGTCGCTATGCACACCCCGGTTTTCCCGGTTGCTCGCGCATAGCCAATAGCCGCCATGGCTGCCCCTTGCTCATGCCGACACAGCAGGTGCTCCACGCCGCCGTCATACAGTGCATCGTAAACCGGCATAATTGCGCCACCCGGATAGCCAAAAACTGTGTCGACTCCCTGTGTCCGCAAAGCATGTACCACCCACTGCGCGCCATTCATAGTTAGTTCCCCGTCATAAATCGGGAGAAACAGAATTTTATGCTAAAAGTCATCATCTGCTCCTCGCTTAGGTTATTTCAGTTATAAAAAAACCCCCGGACCTTTCGGTGCGGGGGTCTTAGTTCGTTAAGGCTTGATTCTTAAGCCTTTCCTCGTCCAAGTGCAGCCCCGCACGGTGGGATAATAATCACCACCACGCTAATCACGACCAGGCTAATCACTCGTAGAAGGGCTGTCATTTTCTGTACTTTCTGGCTTCTTGTTCGAAGGAATACCTAAAGAGGTACCACAGACATCACATAAAACACAAGATTTTTTTATATCCTGGTTTCTGAGCAGCCTAACAGTTTCAGGAAAAATAATTGTTTTATATGAAGAAAATCAGAAATGAAAAAAATTCAGTTTTCTTTCACGCTGTACGCTCAGCGCCCATCTCTGTTTCGGATGCACCACCTTTTTCGATCACGCTTCCATTTTCGGCTAAATGTAACGAGATGGCGTGAAAATAATGGATTTATGCTTCTAACTTCGTGTTATTGCCGCTGCCGTTTCACGGCTGGCTCGTCATAATCCTTCTCTGTCCAGGAGGTTTTATGTCGCTCGCCATCGTTTACACACGCGCGGCGCTCGGTATCGAAGCGCCATTGATTACTATCGAGGTTCATCTCAGCAGCGGTCTGCCTGGCTTGACCATGGTCGGGCTACCGGAGACCACCGTGAAAGAGGCCCGCGACCGGGTACGCAGCGCCTTGATCAACAGCGGCTACGCTTTCCCTGCGAAGAAAATAACCATTAACCTGGCACCCGCGGATCTGCCCAAAGAGGGCGGGCGATATGACCTTCCCATCGCTCTCGCGCTTCTCGTCGCCTCAGAGCAGCTCAACACTACCCGATTGAATCAATATGAGTTCGTGGGCGAACTCGCCCTTACAGGCGGCTTACGCGGCGTTCCAGGGGCGATCCCCAGCGCAATGGAAGCCATCAAAGCCGGCCGGCGCATTGTCGTCTCCTCTGACAATGCGGCTGAGGTGGGTCTGATCGGCGGCAGCGATTGCCTGGTCGCCGACCATCTGCAACAGGTGTGCGCGTTTCTCGCAGGGCAAGCATCGCTCTCGCCGCCTCTCGCCGACGTGCCCGCCGTTGATGAACGCTGTGAAGATCTACGTGATGTTATCGGCCAACAAC
The DNA here is from genome assembly GCF_001620885.1 of Klebsiella sp. D5A. NCBI lineage: Bacteria > Pseudomonadati > Pseudomonadota > Gammaproteobacteria > Enterobacterales > Enterobacteriaceae > Klebsiella > Klebsiella sp. D5A. The sequence continues at coordinate 2,502 of NZ_LOAR01000022.1, read as the reverse complement.
AAGGCAAGCGAGCGCTGGAGATTGTGGCGGCCGGTGGCCACAACCTGCTGCTGATTGGCCCGCCCGGTACCGGCAAAACAATGCTTGCCTGCCGGCTCCCCGGCCTTTTGCCGCCATTAAGCAACCAGGAAGCGCTGGAGAGCACGGCCATTCAAAGTCTGGTCAACCTCCAGACTGCGAAGACCCGGTGGCGTCAGAGGCCGTTTCGCGCCCCTCACCATAGCGCCTCGCTGGCAGCGATGGTAGGCGGAGGCTCAATACCTGTCCCCGGCGAGATTTCACTGGCCCATAATGGCGTGCTGTTTCTTGATGAACTGCCAGAGTTTGAACGACGGGTGCTGGACGCGCTGCGTGAACCCATTGAGTCAGGCAAGATCCACATATCACGATCGCGCGCCAAGATTGACTATCCGGCGCGTTTTCAGCTTATCGCGGCAATGAACCCAAGCCCTACCGGGCATTATCAGGGCAAACATAATCGCGCGTCGCCTGAGCAGACATTGCGCTACCTTGGGCGCCTGTCCGGCCCTTTTCTCGACCGCTTCGATCTTTCTTTAGAGATCCCGCTCCCGCCGCCGGGGATACTGAGCCAGGGCACGCAGGGCGAAGAATCGAGTGCGACGGTCCGTCAGCGTGTGCTGGCGGCACGTGAACGTCAAATGCTCAGGCAAAATAAGCTGAATGCGCATCTTGAGAATCGTGAAATGAAGAGCTGCTGTCACTTGCGCCAGGAGGATGCGCTTTGGCTGGAACAGACGTTAACGCAGCTGGGGCTTTCTATACGGGCCTGGCAGCGTCTGTTAAAGGTGGCAAGAACCATTGCCGATCTGGCAGAAGCTGAAGAGATTGAACGCCGCCATTTGCAGGAGGCGCTCAGCTATCGGGCAATAGACCGGATGCTAAACCATCTGCAGAAAATGATGGCGTAAAAAAAGGGCTTACGCCCTTTTTTCTTAGTCATCGCTTTCGGTGTAATCGTCAGCGCCTTCCATCTGCGGTTTGCCGCCGGAAAGAGTATGGAAACGCTTCGGCCGCTTAATGCGTGCCATATACTTAATCCATACGCGTTCTGCTTCCGTTACCGGCTCACGTTCACCACGGCACACCGAGACAAATTGTTTTTCATCATCGGTAACAGGTTCGCGTTTACCCAGTTCCAGTTCGTTAAAGGCATAACCATGACGTTCCAGCAGTTGCGCCTCTTTGATGGTGAAATCACCATGACGGGAGAACCCGCGTGGATAATTTTTATTGTCGAAAAAACGATTAGTCGTCGTAAAGCTTTCCGCCATCCTACACGCTCCTGATTCTTTGGCCGAGCTATTTATGGCGCGGAGTATTAGTTACGCTTGACAGAGCGTCAAACAAAACATTTAAATCATGACGACAAATAATTTTGTGGAGAACGGTGTGGATACGGAATTGCTCAAGACTTTCCTGGAAGTGAGCAGAACTCGTCACTTTGGGCGGGCAGCAGAGGCACTTTACCTGACGCAGTCAGCGGTCAGCTTTCGTATTCGTCAGCTGGAGAATCAACTTGGTGTGAACCTGTTCACCCGCCATCGTAATAACATTCGTCTGACGACCGCCGGAGAAAAGCTACTGCCCTACGCCGAAACGTTGATGAACACCTGGCAGGCCGCGCGCAAGGAGGTCGCTCACTCTTCGCGACATAACGAATTCTCCATCGGGGCCAGCGCGTCGCTGTGGGAATGTCTACTGAACGGCTGGCTGGGGACTCTCTACAAAGATCCCTATAACCTGCAATTCGAGGCGCGGATCGCCCAACGTCAGTCATTAGTTAAACAGTTGCATGAACGCCAGCTCGATCTCCTGATCACAACTGAATCACCGAAGATGGATGAATTAAGCTGCCAGTTGCTGGGTAATTTCACCCTGGCGCTCTATTGTGCCGCCCCAGGGAAAAATAAGAATGATTTGAACTACCTGCGTCTGGAATGGGGGCCGGATTTCCAGCAAAACGAAGTGGGGCTGATTGGTAGCGATGATGTGCCACTGTTAACGACGAGCTCCGCAGAACTGGCTTATCAGCAACTCAGTACCTTGAATGGCTGTACCTGGTTACCCGTCAGTTGGGCGCAGCAGAAAAGTGGTCTGCATACGGTGACCGATAGCGTAACGCTCTCACGTCCTCTGTATGCCATTTGGCTACAAAATAGTGATAAACAAGCGCATATTCGCGAGATCCTGAAAAGCAGCATACTGGAATAAAGATCTGACTCCATGGATGGAGTGCTCAGAAAGCAAGGAAGAGAGAGGAATGGAAAAATTACAAGCAAAAAAAATCCTTTGCCTAAGCAAAGGATTATATATGGCAGGGGCGGAGAGACTCGAACTCGCGACACCCGGTTTTGGAGACCGGTGCTCTACCAACTGAGCTACGCCCCTAAATCTTTCTCGCTATTAAGCCCGCTAATATAGCAGGCTTAATTTTAATAAGTGGCGGAACGGACGGGACTCGAACCCGCGACCCCCTGCGTG
>NZ_LOAR01000021.1:0-87535 GCF_001620885.1 Klebsiella sp. D5A | reverse complement strand
TATAGGGAGTAATTCTGAGGTGACAAGGGGAAATTCAAAAAAACTTTTCAACCGTCTCTTTTTTCAACAATGCGGCGAGGAATGTCGCAAAAAACCGCCGTTTTGCTGTTTTAACCGACGAAACGGGACGCCTGGTGGCATACTGTTAGAGTAAAGAAAAGAAAGGAACGGCATTTATGTCTTTAAGCGCACAGCAACTGGCGGCACAAAAGAACATCTCCTGGGTACTGGCCGAGAAGCTCGCCCAAAAAATACTGACTGGCGAATATCAGCCGGAAAGCATTCTTCCCGGCGAGATGGAGTTGGGGGAGCAGTTCGGTGTGAGCCGTACCGCCGTCCGTGAAGCGGTGAAGACGCTAACGGCAAAAGGCATGTTGCTGCCTCGCCCTCGCATTGGCACCCGGGTGATGCCGCGCAGCAGCTGGAACTTCCTGGATAAGGAACTCCTGTCCTGGTGGCTAACAGAAGATAACTTCGAAGAAGTGGTGAGCCACTTTCTCGTCATGCGCAGCAGCCTGGAGCCCCAGGCCTGTTTTCTCGCTGCCGCTAACGGCACCGCAGAACAAAAAGCGCAGCTCAATACTTTAATGGAAGAGATGATTGCCTTGAAACGTCATTTTCAGCGCGATCGCTGGATAGAGGTCGATATGGCCTGGCATGAACATATCTATGAAATGAGCGGTAATCCTTTCCTCAGCTCATTCGCTTCTTTATTTCATTCCGTCTACCACACCTACTTCACGTCGATTACGCAAAATGAAGTAGTGAAGCTGGATCTCCACCAGGCGATTGTCGATGCCATTCTCAACAGTGATGCGCCAGGTGCCTTGCTCGCCTGCCAGGCGTTGTTGAACGCCCCTCACCCCGTAAATCAATAACAAGGAATTGGCATGAGCGGAAAAAAAGGGCGCAGTATGGCTGGCCTGCCGTGGATCGCGGCGATGGCCTTCTTTATGCAGGCGCTGGATGCCACCATTCTTAACACCGCCCTCCCGGCTATCGCCCACAGTCTTAATCGTTCTCCCTTAGCGATGCAGTCGGCCATTATCAGCTATACGCTGACGGTAGCGATGCTGATCCCGGTCAGCGGCTGGCTGGCCGATCGCTTCGGCACGCGCCGGGTCTTTATCATCGCTGTTAGCTTGTTCACTTTGGGGTCTCTCGCCTGCGCGCTCTCCAGCTCATTAATGGAGCTGGTCATTTTTCGGGTGATTCAGGGGATCGGCGGGGCGATGATGATGCCGGTGGCGAGGCTGGCGCTGCTGCGCGCCTATCCCCGCAGCGAGCTGCTTCCGGTGCTGAACTTTGTGACCATGCCAGGTCTGGTGGGGCCGATACTGGGCCCGGTGCTCGGCGGGGTGTTTGTCACCTGGGCCAGCTGGCATTGGATTTTCCTGATAAACATTCCCATCGGGGTGATTGGCATTCTGTATGCCCGCAAATTCATGCCAAATTTCACGACGCCGCGCAGGCGCTTCGATATAACCGGTTTTCTGTTATTTGGCTTAAGCCTGGTACTGTTTTCCAGCGGTATTGAACTGTTTGGAGAAAAAATCGTGGCGACATGGCTGGCGCTGGCCGTGATTGCCGTCAGTCTGTTACTGCTCGTGGCCTATGTTCGCCACGCGCGCCGCCATCCGGCGCCGCTTATCTCGCTCTCTTTATTTAAGACGCATACTTTCTCAGTCGGCATTGCTGGCAACCTTGCCACGCGTTTGGGTACCGGCTGTGTGCCATTTCTGATGCCGCTGATGCTGCAGGTTGGCTTCGGCTATCCGGCCATTATCGCCGGCTGTATGATTGCCCCTACCGCTATCGGCTCCATTATTGCGAAATCTACCGTTACCCAGGTGCTGCGCTGGTTTGGCTATCGTAAGACCCTGGTGGGGATCACGGTATTTATTGGCCTCATGATTGCCCAGTTCTCGCTGCAGTCGCCAGAGATGCCGCTGTGGATGCTTCTTCTGCCACTGTTTGTGCTGGGGATGGCGATGTCCACGCAGTTCACCTCGATGAATACCATTACGCTGGCCGATCTGACGGATGACAATGCCAGCAGCGGTAACAGCCTGCTGGCGGTGACCCAGCAGCTTTCAATCAGTCTCGGGGTGGCCATCAGCGCTGCGGTGCTGCGCTTCTATGAAGGTTTTGACAATGCCAGCACGGTACAGCAGTTTCACTACACCTTTATAACCATGGGCGTGATCACCATCGTGTCGGCGCTGATGTTTATGCTGTTAAGAGCGAAAGATGGCCGTAATCTGATTAGCGAGCGGCACAAACGCTAAGCGGAGCCACGAACCACCAGCTCCGGCGTTAACTGAACGCGCTGCTGTTTTTGCTGCGGATCGGCCATTCGATGGATCAGCACATCGATGGCCAGTTCTCCCAGCTCATCTTTTGGCTGGTGAATGGTGGTCAACGGCGGTGTCATATAGCGTGCCAGCTCAATATCATCGTAGCCCACCAGCGCCATGTCCTGCGGAATGTGCAAACCGGCCTGGTACAACGCCTGATAAGCGCCAACCGCCATGGCATCGTTGCCGACAAATACCGCCTGCGGCCGCTGCGGCAAAGCCAGCAGCTGCTGCATCGCGCTAAACCCGCCGCCAAACTCAAAATCACTGGTCACCACGTATCCGTCGGCAACCGGCAGGCCGCAGCGCGCCATCGCAGCATGGTAACCTTCAAGGCGCAGACGAGCCGGGGTTTTATCCAGCGGGCCGGCAATACAGGCAATGCGCGAATGCCCCTGGTCAATCAGATACTGGGTCGCCATATCGCCGCCAAGTAGCGAGTTATCCTGAATCAGATCGCTATCGCCATCAAAGGGAGCCCAGTCCATCATGACCGTCGGTACCGACGGATAGCGCTGCATAATTTCCGGAGAGGGCTGATGGGTCTCCGTGCACAGCAGCAGTAGTCCATCGACGCGTTTTTGCATTAGCGTCTCCAGATTACGATTCATTCGCTGCTCATCACCTTCCGTATTACAGAGTACGAGGCTATAACCCCGCTCAAAACAGCTGCGCTCTACGCCCCGCACCAGCTCCGAATAAAACGGATTGGTACTGGCAGTGATGAGCATGCCGATGGTACGGGTTTGATTAAGCTTAAGGCTACGCGCCAGCGCAGAGGGGGCGTAGTTGAGGCTTTTGATCGCAGCGTCTACTTTGGCGGTAATCGCCTCACTGACAAAGCGGTCCTTATTGATGACGTGTGACACCGTCGATGTGGAAACGCCCGCGACGCGGGCCACATCTTTCATCGTAGCCAAGCATTACCCCTGTTGCGCTAAAAATTCATCAATCTCTGTGCGCCACGGCACGGATGGCTGCGCGCCTTTGCGGGTCACGGCGATCGCCGCCGCGGCATGCGCAAAGCGGATCGCTTCTGGCAGGGAAGTCCCTTCCAGCAACGCGGTCACCAGCGCGCCGTTAAAGGTATCACCGGCAGCGATAGTATCAATGGCCTGCACACGAAAGCCCGGGATCCGACGACTTTCGCCTTCGGCACTGAGCCAGACGCCGCGGCTGCCGAGGGTGATCATCACCGTACCAATGCCTTTGGCATGCAGCACGTCGGCGGCTTTTGCCGCATCCTCGTCGCTCTCAACGCGAATACCGGTCAGCTTTTCCGCTTCGGTTTCGTTGGGGGTAATGATATCCACCAGCGCCAGCAGTTCATCGGACAGTTCACGCGCTGGCGCGGGATTAAGCACCACGGTGGTCTGATGGCGATGGGCGATTTTCGCCGCCGCCAACACGCTCTCCAGCGGCGACTCCAGCTGCATTAACAGCGCCTGTGCGCTAGCGATACGTTCCTTTTCCGCCTCAACCTGGGAGACGGAAAGCGCCGCATTGGCGCCGGCATGAATACCGATGACATTCTCACCTTCGGCGTTAACGAAGATTAACGCCACGCCGGTCGCTTCCCCGGCGACTGCGCGCACAGGCGCCACGTCGATTTTATCGCTCGCCAGCTGGCGGCGGATGCGTTCACCGATGTCGTCATCGCCGGTGCAGGCGATAAACGCGATATCCGCTCCGCTGCGCCCGGCGGCGACCGCCTGGTTGGCCCCTTTACCACCGAAAGCCACCTGATAATGGTTGCCGGTGACGGTTTCACCCGGCGTCGGGAAAGCGTCAAGGTTAAGAATGTGATCGGCATTGATACTGCCAAGGACGACAAGTTTGCCTGCAGTTTTCATCATTTCTGTTCCCGGGAAAGCGCGCCACCGGGATCCGGTGGCGCATGCCCTGCTTTTCTTTTTTTATATTGTCCCTCGGACCGTTGCCAGTCCGAATCGCATTTTACTGCTTAACGACCAGCTTCAGCTCAACCGGGTAGTTAGCTTCCACTTTTTCGCCCTTCAGTACCTTATCAGCCGTCTCAACGCCTTTCGCGCCGATCTGCTCCGGCAACTGTGCGACGGTCGCCGCCAGTTTGCCACTGTTTACTGCTTTTTCGCCATCCGGAGTGCCGTCAAATCCAACCACCATCACATCGGACTTGCCTGCGGTCTGCAGCGCGCGCAGGGCGCCCAGCGCCATTTCATCATTTTGCGCGAATACCGCCTGCACGTCAGGATGCGCGGTCAACAGGTTCTGCATCACGTTCAGCCCTTTGGTACGGTCGAAATCGGCTGGTTGGCTGGCCAGGACGTTAAACTTGTGCGCCGCCACGGCCTGTTTAAAGCCTTCGCCGCGCTCGCGCGCCGCAGAAGTCCCGGCAATGCCCTGCAGCTCAATGACTTTCGCACTTTCACCCACTTTTTTCGCGATGTAATCGCCAGCCATTTTTCCGCCCTGCACGTTGTCAGACGCAATATGGCTCACGACATCGCCTTTTGTGGCCTGACGGTCAAGGGTGATGACCGGGATTTTCGCCTGGTTTGCCATCTTCACGGCGTTGCCGACGGCATCAGAGTCGGTGGGGTTGATCAGCAGCAGCTTGGCGCCGCGCACCGTCAAATCCTGGACGTTCGCCAGCTCTTTCGCCGGGTTGTTCTGGGAGTCCAGCACCACCAGGTTGTAGCCCAGCTTGTCAGCTTCTTTTTGCGCGCCGTCTTTCAGCGACACGAAGAACGGGTTATTCAGGGTAGAGATAACCAGAGCGATGGTGTCTTTGGCCATCGCGTTCGCGCTGACGGTCGCACTTAGCGCAACAGCAGAGACCAGGGTCGCCAGTTTTTTCATATTCATAGTTAAGATGTCCTGTAGAGTTCTCAGTTACTGCTTTTTGTTATCTACCAGTACCGCCAGCAAAATCACCACCGCTTTAACGATCATCTGGTAATAGGAAGAAACGCCTAAAAGATTAAGACCATTATTCAGGAAGCCAAGGATCAGCGCGCCAATCAGCGTGCCGACAATGCGTCCTTTGCCGCCCGCGAGGCTGGTGCCACCGAGCACCACCGCCGCAATAGCGTCCAGCTCATAGCCCGTCCCCGCCGTCGGCTGCGCGGAGGAGAGACGCGCCACTTCGATGATCCCGGCCAGCGACGCCAGCATCCCGCACAAGGCGTAGACGATAATTTTGACTTTATTGACGCTAATCCCGGACAGACGCGTCGCCGCTTCATTACCGCCCAGCGCGTAAATATAACGGCCCAGGCGAGTATGGTGCAGCATGTACCAGGCCGCCAGGAAGACAATCGCCATGATCCATACCGGCGTCGGGATCCCCAGCGGACGCCCGATGCCAAACCAGCCAAACAGATCGGCGTTATCGCTAAAGCCGGTGTTGATCGGACTGCCGTTGGTGTACACCATGGTCACGCCGCGCAGCAGCAGCATCATCACCAGGGTAGCGATGAAGGCCTGCACGCGGCCTTTCGCCACAATCACCCCGGTGACTGCGCCGATCGCGGCACCCAATGCGAGGGCAGCAGCGACCGCCACCAGCGCATTAACCTCAATGCCGACAATCGACGCCGCCACCGCACCGGTGAGCGCCAACAGGGAGCCGACGGACAGGTCGATCCCCGAGGTCAGTATAACCAGCGTCATCCCTACCGCCATGATGGCGTTAACGGAGGTCTGTTGCAGGATATTGAACAGGTTATTGACGGTAAAAAAGTTGGGGCTCATGGTCGATACCACCGCGATCAGCACCAGCAGGGCAATCAGCGATTTTTGCTCCATCAGCCACGCTTTCGTGAAATAACGGCGACCAGTAACAGCCTGGGTTGTCATCTTTCTTACTCCTGATTCACACGGTTAAGCTTGCCCACAGCGGCAGCCATCAATACTTCCTGGGTGGCCTGCTCGCGTGTGAATTCACCGCCGAGATGCCCTTCATGCATCACAATGATGCGATCGCTCATGCCCAACACCTCCGGCATCTCAGAGGAGACCAGAATGATGCTCAGGCCATCGGCTTTGAACTGATTGATGAGCTGGTAGATCTCTTTCTTCGCCCCGACGTCGACGCCGCGGGTCGGTTCATCAAGGATCAGCACCTTTGGCCGGGTCATCAGCCCGCGGGCAATGGCGACCTTTTGCTGGTTGCCGCCGGAAAGCAGGCCGATTGCCTGCTCCATGGACGGCGTTTTGACGTTAAACAGCCGAATGAAATCACTGACCGCCTGCTGTTCATCTTTATGCTTAAGGCTGCCGCCCGCCCGGCTGAAGTAGCGTAGCGCCGTCAGGGACATATTTTCTTTTACCGACATCCCGAGAACCAGGCCATCGCGCTTACGATCTTCGGAGATATAGACAATGCCGTTCGCCAGACCGTCCTGCGGCGAGCGGGTCACCACTTCATGGCCATCCAGCGTCACGGAGCCGCTGCTGCGCGGCAGCGCGCCGTACAGCACTTTCATCAGTTCGGTCCGTCCGGCGCCCATCAGCCCGGCGACACCCAGGATTTCCCCCTGGCGCAAGGTAAAGGTCACGTTTTCCACGCCCGGGCCGCAGAGATTATCGACCTTCAGGCGCACCGCGCCCGGCGCCTTATCGAGATGTGGATATTGATCTTCCAGCTTACGGCCGACCATCATCTCGATCAGTCGGTCCTCATCCAGCGAAGCCACTTCGCGCTCGGCGATAAACTGCCCGTCACGAAAGACGGTCACGTCGTCGCAAATCTCGAAGATCTCTTTCATACGGTGGGAGATATAGACGATGCCGCGCCCCTGCGACTTCAGTTCGCGGATGACGCGGAACAGCGATTCGGTTTCGGTATCGGTCAGCGCATCGGTCGGTTCATCCATAATGATGACTTTCGATTCGAAGCTCAGCACTTTGGCGATCTCCACCATTTGCTGATCGCCAATCGACAGATCGCCCACCAGCTTCTGGCTGTTAAAGCGGAGATTCAGCTTTGCCAGCAGCTTGTCGGCTTCGGTATACATCTGCTTCCAGTCGATTTTGCCAAAACGGTTAACAAATTCGCGACCAAGGAAGATGTTCTCGGCAATCGTCAATTGCGGGATCAGGTTCAGTTCCTGGTGGATGATACCGATCCCGGCTTCCTGGGAGGATTTGGGGCCGTTAAAGGTCGTCTCTTTGCCTAACCACAGCAAAGAGCCGGCATCACGGGTGTAGATCCCGGTCAGCACCTTCATCATGGTGGACTTGCCGGCGCCATTTTCCCCTACCAGCGCCATCACCCGACCGGCATAGACATTCAGCGCCGCGCCGGAGAGCGCCTTGACGCCAGGGAACGCTTTATCGATCCCTTTTAGTTGCAATAAGGCTTCCATGGCGGCGACCTCAGAACGTGACGCCGGCACAGAGAATGATATTCGCAAACGGGGAACACTCCCCGCTGCGAATTACCGCCTGACTGTCTGCGGTTTGTTTTTTGAACTGCTCATGGCTGGTGTAACGAATTTCAATGGTATTTCCCTGGTGCTGCTGCAGCTGCTCGAGGTGAGTGAGCAACGTCGCGTGGAGCTGCGGATTATGGGTTTTAATCTCTTCCGCGATAACAGCCGCTTCAACCTGCATTTCCGTCGTCACCACTTCCAGCACCTGCATAAAGGAAGGTACGCCCTGAGTCAGCGCCATATCAATGCGCGTGCTGCTGCGGGGAACCGGTAATCCGGCATCGCAGACCACCAGCGTATCGGTGTGGCCCAGGCGGGAAATGACCGCGGAAATATCAGCGTTAAGTACGGTGCCTTTTTTCATTTTTCTCTTTTGCTCCACTAGCGAAACGTTTCGCTAAAATAATTATTATCAATGTGTGAGCAGAAAACCATCACCAGAAGAGAGAAATGTGATCGCCATCGAAACGTTTCGCAAGACAGCGACAGGAGATGACAGCCGGAGTGAGAAACAAAAAGCCCTTCGCAATGGAAGGGCTTTTTTGACATCAGATTTCGACCTGGGTACCGAGCTCGATAACCCGGTTTGGCGGGATTTCAAACTGATCCGGCGCCCGCAGGGCGTTACGCTGCAGCAGCAGATAAAGCTTGCCGCGCAGGCGCAGATACCACGGTCGTTTGCCGATAATCAGCGACTCATGCGACATGAAGAACGAGGTCTCCATCATTCGGCAACTGAGTCCTTCCAGGCCACAGCGATGGAACACCTCTTCAACGTTCGGCGTTTCCCGCCAACCGTAGCTGGCCACCACCCGCCAGAACGACGGCGACAGCTGCTCAATCTGCACCCGGCGAACGTTATGCACGTAAGGCGCGTCTTCGGTGCGCAGAGTCAGAAGGATTACTCGCTCATGCAGCACCTTGTTGTGCTTCAGGTTATGCAGCAGGGCAAACGGGATCACGTTCAGGGCGCGGGACATATACACCGCGGTACCCGGCACACGCACCGGCGGTGACTTCTCCAGCGAAGAGATCATCGCTTCCAGCGAATTGCCATGCTCGTGCATTCGGCGCAGCAGGCGGAAACGTTCGCTCTTCCAGGTGGTCATCACCGTGAACATCACCAGCCCCAGGGACAACGGCAGCCAACCGCCGGAGACAATCTTATCGAGGTTCGCCGAAAACAGCGGAATATCGATACACAGGAAGGCCACCAGCATCAGGCCGACAAACAGCTTATTCCAGTGCCAGTTTTTGCGCGCCACCGTTGCCGACAGAATGGAGGTCAGCACCATGGTACCCGTGACCGCGATACCGTACGCCGCCGCCAGATTAGAAGAGTGCTCGAAGCTGACAATGACGATGACCACAGAAACGTACAGCAGCCAGTTAATGAACGGGATGTAAATCTGTCCGGACTCCATTTCCGAGGTGTGGATAATGCGCATCGGCGACAGATAGCCCAGACGCACTGCCTGACGGGTCAGGGAGAAGACCCCGGAGATCACTGCCTGCGAGGCGATAACCGTCGCCAGCGTGGCGATAATCAGCATCGGGATCAGCGCCCACTCCGGCGCCAGCAGGAAGAACGGGTTTTTAATCGCTTCCGGGTGCTTCAGCAGTAGCGCGCCCTGGCCAAAATAGTTCAGCACCAGCGAGGGCAGCACGACGGAGAACCAGGCCACGCGGATCGGCAGTTTGCCGAAGTGACCCATATCGGCGTACAGCGCTTCCACCCCGGTAATCGACAGCACCACCGCGCCGAGCGCAATAAAGGAAACCGTTTTGTACTGCAGGAAGAAATGCACCGCCCAGTAGGGGTTTAGCGCCTGAAGAACTTCCGGGTTAGCGTAAATGCTTCGCGCGCCGAGCACCGCCAGCAACAGGAACCAGATCAGCATAATCGGCGCAAACAGCTTACCGACCATGCCGGTCCCGTGCTTCTGGATCACAAACAACAGGGTCAGCACGATAATGGAGATAGGGACAATCCAGGTATCAAGCTGCGGGGCGATAATTTCTAACCCCTCTATCGCCGACATAACGGAAATCGCCGGCGTAATCACCACTTCGCCATAGAAGAAGCTACCGCCGATAAGGCCGAGGATCACCAGTACGGAGGTCATTCGGGCCGAGGTATTACGTCCGGCCAGCGACATCAGCGTTAAGATCCCGCCTTCCCCGGCGTTATCCGCCCGCATCACGAACGTGATGTATTTAATCGATACGGTAAAGATCAACAGCCAGAAAATCAGCGACAAAAAGCCAAACACGGCGTCGCGTTCAACGCCAAAGCCAAACTGACCTGACAGGCATTCGCGCAAGGTATACAGTGGACTGGTACCGATATCGCCGTACACCACGCCGATGGCCGCCAACGTTAATGCCGGCAACGATTGTTTATTATCAGTGCTCATAGACTAGTCTTTTCGTTTATAAAACAAATGTGTGCCTAGTCCCTTGGCCCACAAAAAGCGCACAGTATGCACGATTATTTGCGAAATCGTACCCCTAACAGACACCATATTAACCTGGCTCAAAAAAAATAAATCGATTCTTCAGGCTATTACCGCCCCTGCTCTAACATCTATACTCGACCCAATAACGATACATGACAAAGCACGCAACTCAATTATGGCTCAAACACATTTACTGGCTGAAAGAATTTCCCGGCTCAGCGCGGCACTCGAAAAAGGACTCTTTGAACGCAGCCACGCGATACGCCTCTGCCTGCTGGCGGCGCTCAGCGGCGAGAGCGTTTTTTTGCTCGGCCCACCGGGGATCGCCAAAAGCCTGATTGCCCGCCGCCTCAAATTCGCCTTCCAGCAGGCGCGCGCTTTTGAATACCTGATGACCCGCTTCTCCACCCCGGAAGAAGTTTTTGGGCCACTGTCCATTCAGGCACTGAAGGATGAAGGCCGTTACGAACGTTTAACCGCCGGCTACCTGCCGGAAGCCGAAATCGTCTTTCTCGATGAAATATGGAAAGCGGGTCCGGCGATCCTCAACACCCTGCTGACGGCGATTAACGAACGTCACTTCCGCAATGGCGCGCACGAAGAGAAAATCCCGATGCGCCTGCTGGTGGCCGCGTCGAACGAACTCCCCGAAGCCGACAGCAGTCTGGAAGCGCTGTATGACCGAATGCTGATCCGTCTGTGGCTTGATAAAGTGCAGGATAAAGGTAATTTCCGTTCAATGCTGGTCAGCCAGCAGGATGAAAACATCAATCCAGTGCCCAGCGCGCTGCAGGTTAGCGACGAGGAGTTTACCCAATGGCAGCAGCAGATCGGCAATATCAAACTGCCAGACGCGGTGTTTGAGCTGATATTCCAGCTCCGCCAGCAGCTGGATGCCCTGCCAAATGCGCCGTACGTCTCGGATCGCCGTTGGAAAAAGGCCATTCGCCTGCTGCAGGCCAGCGCCTTCTTCAGCGGGCGCGACAGCATCGCGCCGATAGATCTGATCCTGCTGAAAGATTGTCTGTGGCACAACGTCGAGAGCATGAACCTGATGTCGCAGCAGCTGGAAACGCTCATGACCTGTCACGCCTGGCAACAGCAGGCGATGCTGACGCGGCTGGGGGCCATTGTCCAGAGACGCATTCAGATCCAACAGCAGCAAAGCGACAAAACGGCGTTGAAGGTCACCCGCCTTGGCGGGATGTTTAGCCGCAAACCGCATTATGAATTGCCGGCGGAGATCCAGGGGACCACCCTGACGCTGCTGCTGCAGCAGCCGCTCAAACTTCACGATATGGAAGTGATCCACATTACTTTTGAACGCGAGGCGTTAGCCAACTGGCTGGAAAAGGGCGGTGAGATCCGCGGTAAGCTCAACGGGATCGGCTTTGCCCAACTGCTCAATATGGATGTCGACACCAGCCAGCACCTGGTCGTCCGCGACGTCAGCCTACAGGGCTCACGCCTCGCGCTGCCCGGTAGCGCATCGCAGGAGAACATGCCGGCAGAAATTCGCCAACAGCTGGAGGCGCTCGATGATGAGTGGCACCAGCAACACAACCGCTTCAGCGAGCAGCAAAAGTGTCTGTTTATCCCGGTCGAGTGGCTGGGAAGAATCGAAGCCAGCCTGCAGGACGTCGGCGTGCAGATTAAACAGGCGAAGCAGCCATGACGCTCGATATGCTGAATGTCATGCTGGCAGTCAGCGAAGAGGGAATGATCGAGGAGATGCTGCTGGCGCTGCTGGCCTCTCCTCAGCTGGCGGTGTTCTTTGAGAAATTCCCCCGCCTGAAAAACATCATCGCGGCGGATATTCCACGCTGGCGTGAAGCCGTTCGCGCCCGTTTGAAAGAAGTTAACGTCCCGCCGGATCTGGACGCCGAAGTGCAAACCTATCAGCAGGCTCAGCTACTCTCTACCTCGCAGTTTATCGTCCAGCTCCCGCAGATCCTCGGCAAACTGCACCAGCTACAGTCTCCTTTTGCCGCTCAGGCGCAGAAGCTGGTGGATGACAATGCCACCTTTACCCCGGCGTTGCATACGCTGTTTTTACAGCGCTGGCGCCTGAGCCTGGTGGTGCAAGCCACCAGCCTTAACCAGCAGTTGCTGGATGAAGAACGCGATCAGTTACTCAGTGAGGTCCAGGAACGAATGACGCTCAGCGGTCAGCTCGATCCGGTACTGGCGGAAAATGACACTGCCGCCGGGCGTCTGTGGGATATGAGCGCTGGCGAACTCAAACGCGGCGACTATCAGCTGATCGTGCGCTATGGCGATTTTCTCAACCAGCAGCCGGAACTGCTGCAGCTGGCGGAACAGCTTGGACGTTCACGGGAAGCGAAATCCGTGCCGAAGAAAGACGCCCCGATGGAAACCTTTCGCAGCCTGGTGCGCGAGCCGGCGACAGTACCGGAGCAAGTCGACGGCCTCCAGCAGAGTGACGACATTCTGCGGCTGCTGCCGCCGGAGCTGGCGACGCTCGGCATCACGGAGCTGGAGTTTGAATTTTATCGCAAGCTGGTGGAGAAGCAGCTGCTCACCTACCGGCTGCATGGCGACGCCTGGCGTGAGAAAATCACCGAACGCCCGGTAACGCGGCAAGATTTTGATGAGCAACCGCGCGGGCCGTTCATTGTCTGCGTCGATACGTCAGGGTCGATGGGCGGTTTTAACGAGCAGTGCGCTAAGGCCTTTTGTCTGGCCCTCATGCGCGTCGCGCTGGCTGATAACCGTCGCTGCTTTATTATGCTGTTCTCCAGCGAAGTGGTGCATTACGAACTGACCAGCGAGCGCGGGCTGGAGCAGGCGATCCGCTTTTTAAGCCAGCGCTTTCGCGGCGGTACCGATCTGGCCAGCTGTTTTCGCGCCATCATTGAACGTCTGCAAAACCCGCAGTGGGTGGATGCGGATGCCGTCGTGATCTCTGACTTTATCGCCCAGCGGTTGCCGGATGAGGTGATTGCTCAGGTGGGGGAGTTACAGCGTAAGCACCAGCACCGTTTTCACGCGGTGGCGATGTCGGTACACGGCAAACCCGGCATCATGCGCATCTTCGATCATATCTGGCGCTTTGATACCGGGCTGCGTAGCCGCCTGCTGCGACGCTGGCGGCGCTAATTCATTACAGCAGCGCGGAAACGCTTTCGCGAACCTGCGCCGGCCATACGCCGCACTGCACCTGGCCGATATGGTCAAGCTGCAGCAGCAGCATCGTCAGACGAGACTGGCCAATGCCGCCGCCGATAGTCTGCGGCATCTCGCCGCGCAGCAGCGCCTGGTGCCATTCAAGCTGTAGGCGATCTTCATCGCCAGTCACGGCCAGCTGGCGCTTCAGCGCTTCGGCGTCAACGCGGATCCCCATTGAGGAGATCTCGAAAGCATCTTCCAGCACCGGGTTCCACACCAGGATATCGCCGTTCAGACCGGCAAAGCCTTCAGAAATCTCTGTGCTCCAGTCATCATAATCCGGCGCACGCACGTCGTGGCGCTTACCGTCAGACAGTTTGCCGCCGATACCAATTAAGAAGACGGCCCCCAACTCTTTGGCAATGGCTCGCTCACGGCCTTTGGCATCGAGATCGGGATAGCGGCTCAGCAGCTCCTGGCTGTGAACAAAATGGATCTGTTCCGGCAGAAAAGGCTTCAGGCCAAATTCCTGGCTGACCGCCAGCTCGGTAGCTTTGATCCCGGCGTAGATCGCCTCGACGGTTGCCTTCAGAGTGCCGACGTGACGCTCTTCATCGCCCATCACGCGCTCCCAGTCCCACTGGTCAACATAAACGGAATGGATAGGCGTCAGACGGTCTTCATCGGGGCGAAGGGCCTTCATGTGCGTGTACAGCCCTTCGCCCGCGCTGAAGTCGTGTTGTCCCAGGGTTTGACGCTTCCACTTCGCCAGCGAATGAACCACTTCGAACTGGGCGTCGGGCAGTGTTTTCACTTTTACCTGAACCGCTTTCTCGCAGCCGGACAAGTTATCCTGCGTCCCATCGCCCACGCGGCTTAAGATTGGCGCCTGGACTTCAATCAGGCCAAGCTTCTCTTCCAGCTGACGGGAAAAGTGGGATTTAACGAAACTGATCTGGCGTTGTTTTGCGATATATGCGGTTTTCATTTTTATAACTCCTGCGTCCTGTTGCCATTGATTAAGCAACAAAACAGGGCCGCAATACAATAATCAATCAATAAAAAGCCGCATCGACTTTTAATTCATCAAAATATGGCGCTAAAATAGCAAGAACCCTCAAACTTCATAAGAAAAAGATATGGAAAATTATCAGATCGACAATCTGGACCGCGGCATTCTCGATGCGCTGATGGCCAACGCCCGTACCGCCTATGCCGAACTGGCTAAACAGTTCAGCGTCAGCCCGGGCACCATTCATGTGCGCGTCGAAAAGATGAAACAGGCGGGTATCATTACCGGCGCGCGCATTGACGTCAGCCCCAAGCAGCTGGGCTATGATGTCGGCTGCTTTATCGGCATTATTCTCAAGAGCGCCAAGGACTACCCTTCCGCCCTTGCTCGCCTGGAAAGCCTGGAGGAGGTCACCGAGGCTTATTACACCACCGGCCACTACAGCATCTTTATTAAGGTGATGTGTAAATCCATCGATGCCCTGCAGCAGGTACTTATCAACAAGATCCAAACAATCGATGAAATTCAGTCCACCGAGACGCTGATCGTGCTGCAGAACCCGATCATGCGTACCATCAAGCCCTGATCGCTTTTTTTAATCCCACATTTTTCCACAGGTAGATCCCAGCTCGCTCACAGCGTACAATACGCCACTCTGAACAGTTGAGCGGGCGATCGGCGATCATGGCAGACATTACACTTATCAGCGGCAGCACCCTGGGCAGTGCGGAATATGTAGCAGAGCATCTGGCGGAAAAGCTGGAAGAAGCCGGCTACAGCACTGAAATCCAGCACGGTCCGCTGGTTGACGATCTGCAGGCGGAAGGGATCTGGTTAGTTATCTCTTCAACGCATGGCGCCGGCGACATTCCCGACAACCTGGTTCCCTTCTATGACGCATTGCTGGAGCAGAAGGCCGATCTTTCCGCCGTGCGCTTTGGCGCCATCGGGATCGGCAGCCGCGAATACGACACCTTCTGCGGGGCGATCGATAAATTAGAAGCAGCATTGAAGGCCAGCGGCGCAAAACAGATCGGCGAAACGCTGAAAATTAACGTGCTGGAACATGAAATTCCGGAGGATCCAGCGGAAATCTGGCTGGGATCCTGGAAAAATTTGCTCTGAGAATTGTAAAGATCGTCGGATCTTCTGTGGATAACCATGCTTAAAAGCTTGGATCAACCGGTAGTTATCCAAAGAATAACCGTCGTATGGTTTTTGTGCTGTGTATAACCCTTCATTTTGATCCCAGCTTATACGGACCAGGATCACCGATCATTCACAGATAGTGATCCTTCTTAAGCTTTTGATCTTACATCGTGGATCCGACTTATCCACAAAGAGAGTCGATCCTAATAAGAGATCACAATAGAACAGATCTCTATATAAAGATCTTCTTTTTAATACTCAGGATCCCGGAGTCTTTCTCAAAAGACCAAAGCCGAGTAGAATCCACGGCCCGGGCTTCAATCCATTTTCAAACCGCGTTATGCGAGGCAGATCACCATGTTTTATCAGGATCCTTTTGACGTCATTATCATTGGCGGGGGTCATGCAGGCACTGAGGCCGCGATGGCCGCAGCGCGAATGGGCCAACAAACCCTGCTTTTGACACACAATATCGACACGCTGGGGCAGATGAGCTGCAACCCGGCGATTGGCGGCATTGGGAAAGGACACCTGGTAAAAGAAGTGGACGCACTCGGCGGATTGATGGCAACCGCGATCGATCAGGCGGGTATTCAGTTTAGGATACTAAACGCCAGCAAAGGGCCCGCGGTACGTGCCACTCGCGCCCAGGCAGACCGCGTGCTGTATCGTCAGGCGGTACGCACCGCGCTGGAGAACCAGCCGAACCTGATGATCTTCCAGCAGGCAGTGGAAGATCTGATTGTGGAAAACGATCGCGTCGTGGGCGCCGTCACTCAGATGGGCCTCAAATTCCGTGCCAAAGCGGTGGTGCTGACCGTCGGAACCTTCCTCGATGGCAAAATCCATATTGGTCTGGATAACTACAGCGGCGGGCGTGCCGGCGATCCGCCGTCAATTCCACTGTCTCGTCGTCTGCGTGAGCTGCCGCTGCGCGTAAGCCGCCTGAAAACCGGAACCCCACCGCGTATTGACGCCCGCACCATCGATTTCAGCGTGCTGGCGCAACAGCACGGCGATAACCCAATGCCGGTCTTCTCGTTCATGGGATCCGCGGATCAGCATCCGCGCCAGGTGCCGTGCTATATCACCCACACCAACGAGAAAACCCATGACGTGATCCGTAATAACCTCGATCGCAGCCCAATGTACGCTGGGGTGATCGAAGGGATCGGGCCACGCTATTGTCCGTCGATCGAAGACAAAGTCATGCGCTTTGCCGATCGCAACCAACATCAGATTTTCCTTGAACCGGAAGGCCTGACCTCAAACGAAATTTATCCCAACGGTATCTCCACCAGCCTGCCGTTTGATGTGCAAATGCAAATCGTCCGCTCAATGCAGGGGATGGAGAACGCGCGGATCGTCCGTCCCGGCTACGCCATTGAGTACGATTTCTTCGACCCACGCGATCTGAAGCCAACGCTCGAGAGCAAATTTATTCAGGGTCTGTTCTTCGCCGGCCAGATCAACGGTACCACCGGTTATGAAGAAGCCGCTGCTCAGGGTCTGCTGGCTGGACTTAACGCTGCCCGCTTCTCTGCGGAAAAAGAGGGCTGGGCGCCGCGTCGCGATCAGGCTTACCTCGGCGTGCTGGTGGATGACCTGTGCACTCTGGGTACCAAAGAACCGTACCGCATGTTTACCTCCCGTGCCGAATATCGTCTGATGCTGCGCGAAGATAACGCCGACCTGCGCCTGACCGAACAGGGGCGTGAGCTGGGTCTGGTGGACGATGAACGCTGGGCGCGGTACAACGAAAAGCTGGAAAGCATTGAACGTGAACGTCAGCGTCTGAAATCGACCTGGGTGAACCCGCAGGCAGAGAGCGCCGCCGAAGTGAATGCTCACCTGACGGCGCCGCTGTCGCGTGAAGCGAGTGGTGAAGATCTACTGCGTCGTCCGGAAATGACCTACGAGCAACTGATTCAGCTGTCGCCGTTCGCACCGGGACTGGAAGATCAACAAGCGGCCGAGCAGGTAGAGATCCAGGTGAAGTATGAAGGCTACATCGCTCGCCAGCAGGATGAGATTGAGAAACAGCAGCGCAATGAGAATACCGTGCTGCCGGCGACGCTCGATTACCGCCAGGTCACCGGGTTGTCTAACGAAGTGATCGCCAAACTGAACGACCATAAGCCGTCGTCGATAGGGCAGGCATCACGTATTTCCGGGATCACGCCGGCGGCGATCTCTATTTTGTTGGTTTGGCTGAAAAAGCAGGGGATGCTGCGCCGCAGCGCCTGATTGCGGCCGCCTGCCTGCGCTGATTTCACTGTTGCATAATCAGCGTTCGCCTTTATCATTCATAGCCCGGTAAGCGTTAGCGCCTCCGGGCTCATTATTTTTTGAAGGTACAGACTGTGCTCAACAAACTTTCTCGTCTGCTGGATGAAGCGGGTATTTCGCTCACCGATCACCAGAAAAACCAGCTGGTGGCCTACGTCGGGCTGCTCGATAAGTGGAACAAAGCCTATAACCTGACCTCCGTTCGCGATCCGAATGAGATGCTGGTGCGTCATATCCTCGACAGCATCATCGTGGCGCCTTATCTGCAGGGCTCGCGCTTTATCGATGTCGGGACCGGACCGGGGCTCCCTGGCATTCCACTGGCCATCGTGCGTCCGGAGTCGCATTTCACCCTGCTCGACAGTCTCGGCAAGCGCGTGCGCTTCCTGCGTCAGGTGCAGCATGAGCTGAAGCTGGATAATGTCACCCCGGTGCAGAGCCGCGTGGAAGCCTTCCCGGCCGAACCGCCGTTTGACGGTGTGATAAGCCGCGCCTTCGCATCGCTCAATGATATGGTGAGCTGGTGCCATCATCTGCCGGCAGCGAACGGTCACTTCTATGCACTCAAAGGGTTAGCGCAAAAAGACGAAATGGAAAACCTGCCGGAAGGGTATGGTATTGCCGAGGTGATTGAGCTGCATGTTCCTCAGCTGGAAGGGGAGCGACACCTGGTGGTGATTCAACCAAAATCGCGTTAATTTTTATCAAAAAATGTGGAAAAAATGTCGCCCGCGGATGTTACAAAAATAAAGGTCACTCCGCGATATTATCGGACTGCATTTAACCATGTTTTTACTATGGCTTTTCCTGCAGTTAACTTAGCATAAGTGATTCACTGACAAAATAGTCAACTTTGAAAATATCAGTGTGCTAAAAATCGACACAGATAAACAGCATAGTGATGTTAAATTTTTATTATAAATGTCAATAAAAGGTTTTTATTGTATGTGAGGTTGTTTTAGATAATGTCCTCACTTTTTATCTTGAATATCAAAAGCATGAAAAATAGTGTTTTATGTCCTTGATTCATTAAAGGGCGCTTGAAATGTTTATTATGTGATCTAATGCACGCTTTAATTGCCGTGTTTCCACGTTATTTGCAGTTTTGTATGACTGCTCACAGAACGCTGAAATGCACGGAAAGTTGTCCGTTGGAAAATAATTAAACATTTATTCACTATTTTGCTACTTATTGTTTGAAATCACGGGGCGTCACCGTATAATTTGTCCGCTTTTTGATGCTTGACTCTTCGTCTTAAAGGACGTTTTATACGACACGCGACATACCTCAAAGGGAGCAGGAGTAAAAACGTGATGTCAGTGTCGCTCTTGAGTCGAAACGTTGCTCGCAAGCTTCTGTTTATTCAGTTACTGGCAGTAATAGCAAGTGGACTGCTGTTCAGCCTCAAAGACCCCTTCTGGGGCATTTCCGCTGTATGCGGCGGTTTGGCGGTGGTTTTGCCGAACCTGATGTTTATGATTTTTGCCTGGCGTCATCAGGCGCATACACCAGCAAAAGGCCGTGTGGCCTGGACCTTCGCCTTCGGTGAAGCCTTCAAGGTGTTGCTGACCTTCGCCCTTCTGGCGATGGCGCTGGCTGTTTTAAAAGTGGTATTTATGCCGCTGATCGTGACGTGGGTTTTGGTGCTGGTGGTACAAGTTCTGGCGCCAGCTGTAATTAACAACAAAGGGTAAAGGCATCATGGCTTCAGAAAATATGACGCCGCAGGATTACATAGGACACCATCTGAACAACCTTCAGCTGGACCTACGTACATTCTCGCTGGTGGATCCGCACAACCACACAGCCACCTTCTGGACGCTCAACATTGACTCCATGTTTTTCTCGGTGGTTCTCGGTCTGCTGTTCCTTGCCATGTTCCGTAGCGTTGCTAAGAAAGCGACCAGCGGCGTACCAGGGAAATTCCAAACCTTCATCGAAATGATCATCGGCTTCGTCCATGGCAGCGTCAAAGACATGTACCATGGCAAGAGCAAGGTTATCGCGCCGCTGGCGCTGACCGTGTTCGTCTGGGTCTTCCTGATGAACCTGATGGACCTCTTGCCTATCGATTTCTTACCTTGGATCGGTGAGCACATACTCGGCCTGCCTGCACTGCGCGTGGTTCCGTCTGCCGACGTGAACATCACCCTGTCGATGGCGCTTGGCGTGTTCATCCTGATCATTTTCTACAGCATCAAAATGAAAGGCGTAGGTGGGTTCGTTAAAGAACTGACCATGCAGCCGTTCAATCACTGGGCGTTCATTCCTGTCAACTTAATCCTTGAAGGGGTAAGCCTGCTGTCCAAACCGGTTTCTCTTGGTCTGCGACTGTTCGGCAACATGTATGCCGGTGAGCTGATTTTCATTCTGATTGCTGGTCTGTTGCCGTGGTGGTCACAGTGGATCCTGAATGTGCCTTGGGCCATTTTCCACATCCTGATTATTACGCTGCAAGCCTTCATCTTCATGGTTCTGACGATTGTCTATCTGTCGATGGCGTCCGAAGAGCATTGATTTTTACCAACACTACTACGTTTTAACTGAAACAAACTGGAGACTGTCATGGAAAACCTGAATATGGATCTGCTGTACATGGCTGCCGCTGTGATGATGGGTCTGGCGGCAATCGGTGCTGCGATCGGTATCGGCATCCTCGGAGGTAAATTCCTGGAAGGCGCAGCGCGTCAACCGGATCTGATTCCTCTGCTGCGTACTCAGTTCTTTATCGTTATGGGTCTGGTGGATGCTATCCCGATGATCGCTGTAGGTCTGGGTCTGTACGTGATGTTCGCCGTCGCGTAGTAAGTTGTTAGAAACCTAAGCCACAGAGTTAATTAAAGAGGTATTGTGCTGTGAACATGAACGCAACAATCCTCGGCCAGGCCATCGCGTTTGTTATCTTCGTATGGTTCTGCATGAAGTACGTATGGCCGCCTTTAATGGCTGCCATCGAAAAACGCCAGAAAGAGATTTCTGACGGTTTAGCTTCTGCAGAACGCGCTAAGAAAGATTTGGACCTTGCACAGGCCAACGCGACCGACCAGCTGAAAAAAGCGAAAGCGGAAGCCCAGGTAATCATTGAGCAGGCGAACAAGCGTCGCTCTCAGATTCTGGACGAAGCTAAAGCTGAAGCAGAACAGGAACGCACCAAAATCGTTGCACAAGCGCAGGCTGAAATTGATGCTGAGCGTAAACGTGCACGTGAGGAGCTGCGTAAGCAGGTCGCTATCCTGGCTGTTGCTGGCGCCGAGAAGATCATCGAACGTTCCGTGGATGAAGCTGCTAACAGCGACATCGTGGATAAACTTGTCGCTGAACTGTAAGGAGGGAGGGGCTGATGTCTGAATTTGTAACGGTAGCTCGCCCCTACGCCAAAGCAGCTTTTGACTTTGCCGTCGAACACAACAGTGTTGAACGCTGGCAGGATATGCTGGCGTTTGCCGCCGAAGTGACCAAAAACGACCAAATGGCAGAGCTTCTCTCCGGTGCTTTGGCGCCGGAAACGCTCTCAGAAGCGTTTATCGCTATCTGCGGCGAGCAACTCGACGAAAACGGCCAGAACCTGATTAAGGTGATGGCGGAAAACAATCGTCTGAAGGTGCTCCCGGACGTTCTTGAGCAATTCATTCACCTGCGCGCGGCCAGTGAGGCCATCGCAGAGGTAGAAGTAATATCTGCCAACCAACTGAGTGATGAACAGCTTGCCAGGATCGTCAGCGCGATGGAAAAACGTCTGTCACGCAAAGTTAAGCTGAATTGCAAAATCGATAAGTCTGTTATGGCAGGTATTATCATCCGTGCGGGTGATATGGTCATTGATGGCAGCGTACGCGGCCGTCTTGATCGCCTTGCAGACGTCTTGCAGTCTTAAGGGGACTGGAGCATGCAACTGAATTCCACCGAAATCAGCGAACTGATCAAGCAGCGCATTGCTCAGTTCAATGTTGTGAGCGAAGCTCATAACGAAGGTACTATTGTTTCTGTAAGTGACGGTGTTATCCGCATCCACGGCCTTGCCGAATGTATGCAGGGTGAGATGATCTCCCTGCCGGGTAACCGTTACGCTATCGCATTGAACCTGGAGCGTGACTCCGTTGGTGCCGTGGTGATGGGTCCGTATGCTGACCTCGCCGAAGGCATGAAGGTTAAATGTACTGGCCGTATCCTGGAAGTTCCGGTTGGCCGTGGCCTGCTGGGCCGTGTGGTTAACACCCTGGGCGCGCCAATTGATGGTAAAGGTCCGCTGGAAAACGACGGTTTCTCCGCCGTAGAAGCGATCGCACCGGGCGTCATCGAACGTCAGTCCGTCGATCAGCCGGTACAGACCGGTTATAAATCCGTTGACGCCATGATCCCAATCGGTCGTGGTCAGCGTGAACTGATCATCGGCGACCGTCAGACCGGTAAAACTGCGCTGGCTATCGATGCCATCATCAACCAGCGTGATTCCGGTATCAAGTGCGTCTATGTTGCTATCGGCCAGAAAGCGTCCACCATCTCTAACGTGGTGCGTAAACTGGAAGAGCACGGCGCGCTGGCTAACACCATTGTGGTGGTAGCGACTGCATCCGAATCTGCTGCACTGCAATACCTGGCGCCATACGCCGGTTGCGCAATGGGCGAATACTTCCGCGACCGCGGTGAAGATGCGCTGATCATTTACGATGACCTGTCTAAACAGGCTGTTGCTTATCGTCAGATCTCCCTGCTGCTCCGTCGTCCGCCAGGACGTGAAGCCTTCCCGGGCGACGTATTCTACCTCCACTCTCGTCTGCTGGAGCGTGCTGCGCGTGTTAACGCCGAATACGTTGAAGCTTTCACCAAAGGTGAAGTGAAAGGGAAAACCGGTTCTCTGACCGCACTGCCGATTATCGAAACGCAGGCGGGTGACGTTTCCGCATTCGTTCCGACCAACGTAATCTCCATTACCGATGGTCAGATCTTCCTGGAAACCAACCTGTTCAACGCCGGTATTCGTCCTGCGGTTAACCCGGGTATCTCCGTATCCCGTGTTGGTGGTGCAGCGCAGACCAAGATCATGAAGAAACTGTCCGGTGGTATCCGTACCGCACTGGCGCAGTATCGTGAACTGGCAGCGTTCTCCCAGTTTGCATCCGACCTTGACGATGCAACCCGCAAACAGCTGGACCACGGTCAGAAAGTGACCGAGCTGCTGAAACAGAAACAGTATGCGCCGATGTCCGTCGCGCAGCAGTCTCTGGTTCTGTTCGCAGCAGAACGTGGTTACCTGGCTGATGTAGAACTGGCGAAAATCGGTAGCTTCGAAGCCGCTCTGCTGGCTTACGTCGACCGTGATCACGCTCCGCTGATGCAAGAGATTAACCAGTCCGGTGGCTATAACGACGAAATCGAAGGCAAGCTGAAAGGCATCCTCGATTCCTTCAAAGCAACCCAGTCCTGGTAACGTCTGGCGGTCTGTCTTAGGACAGGCCGCAAGGCATTGAGGAGAAGCTCATGGCCGGCGCAAAAGAGATACGTAGTAAGATCGCAAGCGTCCAGAACACGCAAAAGATCACTAAAGCGATGGAGATGGTCGCCGCTTCCAAGATGCGTAAATCGCAGGAGCGTATGGCGGCCAGCCGTCCTTACGCAGATACTATGCGCAAAGTGATTGGTCACCTTGCGAACGGTAATCTGGAATATAAGCACCCTTACCTGGAAGAACGCGACGTTAAGCGCGTGGGCTACCTGGTGGTGTCGACCGACCGTGGTCTGTGCGGCGGCTTGAACATTAACCTGTTCAAGAAACTGCTGGCGGAAATGAAAGCATGGTCCGATAAAGGCGTTCAGTGCGACCTCGCAATGATCGGCTCTAAGGGCGTCTCTTTCTTTAACGCCGTTGGCGGTAACGTGGTTGCACAGGTGACCGGTATGGGGGATAACCCCTCCCTGTCCGAACTGATCGGCCCGGTAAAAGTGATGTTGCAGGCCTATGATGAAGGCCGTCTGGACAAGCTGTACGTTGTCAGCAACAAATTTATTAACACCATGTCTCAGGTTCCGACGATCACTCAGCTGCTGCCGTTACCGGCATCAGAAGACGCTGATCTGAAACGTAAATCCTGGGATTACCTGTACGAACCCGATCCGAAAGCGCTGCTGGATACCCTCCTGCGTCGTTATGTCGAATCTCAGGTCTATCAGGGCGTGGTAGAAAACCTGGCCAGCGAGCAGGCCGCACGTATGGTGGCGATGAAAGCCGCGACCGACAATGGCGGCAGCCTGATTAAAGAGCTGCAGTTGGTATACAACAAAGCTCGACAGGCCAGCATTACTCAGGAACTCACCGAGATCGTCGGTGGTGCATCCGCGGTATAACCAGGTTAATTCGTAGAGGATTCAAGATGGCTACTGGAAAAATTGTCCAGGTAATCGGCGCCGTAGTTGACGTCGAATTCCCTCAGGATGCCGTACCGCGCGTGTACGAAGCTCTTGAGGTGCAGAATGGTAAAGAAGTTCTGGTGCTGGAAGTTCAGCAGCAGCTCGGCGGCGGTATCGTTCGTACCATCGCCATGGGGTCTTCCGATGGTCTTCGCCGCGGTCTGGAAGTAAAAGACCTCGAGCACCCAATCGAAGTCCCGGTAGGTAAAGCAACACTGGGTCGTATCATGAACGTACTGGGTCAGCCGGTCGACATGAAAGGCGACATCGGTGAAGAAGAGCGTTGGGCTATCCACCGCGCAGCACCTTCCTATGAAGAGCTGTCCAGCTCTCAGGAACTGCTGGAAACCGGTATCAAAGTTATCGACCTGATGTGTCCGTTCGCGAAGGGCGGTAAAGTTGGTCTGTTCGGTGGTGCGGGTGTAGGTAAAACCGTAAACATGATGGAGCTGATCCGTAACATCGCGATCGAGCACTCCGGTTACTCTGTGTTTGCGGGCGTCGGTGAGCGTACTCGTGAGGGTAACGACTTCTACCACGAAATGACCGACTCCAACGTTATCGATAAAGTATCCCTGGTGTACGGCCAGATGAACGAGCCGCCGGGAAACCGTCTGCGCGTTGCGCTGACCGGCCTGACCATGGCTGAGAAATTCCGTGACGAAGGTCGTGACGTTCTGCTGTTCGTCGATAACATCTATCGTTACACCCTGGCCGGTACTGAAGTATCCGCACTGCTGGGTCGTATGCCTTCAGCGGTAGGTTATCAGCCGACTCTGGCGGAAGAGATGGGCGTTCTGCAGGAACGTATCACCTCCACCAAAACCGGTTCTATCACCTCCGTACAGGCGGTATACGTACCGGCGGATGACTTAACTGACCCATCCCCAGCCACTACCTTTGCTCACTTAGATGCAACCGTAGTACTGAGCCGTCAGATCGCTTCCCTGGGTATTTACCCGGCCGTTGACCCGCTGGACTCCACCAGCCGTCAGCTGGATCCGCTGGTTGTTGGTCAGGAACACTACGACACCGCGCGTGGCGTTCAGTCCATCCTGCAGCGTTATCAGGAACTGAAAGATATCATCGCCATCCTCGGTATGGACGAACTGTCTGAAGAAGACAAACTGGTGGTAGCTCGCGCACGTAAGATCCAGCGCTTCCTGTCCCAGCCGTTCTTCGTAGCAGAAGTCTTTACCGGTTCTCCGGGCAAATACGTGGCGCTGAAAGACACTATCCGTGGCTTTAAAGGCATCATGGAAGGCGAATACGATCACCTGCCAGAGCAGGCGTTCTACATGGTCGGTTCCATCGACGAAGCCGTGGAAAAAGCCAAAAAACTTTAACGCCTTAATCGGAGGGTGATATGGCAATGACTTACCACCTGGACGTCGTCAGCGCAGAGTTACAAATGTTCTCTGGTCTGGTCGAAAAAATCCAGGTAACGGGTAGCGAAGGTGAACTGGGTATTTACCCGGGACACGCGCCGCTGCTCACCGCCATTAAGCCTGGTATGATTCGCATCGTTAAACAGCACGGTCATGAAGAGTTTATCTATCTGTCTGGCGGCATTCTTGAAGTGCAGCCTGGCAGCGTGACCGTTCTGGCGGATACCGCAATTCGCGGTCAGGACCTCGACGAAGCGCGAGCGCTGGAAGCGAAACGCAAAGCCGAAGAGCACATTAAGAGCTCCCATGGCGATGTGGATTACGCTCAGGCGTCTGCGGAACTGGCCAAAGCGATCGCTAAACTGCGCGTTATCGAGTTGACCAAAAAAGCGATGTAACACCGGCTTGAACGTAAAAAGCCAGTCTGGTTTCCAGGCTGGCTTTTTTTATGGCCAGCGGTTGGCGAGCGGATAAAGTGAAAACAGGATCCACCCTTAATTGTTATTGATTAGTTAAATGATGAGGCGTAGACTCTATTTTTGTGATGTATGTCACATAAAGAGCGTTATCAAACTGCACCTGCGTCAGGAAATCATCATGAAACTGTTCCATAAAATCATCGCCAAATTCAGCGTACTGAGCTTCTAAGCCACGCGCTATTCCCCGGCTTGCACGACGTATCGCCCATCAAAACGACAACACTGGCGATGTGCAACCGGTAAATGAAGGTCACCTGACGGTGGCCTTTTGTATTTTATTGATGCCACCAATCACTTCAGCTCTCCCCTGCCTGCGGCTGATTTACACTCAGTCGGCTCATCTCCTGTTAATCTCCGCCAATAGGGCCGCGCTCTGCCGCTTTATTCAGGTGGCGAAAAAACAGCAAAAGCAGTGAGATAGTCAATGATTACCCTCCCCACCCCCCTTTTTCAGCGTTAAACTGATTTGCAGTGGTTAAAAATAGCGTCATAAAATGGTGTATAACCGCGGGCTTGGGCGTTTTCTCCACGTCTCGTTTTATGATGAAAAATATGTAGAAATTTCAACGTGAAAGGCTTTTACTTTCCGTTCTAACTACCGTCAGGATGAGTATGTCAAATAGTGCGATGAGCGTGGTTATCCTTGCCGCAGGCAAAGGGACCCGCATGTATTCCGATCTTCCTAAGGTGCTGCATACCCTGGCCGGGAAGCCAATGGTGCAGCATGTCATTGATGCCGCTAACGATTTAGGCGCATGTGCGGTGCATCTGGTGTACGGTCACGGTGGCGATCTGCTGCGTCAGACCCTCCATGAAGACAACCTGAACTGGGTGCTGCAGGCTGAGCAGCTCGGAACCGGACACGCTATGCAGCAGGCGGCACCCTTCTTCAATGATGATGAAGACATTCTGATGCTCTATGGCGACGTGCCGCTGATCTCGGTTGAGACGCTACAGCGCCTGCGCGCCGCGAAACCACTGGGTGGCATTGGTCTGCTGACGGTGAAGCTGGATGACCCAACGGGCTACGGCCGCATTACCCGTGAAAATGACCAGGTGACGGGCATCGTTGAGCACAAAGATGCCAGCGAGGCCCAGCGCCAGATCCAGGAAATCAACACCGGGATCCTGATCGCCGGCGGAGCAGACCTCAAGCGCTGGCTGGCGAAGCTCACCAATAACAACGCTCAGGGCGAATACTACATCACCGATATCATCGCCATGGCGTATCAGGAAGGGCGCGAGATCGTCGCGGTGCATCCGCAGCGCCTGAGCGAAGTCGAAGGCGTCAACAATCGCCTGCAGCTTGCGCGCCTGGAGCGCGTCTACCAGGCTGAGCAGGCAGAAAAATTACTGCTGGCGGGCGTGATGCTGCGCGATCCGGCGCGTTTCGATCTGCGCGGTACGCTGCAGCACGGGCGCGATGTGGAGATCGATACTAACGTTATTCTGGAAGGCAATGTGGTGCTGGGCGATCGTGTGAAAATCGGCGCCGGCTGCGTGATCAAAAACAGCACCATCGGCGATGACTGCGAAATTAGCCCCTATAGCGTGGTGGAAGATGCCCAGCTGCAGGCTGCCTGCACCATCGGCCCATTTGCCCGTCTGCGTCCAGGCGCCGAACTGCTGGAAGGCGCCCACGTTGGCAACTTCGTGGAAATGAAAAAAGCGCGTCTCGGGAAAGGCTCCAAGGCGGGTCATCTGACCTATCTGGGCGATGCGGAGATCGGTGATAACGTCAATATCGGCGCGGGCACCATCACCTGCAACTACGATGGTGCGAACAAGCATAAAACGATTATTGGCGATGATGTCTTTGTCGGCTCGGATACCCAGCTGGTGGCGCCCGTCACGGTAGGCAACGGCGTCACTATCGCCGCCGGGACCACCGTCACGCGCAATATCGCCGATAACGAACTGGTGTTGAGCCGCGTACCGCAGGTCCACAAACAGGGCTGGCAGCGTCCGGTGAAGAAGAAATAATTTGGATTGTCGCCGGGGAAATATGCCCGGCGAACCAGGATGAGAGGGTCAATATAGACCCCCGTCCGCAGGCAGTACCATAACAATAACCCCACTCTCTACAAGGCTCGGGGCGCCCGGAAAACGGGCAAATACAGGTCAGCGACAACGCATGGCATATCGCCATTATCAGGAAATTTAACTATGTGTGGAATTGTTGGCGCAGTCGCGCAGCGTGATATTGCTGAAATCCTTCTCGAAGGTTTACGTCGTCTGGAATACCGTGGGTATGACTCTGCCGGTCTGGCGGTGGTCGACAGCGAAGGTCATATGACCCGCGTGCGTCGCCTGGGTAAAGTTCAGATGCTGGCTCAGGCGGTAGAAGAGCAGCCGTTACATGGTGGTACCGGGATCGCCCATACTCGCTGGGCGACGCACGGCGAACCGTCCGAGAGCAATGCGCATCCGCATGTTTCTGAACACATTGTGGTGGTCCATAACGGGATCATTGAGAACCATGAGCCGCTGCGTGCCCTGCTGCAGTCTCGTGGTTATGTCTTCGTCACCGAGACCGATACCGAAGTTATCGCCCATCTGGTGCACTGGGAGCTGGAACAAGGTGGTACCTTGCGTGAAGCCGTGCTGCGCGCTATTCCGCAGCTGCGCGGCGCCTACGGTACGGTGATCATGGATACCCGTGACCCGGGAACCCTGCTGGCGGCCCGCTCCGGTAGCCCACTGGTGATTGGCCTGGGAATGGGCGAAAACTTTATCGCTTCCGACCAGCTGGCATTGCTGCCAGTGACCCGCCGCTTTATCTTCCTCGAAGAGGGCGATATTGCCGAAGTCACTCGCCGCTCGGTGGTGATTTTCGATAAATCTGGCGCGGAAGTGAAACGCCAGGAGATCGAATCCAATCTGCAGTATGACGCTGGCGATAAAGGTATTTACCGCCACTATATGCAGAAAGAGATTTTCGAGCAGCCGAACGCGATTAAGAACACCCTGACCGGGCGCATCAGCCATGGCGAAGTGGATCTCAGCGAGCTGGGGCCGAACGCCAATGAAATGCTGGCTCAGGTTGAACATATTCAGATTGTTGCCTGCGGGACTTCCTATAACTCCGGGATGGTCTCCCGTTACTGGTTCGAAGCATTAGCTGGTGTCCCGTGCGATGTAGAAATCGCCTCGGAATTCCGCTATCGCAAGTCCGCGGTGCGTCGCAATAGCCTGATGATCACCCTCTCTCAGTCGGGTGAAACCGCCGATACCCTGGCGGCGCTGCGTCTGTCGAAAGAGCTGGGCTATCTCGGCTCGCTGGCTATCTGCAACGTACCGGGCTCGTCACTGGTGCGTGAGTCCGATCTGGCGCTGATGACCAAAGCCGGAACGGAAATCGGCGTGGCCTCGACCAAAGCCTTTACCACTCAGCTAACCGTGCTGTTGATGCTGGTGGCGAAGCTGGCGCGACTGAAAGGTCAGGATGCGTCTATCGAGCATGATATCGTGCACGGCCTTCAGGCCCTGCCGAACCGTATCGAGCAGATGCTCTCCCAGGACAAGCGTATTGAGCAGCTGGCGGAGCGTTTCTCTGATAAGCACCATGCGCTGTTCCTTGGCCGCGGCGATCAGTACCCGATCGCCATGGAAGGGGCGCTGAAGCTGAAAGAGATCTCCTACATTCACGCGGAAGCCTATGCGGCGGGCGAGCTTAAGCACGGCCCGCTGGCGCTGATTGATGCGGAAATGCCGGTGATTGTGGTGGCGCCGAACAACGAGCTGCTGGAAAAACTGAAATCCAACATCGAAGAGGTTCGTGCCCGCGGCGGTGAGCTGTATGTCTTCGCCGACGGTGAAGCCGGCTTCAACGGTAGCGACAACATGCACATCATCGAGATGCCGCATGTCGAAGAGACGATCGCCCCTATCTTCTATACGGTACCGCTGCAGCTGTTGGCTTATCACGTCGCGCTGATCAAAGGCACTGACGTTGACCAGCCGCGTAACCTGGCGAAATCGGTAACGGTTGAGTAAAACCATCATTACTTGCAAAGGGCTGCCGGCGGCGGCCCTTTTTATTTTCACCTGCTGTTTATTACCGAACTTGCGCGAAATATTTTGGCTGGCGGTAGGTGACAAACGAACGTTTTGCGGTCCGATTTCGCTGTCATAAAAAGAAAATTATTCTGTCATTGCACGGTCATGATTACAGATAACTATCTGAGTTATATATTTATTATTTGCTGTAAAATCCCTTCTTTCTGCCTGTCATAAAACTGTCATAATTCGTACATTTTACTGTCACCTCTTTGACCTATTTTGCTCACCATAGCCTCGAAACAATGATTTACGAATCCCAGCAGGAGACATTATGAACGTTATGCGTACCACCGTCGCAACAGTTGTCGCCGCGACCTTATCGATGAGCGCTTTCTCTGCCTTCGCAGCAGCAAGCCTGACTGGCGCAGGCGCAACTTTCCCTGCGCCGGTGTATGCCAAATGGGCTGACACCTATCAGAAAGAAACCGGCAATAAAGTGAACTACCAGGGTATTGGTTCCTCTGGTGGCGTTAAGCAGATTATTGCCAACACCGTTGATTTCGGTGCTTCTGATGCTCCGCTGGCTGATGACAAACTGACCCAGGAAGGTCTGTTCCAGTTCCCGACCGTGATTGGCGGCGTGGTACTGGCGGTTAACCTGCCTGGCGTGAAATCCGGCGAACTGGTGCTGGATGGCAAAACCCTCGGTGATATCTACCTGGGTAAAATTAAAAAATGGGATGACGCAGCGATCGCTAAACTCAACCCGGGCCTGAAGCTGCCGTCGCAGAACATCGCCGTGGTCCGCCGCGCCGATGGTTCCGGTACCTCCTTCGTCTTCACCAGCTACCTGTCCAAAGTGAATGAAGAGTGGAAATCGAAAATCGGCGCCGGCTCTACCGTTAACTGGCCAACCGGCCTGGGCGGTAAAGGCAACGACGGTATCGCCGCCTTTGTTCAGCGTCTGCCGGGCTCGATTGGTTACGTTGAATACGCTTACGCCAAGCAAAACAACCTCGCGTATACCAAGCTGGTCTCTGCCGACGGCAAGCCGGTTAGCCCGACTGAAGACAACTTCGCTAACGCCGCAAAAGGCGTTGACTGGAGCAAGTCTTTCGCTCAGGACCTGACCAACCAGAAAGGCGAAAATGCATGGCCGATCACCTCAACCACCTTCATCCTGGTGCATAAGGCGACCAACAAGCCGGAACAGACCGCTGAAGTGCTGAAGTTCTTCGACTGGGCGTATAAAAACGGCGGGAAAGAAGCGAATGCGCTGGATTACGCGACGCTGCCGGAAAGCGTGGTAGAGCAGGTTCGCGCGGCATGGAAAACCAACGTCAAAGACAGCAGCGGTAAAGCGCTGTACTAACAGTAGATTTTTGACGAAGATGGCGGGGGCGTTCAGGCGCTGCCCGCCCTACGGTTCAGACTGTAGGCCCGGGAGCGAACGCCACCGGGCATTTATTCGAACAAGTTTTAATACGTAAAGAGTAATCTATGGCTGCAACCAAGCCTGCATTTACCCCTCCGGGGAAAAAGGGTGACATGATTTTCAGTGCGCTGGTAAAACTGGCTGCGCTGATTGTGCTATTGATGCTGGGCGGCATCATCGTTTCCCTGATCATCTCTTCCTGGCCGAGCATTCAAAAGTTTGGCTTTGCTTTTTTGTGGACCAAAGAGTGGGATGCGCCCAACGAAATCTTCGGCGCGCTGGTACCGATTTACGGAACCCTGGTGACCTCCTTTATCGCGCTGCTGATCGCCGTCCCAGTGAGCTTTGGCATCGCGCTGTTTCTGACCGAACTGTCCCCCGCCTGGCTCAAGCGTCCGCTGGGCATTGCGATTGAGCTGCTGGCGGCAATCCCGAGTATCGTGTACGGCATGTGGGGCCTGTTTATTTTCGCCCCGCTGTTTGCGACTTACTTCCAGGAGCCGGTCGGTAACGTCCTGTCGACCATCCCGTTCGTCGGCGCGCTGTTTGCCGGCCCGGCGTTTGGTATCGGTATTCTCGCCGCTGGCGTCATTCTGGCCATCATGATCATCCCTTATATCGCCGCGGTCATGCGTGATGTTTTCGAACAGACGCCGGTGATGATGAAAGAGTCGGCCTATGGCATCGGCTGCACCACCTGGGAGGTGATCTGGCGCATTGTCTTACCGTTCACCAAGAATGGGGTGATCGGCGGGGTGATGCTCGGTCTGGGCCGCGCGCTGGGTGAAACCATGGCGGTAACTTTTATTATCGGCAACACCTACCAGCTCGACAGCATCTCGTTGTATATGCCAGGGAATAGTATTACCTCCGCGCTGGCTAATGAGTTCGCCGAAGCGGAAACCGGCCTGCACGTGGCGGCGCTGATGGAGCTGGGCCTGATCCTGTTCGTTATCACCTTTATCGTTCTGGCCGCGTCTAAGTTCATGATTATGCGCCTCGCGAAGAATGAGGGGGCACGCTAATGGCGACCATTGAATTGCAAACCTCTACCGAGCTGGCGGAGTCCCGTCGCAAGATGCAGGCCAAACGTCGTATGAAGAACCGTATCGCTCTGGCGCTGTCGATGGCGACCATGGCGTTTGGTTTGTTCTGGCTTATCTGGATCCTGATGGCGACGATAACCCGCGGTTTCGATGGCATGAGTCTGGCGCTCTTCACCGAAATGACGCCGCCGCCGAATACGGCGGGCGGTGGCCTGGCTAACGCCCTCGCCGGCAGCGGCCTGCTGATCCTGTGGGCAACCGTCTTTGGTACGCCGCTGGGTATCCTTGCCGGAATTTATCTGGCGGAGTATGGCCGCAAATCGGTGCTGGCGGAAATCATCCGTTTTATCAACGATATTCTGCTTTCCGCGCCGTCTATCGTGGTCGGCCTGTTTGTCTACACCATCGTGGTGGCGCAGATGCAGCACTTCTCGGGCTGGGCGGGCGTTATCGCGCTGGCGCTGCTGCAGGTGCCTATCGTTATTCGTACCACCGAAAACATGCTGAAGCTGGTGCCGGATAGCCTGCGTGAAGCGGCCTATGCGCTGGGGACGCCGAAGTGGAAGATGATCTCGGCGATCACCCTGAAAGCGTCCGTCTCAGGGATTATGACCGGGATCCTGCTGGCTATCGCCCGTATCGCCGGGGAAACGGCGCCGCTGCTGTTCACTGCGCTGTCCAACCAGTTCTGGAGCACCGACATGATGCAGCCGATTGCTAACCTGCCGGTGACCATTTTCAAATTTGCCATGAGTCCGTTTGCGGAGTGGCAGCAACTGGCATGGGCCGGGGTATTGATTATCACCCTGTGCGTCTTGCTGCTGAACATCCTGGCGCGCGTTATCTTCGCCAAGAAGAAACACGGTTAATTTTTTGCGGCGCAGCGAATGCTGCGCTGAATGAGGAAGAGATAGAGATGAGTATGGTGAATACAGCTCCGGGTAAGATTTCAGTTCGTAACCTGAACTTCTACTACGGCAAATTCCATGCCCTGAAGAACATCAACCTGGATATCACCAAAAACCAGGTGACGGCGTTTATCGGTCCGTCAGGCTGTGGTAAATCCACCCTGCTGCGCACGTTCAACAAAATGTTCGAACTGTATCCGGAGCAGCGCGCGGAAGGCGAGATCCTGCTGGATGGCGACAACATTCTGACCAACACCCAGGATATCGCCCTGCTGCGCGCTAAGGTTGGCATGGTGTTCCAGAAACCAACGCCGTTCCCGATGTCCATTTATGACAATATCGCCTTCGGCGTGCGCCTGTTTGAAAAGCTGTCCCGTGCCGATATGGACGAGCGCGTGCAGTGGGCGCTGACCAAAGCCGCATTATGGAACGAAACCAAAGATAAACTGCACCAGAGCGGGTATTCTCTCTCCGGGGGTCAGCAGCAGCGTCTGTGCATCGCGCGCGGTATCGCGATCCGCCCGGAAGTGCTGCTGCTTGATGAGCCGTGCTCCGCGCTGGACCCGATCTCCACCGGGCGTATCGAAGAGCTGATCACCGAGCTGAAACAGGACTACACCGTCGTTATCGTGACTCACAACATGCAGCAGGCTGCGCGTTGCTCCGACCATACGGCATTTATGTATCTTGGCGAGCTGATTGAGTTCAGCAACACGGACGACCTGTTCACCAAGCCCGCAAAGAAACAAACTGAAGATTATATTACTGGCCGCTACGGTTGATTTGCCCTTGTGCTTTCAGGCTCTCACCAGTTGGGCAATCAGGAGACACCATGGACAACCTAAATCTTAACAAACATATTTCCGGCCAGTTCAACGCTGAACTGGAGTATATCCGCACCCAGGTGATGACCATGGGTGGGCTGGTGGAGCAACAGCTTTCTGATGCGATCACCGCCATGCATAACCAGGACAGCGATCTGGCGAAACGCGTCATCGACGGCGACAAGCAGGTCAACATGATGGAAGTGGCGATCGACGAGGCCTGCGTGCGCATCATCGCCAAGCGCCAGCCGACCGCCAGCGACCTGCGCCTGGTGATGGCGATCATCAAGACTATCGCTGAGCTGGAACGCATCGGCGACGTGGCGGATAAAATCTGCCGCACCGCGCTGGAGAAGTTTTCCCAGCAGCACCAGCCGCTGCTGGTGAGCCTCGAATCGCTGGGCCGTCACACGGTGCAGATGCTGCATGACGTACTGGATGCGTTTGCGCGTATGGATCTCGACGAAGCGGTACGTATCTATCGCGAAGATAAAAAAGTCGACCAGGAGTATGAAGGCATCGTACGCCAGCTGATGACCTACATGATGGAAGACTCGCGCACTATCCCCAGCGTCCTGACCGCGCTGTTCTGCGCGCGCTCCATCGAGCGTATTGGCGACCGCTGCCAGAATATCTGCGAATATATTTTCTACTTCGTCAAAGGTCAGGATTTCCGTCACGTTGGCGGCGATGAGCTGGATAAACTGCTCGCCGGCAAAGATCCGAAAGAGTAATAATCATTCTGTCTAATTCTGGTAAATGGCTTTATCAGAATTAGATATGATTTATCTCGTGGCAGCGAGATTGCTGAGATTATCGTCACAATTAACAATCTGCCCGTTTGAGTTATTCATTTTATCGCGTAACAATCAACGCCCACTCCTGAGCTTAAACGCTCAGGGTGGTTTAAACGGATTGTGACTGCGACAGCAGGCAAAACCTGATATTGCCCCTACGGCGGCGGTATCAGGTTTTTTTGTTTTATGCGGGCCAATAATGGCTGAATGAGGGTTGCTACCGCGATGTGCGGGCAAAACCTGAAGAGGATTATCTGTTAAGGCAGATGGTCTTCTTCAGGTTTTTTTTTGCTTTTGTCTAACTGCAAAAATAACAGCCGCCGCGACCTCAAACGGTATGGATAGGGCTATTAGAACCTGCGCGGGATGGTTGTTGCTGTCGTGTTTTATTTACGCCAATGCTTATATAAAGGAATATTATGATGAGAAAAAACAGGATCGCTTCGGCGATAGTCTTGCTGGCGCCTCTTTGTTATTCCACCACTCTGATAGCAAGCCCGTTGACGGTGGAGCAACGACTTGAGCTGCTGGAGAAAGCGCTCAAAGACACGCAAAAAGAGCTCAAAAAATATCAGGACCAGGAGAGAAAAAGAGACCAGATTTGGGCCTCATGGTCTCCTCCTGCGGAAGGTCAGAAGCGTAAGACAGGGGTGGCGGCCGCCGGTCCGAAAACGGCGGTTAAACCGGATGCGGTGCTGGTTAAAAATCAACAACCTGCCACGGATGGCGCGCCAGCCTACAGCGCGATGACGCTGAAAGATTTTAGCACGTTCGTGAAAGATGAAATTGGCTTCAGCTATAACGGCTACTTCCGTTCCGGCTGGGGCACCGCCTCGCACGGCTCGCCAAAATCGTGGGCGATCGGTTCGCTTGGCCGCCTGGGCAATGAATATTCCGGCTGGTTCGATCTGCAGC
This sequence comes from Klebsiella sp. D5A, assembly GCF_001620885.1. NCBI lineage: Bacteria > Pseudomonadati > Pseudomonadota > Gammaproteobacteria > Enterobacterales > Enterobacteriaceae > Klebsiella > Klebsiella sp. D5A. Next base: position 51,523 of record NZ_LOAR01000021.1, on the reverse strand, counting down.
TGAAGCAGCGGGTGTTTCAGGAAGGTGATAAACGCGTTGATGCCATCGTGATGCTCGACGGGAACGTCGGCCAGCAGTACTCCTCAGGCTGGTTTGGTGACAATGCCGGCGGCGAAAACTACATCCAGTTCTCGGATATGTACGTTAACACCAAAGGGTTCCTGCCGTTTGCCCCGGAAGCCGATTTCTGGGTCGGCAAACACGGGGCGCCAAAAATCGAAATCCAGATGCTGGACTGGAAAACGCAGAGAACCGATGCGGCGGCCGGCGTGGGGCTGGAAAACTGGCAGGTGGGCGCCGGGAAATTCGATATCGCATTGGTCCGCGAAGATGTCGATGATTACGATCGTTCTTTGAGCAATAAGCAGCAAATTAACACCAATACTCTGGACGTTCGCTACAAAGAGATTCCGCTGTGGGATAAAGCCAGCCTGATGGTCAGCGGACGCTATGTCGCCGCGAATCAAAGTTCCTCAGAGAAATATAAAGAGGGCAATGAAGGTTATTATCCGTGGAAAGATACCTGGATGGCAGGCACTTCGTTAACACAGAAATGGGCAAACGGCGGCTTTAATGAATTCTCTTTCTTACTGGCGAATAATTCTATTGCCAGCAGCTTCTCGCGCTATGCCGGATCCAGCCCCTATACCACCTTTAACGGCCGCTATTATGGCGATCATACCAATGGCACCGCCGTGCGCTTAACCTCGCAGGGGGAAACCTATTTACGCGATGACGTTATTATGGCGAATGCCATCGTCTACTCCTTTGGTAACGATGTCTATAGCTACGAAACCGGGGCCCACTCCGATTTTGAATCCATTCGCACGGTCCTGCGACCGGCTTATATCTGGGATAAATATAACCAGACCGGCGTTGAGCTGGGATACTTCAAACAGCAAAACAAAGATGTTACCGGCAAGAAATATAACGAGTCCGGCTACAAGACCACGCTGTTCCATACCTTCAAAGTCAATACCAGTATGCTGACCTCGCGCCCGGAAATTCGCTTCTATGCCACCTATATTAAAGCGAAGGATATCGACCTGGATAAGGCAGCGAATAATACCACCAGCATTTTTGAAGACGGTAAAAACGATCAGTTTGCCGTGGGGGCGCAGGCGGAAATCTGGTGGTAAGACGATAACAGAACGGACACAACGGAAGAGGACTAACGATGAAACGACATGCAATGTATTTCGCACTGGCGCTGGCGGGCGCGGCATTTACCCTCCAGGCGGCGCCATTACCCGCGATGCCGGATCCCACCCTGCCGGTGAGCCACTTTATTACCCAGGTTAACGCGGATAAGAGTATCACTTATCGCCTGTTTGCTCCTGATGCCCGGCGGGTGTCGGTAGTGACCGGCGCCACGCCGGACTCCTTTGTCTCACACGACATGACCAAAGAGGCTCAGGGGGTGTGGACATGGAAAAGTGAGCCGATGAAACCCAATCTCTATGAATACTATTTCGATGTGGATGGCTTCCGCTCGGTGGATACCGGCAGCCGCTATCAGAAGCCGCAGCGCCAGGTGAATACCAGTTTGATTCTGGTACCTGGTAGTATTCTCGACGATCGGGCGGTCGCGCATGGCGATCTGCGCACCCTCACCTATCACTCGAAGGCACTGAACGCCGAACGTCGTCTCTATGTCTGGACGCCGCCGGGCTATAGCGGAACCGGCGATCCGCTGCCGGTGCTCTATTTCTATCATGGCTTTGGCGACAGCGGTCTGTCGGCCATCGATCAGGGGCGTATCCCGCAGATCATGGATAACCTGCTGGCGGAGGGCAAAATCAAGCCGATGCTGGTGGTGGTCCCGGATACCGAAACCGATACCCCGGAAGCGATAGCGGAAAACTTTCCGCCGCAGGAGCGGCGCAAAAACTTCTATCCGCTCAATGCGCAGGCGGCGGATAACGAGTTGATGCAGGATATCATTCCGCTGATCGATACCCGGTTTAACGTGCGTAAAGATGCCGACGGCCGGGCGCTGGCTGGCCTGTCACAGGGCGGTTATCAGGCGCTGGTTTCCGGAATGAACCATCTGGATAGCTTTGGCTGGCTCGCCACCTTTAGCGGCGTCACGACCACGACAGTGCCGAATGCCGGCGTGGAAGCGCAGCTGAAGCAGCCTGACGCGATCAATAAGCAGCTGCGCAACTTTACCGTGGTCGTCGGGGAAAAAGATTCCGTCACCGGCAACGATATCGCGGGTCTGAAACGCGAGCTGGAAAAACAGAAGATCAACTTCGACTATCACTCGTATCCTGGCCTGAACCATGAAATGGACGTCTGGCGCCCGGCCTACGCCGAGTTTGTGCAGAAACTGTTTAAATAACCGTTAGGGGGGCCTTCAGCCCCCGTTTTGTGCTTGTGAAGGACGACAAGATGAAAATGATTGTGACCGAAGATTATGAAGAGATGAGCCTGGTCGCCAGCCATCATGTTCTGGGCTATATCACGGCACCGCGGCGGGTGAATCTCGCCGTGACGGCCGGCAGTACGCCAAAGCGGATGTATGAGCATCTAACCGCCGCCGTGAAAGGCAAAGCATTCTATGATCGGGTGCACTATTACAACTTCGATGAGATCCCCTTTCGCGGCCAGTCGCGAGAAGGCGTCACGATATCTAATCTGCGCCAGCTGTTTTTTACCCCGGCGCAGATCAAAGAAGAGAACATTCACAAGCTGACGCTGGACAACGCCGCTCAGCACGATCGCCAGCTGGAAGAGGCTGGCGGCCTTGATCTGATGGTGCTGGGGCTGGGGGCTGACGGCCATTTTTGCGGCAACCTGCCGAATACCACCCGCTTTCATGATCAGAAGGTCGAAGTGCCGATTCATGGGGAAATGATTGGTATTGTCGCTAACGGCGAGATGGGCGGGGATTTTTCCGTCGTGCCCGATAGCTATGTCACCATGGGGCCGAGAAGCGTGATGGCGGCAAAAAATCTGCTGTTGATCGTGAGCGGCGCGGCGAAGGCGCAAGCCCTTAAGCAGGTGGTTGAAGGCCCGGTCAGCGAGCAGGTGCCGGCGTCGGTGCTCAAATTACACCCTTCACTGGTGATTATTGCCGATAAAGCGGCAGTCACTGAATTGCAGCCATAACCAGTCGCTGATTCTATTCCCCGCTTGCACAGACGCTTAGCGGGGCTACATCGATGCCAACGTGCCGCTCACCAGGCCCTTAACGCGTGATATCCCAGCCGCGCGCTTGCCACAATGCCGGCAGCTCTGCCAGATCGGTAAAGGTCGTCACTTTGGGATGATCGATCGGCTGGTTATGCGGATCGGCGCAGAAATAAAACACCTCCATGCCGGCGGCAATCCCCGACTGAGCACCGGCGCTGGAGTCATCCACCAGGATACAGTTTTCGGCTTTTACCTGCATGGCCTCTGCCGCATGAAACATCAGCGCCGGGTCAGGCTTCCAGCGCTGAATATCATAGCCGCTGTACAAGCGGTCAGCGAAATGGTGCAGCAGGCCGGTGCGGCCAAGAGAGTGCTGCATTTTACTGACCGGGCCATTGGAAACCACGCACATCGGGACGCTTACCGCATCCAGCAGCGCCTGGGCTCCGGCAATCACCTCCAGTTCGCTATCAAACAGGCGAGCGACCTCCGCACGGTAAATTGGCTCCAGCGTCGCTTTTTGCAGGTTAACGCCATGCTCAGCGTTGATGGTGTCGATAATTTCGTACAGCTTCACCCCTTTGAAGCGCTTAAAAATCTCGGCAAGGTCCAGCGTAATGCCGAATTCCTGGAACATGTGAACGTAGGCGCGGGAGCAAATCACCTCACTGTCGACCAGTGTGCCGTCACAGTCAAAAAATACTGCTTCTGGTTGAGTCATAGTCTTTCCGTATTAACAAGTTTAACGTTTTCGTCATGCCCAATGCCGCGACGCAATCGTTGCCGTATAAGCAAAATAAATGAAAAAAATTACCATACAACTGCGCCGGGTGCCCTGTTTTGGTATAGGATAGCCTCGAATTTTCCCTCCTTTACGTTCGGAAACCGATAATGAGTCAACAACAAACCAGCCAGTCTTCTGGCCAGGGTCTGCTGGAGCGCGTATTTAAGCTGCGCGAGCACGGCACCACAGTGCGTACGGAAGCGATCGCCGGTTTCACCACGTTCCTGACGATGGTGTATATCGTTTTTGTTAACCCACAAATTCTTGGCGTAGCGGGCATGGATACCAGCGCCGTGTTTGTGACTACCTGTCTGATTGCTGCGTTCGGCAGTATCCTGATGGGCCTGTTCGCGAACCTGCCGGTGGCTCTTGCGCCGGCGATGGGTCTGAACGCCTTCTTCGCCTTTGTGGTGGTGCAGGCGATGGGCCTGCCGTGGCAGGTAGGCATGGGCGCGATTTTCTGGGGCGCCGTCGGCCTGCTGCTGCTGACGATTTTCCGTGTACGCTACTGGATGATCGCCAATATTCCGGTGAGCCTGCGCGTCGGTATCACCAGCGGTATCGGCCTGTTTATCGGCATGATGGGTCTGAAAAATGCCGGGGTTATCGTCGCTAATCCGGAAACGCTGGTCAGCATTGGTCATCTGACCTCCCACAGTGTGCTGCTGGGCATACTGGGCTTCTTTATCATCGCGATTCTGGCATCACGTAACATTCATGCCGCGGTCCTGGTGTCTATTGTGGTCACCACCCTACTGGGCTGGATGCTGGGCGATGTGCACTACACCGGCATCGTCTCCGCGCCGCCGAGCGTGACGTCGGTGATTGGTCATGTCGATCTGGCTGGCTCCCTGAACCTGGGCCTGGCCGGCGTGATCTTCTCGTTTATGCTGGTCAACCTGTTTGACTCCTCCGGGACGCTGATTGGCGTCACCGATAAAGCGGGTCTGGCTGATGCACAGGGTAAATTCCCGCGCATGAAGCAAGCGCTGTTTGTCGACAGCGTCTCGTCCGTTGCCGGTTCCTTTATTGGTACCTCTTCGGTGACCGCCTATATCGAATCCTCCTCCGGCGTTTCCGTGGGCGGACGCACCGGCCTGACCGCCGTTGTCGTTGGGATCCTGTTCCTGCTGGTTATCTTCCTGTCACCGTTGGCAGGGATGGTTCCGGCCTATGCCGCCGCCGGCGCGCTGATTTACGTTGGCGTACTGATGACCTCAAGCCTGGCGCGCGTGAAGTGGGATGACCTGACGGAAGCGGTACCGGCGTTTATCACCGCGGTGATGATGCCGTTTAGCTTCTCAATCACCGAAGGTATCGCCTTAGGCTTTATCTCTTACTGCGTGATGAAGATCGGTACCGGCCGTCTGCGCGAGCTCAGCCCGTGCGTGATTATCGTCTCGCTGCTGTTCGTGCTGAAAATTGTCTTTATCGATGCACATTAATCCGCACGCATGATGAAAAAGCCCGGCATCGCTGCCGGGCTTTTTTTATGCTTTAACCCGCCGAATATAGTCGCCAAAGGCGGTCAGCTGGCCACGCAGATGGTCGAGGGTGCTCTGATCGACTACTTCACCCGACTGCGGATCCACTTTGTTCTGGATGACGCCGCCCATAAATTCCGGTTTATTCATTACCATCGCATCAAGGAAGACCAGAATCTGGCGCAAATGATACTGGCAGCGCGCACCGCCGATGGCGCCCATTGAGCTGGTCTGAATCAGTACCGGTTTGCCGGACAGCGGCTGCTCGGGCAGGCGTGACAGCCAGTCGATGGCGTTTTTCAGGCCGCCAGGCACGGAATAGTTATACTCGGGAGTGACGATCACCACGCCATCCGCTTCGCGGATCTGTTGCGCAATATCCTGCACGCGCTGTGGGAACCCCTCTTCCTCCTGCATATCAGCATCGTACAGCGGGATATCACCGATCGACGGCAGCGCGGAGATATCCATGCCCGCTGGCGCGATGCCGGGCAGGGTGCGCGCGACCATTCCATTAAACGACCCTTTGCGCAGGCTGCCGAGTAACGTAACCACTTTTAAGGTATCTGACATGATTGCTCCTTTGTATCATGATGCCGGCAAAACCGGTCAATTGAGGGATAAGGTTTTTTCCATCGGTAAGCTGGTAAAACGCATCAGACGGGCCGACGGTTCGCGTGCGCGCTGCTGAGCATCCGGCAGGCTGCGCCATTCGCCCCCCTTAGCATCATATTCCCAGACCTTCAGCGAGCCGATATTTGGGCTGGCGGCAATCGACCACACCAGCAGCGATTCGGCATCACAGACGGCTTCGATCGGCTGGCTACCGGCGGTGCGCAGGCGGCCAGAACCCGGCAGCAGCTGCGTTGATGCTTCGCCGGTCAGTTTCAACACGCTTCGCCGCAGGGCCACCAGCTGGCTACGCGCTTCATCCGGGTCATGCTGAATGTTAATCCACAGATTTTCATTGTTACTGAAATTGTGCCGGTCGGCGTCGTGACCACGCACCGTGCGCTGCAGTTCCATGTCGAGGCCACAATCCCCCTCGGTGGTCAGCGCGACGCCAACAATATTGCCAGTATAAGAGATAGAGAAGCGAGGAAGATGACGATCGCTAAAAACCGGTCGGCCATTGGCTTCATTGATAATTTCAGGCAGCTCGCTGATACCGTAAAGCATAAACAGCAGTTCGGCGAGTAGCGAACGCGAAGCGCGAAAGCGAGCCTGACGGTATTCAGGGAGTAGGCGTGCGGATTGATGACAGGCCGCTGACAAACGTGTCGATAGCGGCTCCCCGGTACTAAGTATCCCTCTTGCAAAATGCGTTGCCATACGTCGCTCCGTGAGTAATGGTCTGGATAAAATTGCGGGCGCTATTATCGCCTGGTATTAACAGGTTTTAATGCCGAAATCCCCCCTTGAAAAGGGAATTTGTTTGAATTTTACAAATTCTTGCGCAAATAAGGGGCGATAGACACGAAACAAGGCTTACAGCGTACCGGAATAGAGTGCTTTCAGCGTATCTCTAAGCCAGACGAGCTTCGGGTTGTAGCTGTTGCGCTTATGCCATAGCAGGGTGAAGGGAACGCGCAGCTTTTCCAGATGCTGCGCCTCCAGCGGTAGCGGCCGGGAGACTAGCGGCAGCTGGTGCTGCTGATTATAGTGCTGGCAGTAGCGCGGCGCGGTAGCCAGCATGGTGTGTTGCGGTTGAGCGGCCATAAAAAGCGATTGTTCAAACCCTGGCACGGTCAGCGCCACGTTACGCTTATACCCCAGCTCCTGCAGCACATCGTCCAGCGCCCAGGTATCGCGTTGTTCCCAGCAGATAGTGATATGCGGATAGCGTAAGAATGCCGCCAGATCCCACTCTTCCCTGAGCGCTGGATGATCGGCGCGCAGCCAGACCTGCGGCAGGTCGGTGAACAGTACCTCAAAATCGATATACCACGGCAGCAGGCTCAGCAGCTCCCGCGACTGTGGATGGCTTTCACGCCCGCAGAAGCCGATATCCACCTCGCCGCGAATGATGGCGTCCAGCGAGTCGTAGTCCCAGTTGCGCAAACGAATCAATGCCTGCGGATAGCGCTGATAGATGCGCTGGGAGAGGGTATTAAACAGGATCATCAGCAGCGGCGTTTCCGCCGCCAGCTCGAATTTGAGGCCGCTGGGCATGGTGTGGTGTGGTTTATCGAGGATCTGGTTGCCCATCTGCATCCAGTCCGCCAGATCCTGCTCCATGCTGCTGACCAGCGGCGTAGGCGCCAGACCCAGCGGGGTTTTCACAAACAGCGGGTCGTCAAACCAGGCGCGCAGTTTGGCCAGCGACTTGCTCACCGCTGACGGCGAAACGTTCATCCGCTTCGCCGTACGGGTAACGCTGAGCTCCTGGGTCAGGAGCTGCAGGCAGAGGAGTAAATTAAGATCAAGACTCGACAGCGGCTTCTTCATCGTATTGCGCAACCCGCGGCGGGGTGACGACCAGTAACAAAACAAGGCTCACTATGCTACAGGCAATGAGTATCCCGATCAGCATATTCATTGCGCTGAGTCCGATGATGGCGGCGAGCCAAATCCACAGCGATGAACCGCACACCTGCGCGATGCCGAGGACCGAACTGGCGACGCCCGCGCGCAGCGTGAACGGCCCCAGCGCCTGGCTCATTGCGACGCCGAATCCGACGGAGAAGCCGGCGCAAATCATGCCCAACCCGATCAGGGTGAGGGTCTGGCGGGTGGCGAGGCTCAGTGCCAGGCCTGCCGCCAGGAACAGTACCTGCGAGGTCAGCATTAAGGTGCGGGGGGTAAACAGCGACAGGGCGAACGGCGTCGAGAAGGAGACCGCCATGCTGATCATCGCCATCAGGGCCATCGCCATTGAGTAAGTTCCCCGGTCGAACCCCATCTCTTCCATCATCAGAACCGGAGAGACGTTCACGTAGGTCAGGATCGCCGTCACGCTGAGGGTGGTAATGAGAATGCGGCTGAGAAAAAAGCGGTTCAGCAGCGACTCACTGCCGCCATGCTGCGGTGTCGCAGTCTGCGGGTGTGCCGTCGGGCGCGTCTCGCGCAGGATAAAGACCGACAGCAAACCGACCATGACGCCCATGCCGGTCATGGTGTAGAACAGGCTCTGCCACGGATATTTCAGCATAATCAGGTGGCCAAGCACCGGCGCCAGGACGGGGATAATGCAGGTAATGCCGTTGAGCAACGACAGCACCTTGGCGCGGCGGCGATCGTCCAGCGTATCGCGCAGGATAGCGAAAGCCACCACGTAGCAGCTGCCGGCGCCGATCCCCTGGATAAAGCGTCCGACGAGGAAGTGGCTGCTGGCGTGCGCCTGGGCGCAGAGCAGGGAGGCGACAACAAAGATCACCGCGCCCACAATGGCGACAGGCTTACGTCCTGACCGGTCGGCGATGCGACCAGCAAACAGCATCGCGGAGGCCATACCGGCCAGATAGACTGAAAAGGCGATATGTAATTGTGCCTCGCTGGCCCCCAGGTCCTGAGCAATACGCGGCAGGCCGACCAGATACATATCGATGCCGGAGGGATAGAGCAGAACCAGGGCGAAACTGCAGAGAAGAAAGCGTGTCATGGGATCCTCGCGATGTGAATGGCGTTCAGCATAGTGAGGAACGCGCCACAAGACGAGTTGCCATTTGGACAACACTCTTTTCCTGGCAGGAAACGCGAGTTAACGACTCCGGGTTCGCCAGACGCGGGCCATCCCTTCGCTTTCCGGCCGAACGCTTTCAAAGCCGAACTTCGCATACAGCTCCGGCACATCCGCCACCAGCGTAACGTAGGCCCCGTCAAAGGCGTTAGCGTCCAGCCAGGCGATCAGCTTCTCCATCACCAGCCGGCCTAGGCCTTTTCCCTGATGAGCCGGATCGACGGCGACGTCGACAATATCGAAATTAATCGCGCCGTCGCCGACGATACGTCCCATCGCGATCGGCGTCTCCTGCCAGAGGATATGTACGCCGTAACAGCTATGCGGCAGCCCGGCTCTGGCGCCTTCCAGGGGGCGCGGCGACATGCCTGCCGCCACCCGCAGGTGGCAAAACGCTTCGGCGGAGGGCACCTTCTCGATCACGGTATATTCAACGGTCATGCTTTAGTCTCGTGGTAAAAGGGGAGATAAAAGTAGAGAACGTTGCGCCGCAAAGGGCAAGAAAAAACCCGCATTAACGCGGCGTTAATGCGGGTGAGTGAACGTTTACGGACTAAACGTTATTTGCCGATACAGAAGCTGGAGAAGATGCGGCCCAGCAGGTCGTCGGAGGTGAACTCCCCGGTGATCTCGCTCAGCGCCTGCTGCGCGAGGCGCAGCTCTTCCGCCAGTAGCTCCCCGGCCCAGGCGCCCAGCAGCTGGGCTTTGCCCTGCTGCAGATGGTTCGCCGCCTCTTCCAGCGCCTGCAGGTGACGGCGGCGGGCGAGGAAGCCGCCTTCCATGCTGGTATCGAAGCCCATGCTCTGCTTAAGGTGGTTCCGCAGCACCTCCACGCCTTCGCCGGTTCGCGCCGACAGGCGGATCAGTGAGTGGCCATTGACTTCGCTGAGACCCAGCGCTTCGCCAGTGACGTCGGCTTTATTACGCACCACGGTAATCGGCAGTTTAGCGGGCAGGCGCTCGATAAAGTCTGGCCAGATCTCCGCCGGATCAACGGCGCTGGTGGTGGTGCCGTCGACCATAAACAGCACCCGATCCGCCTGCTCAATCTCCTGCCAGGCGCGCTCGATGCCGATACGCTCCACTTCGTCACTGGCGTCGCGCAGGCCCGCGGTATCGATGATATGCAGCGGCATGCCGTCGATATGGATATGCTCGCGCAGCACGTCGCGGGTGGTGCCCGCAATGTCGGTGACGATCGCCGCTTCGCGGCCCGCCAGGGCGTTGAGCAGGCTCGATTTACCGGCATTTGGTCGCCCGGCGATCACCACTTTCATCCCTTCGCGCAGCAGACTGCCCTGGCGAGCTTCCGCGCGGACGGCGTCGAGGTCGGCCATCACGCCGTTCAGCTGGGCTTCAATTTTGCCGTCTGAGAGGAAATCGATTTCTTCATCCGGGAAGTCAATAGCCGCTTCCACATAGATGCGCAGGTGAGTGAGCGCTTCCACAAGATGATTCACCCGCGCGGAGAACGCCCCCTGCAGCGAATTCAGCGCCGAGCGCGCCGCCTGTTCTGAACTGGCGTCGATGAGGTCGGCGATGGCTTCTGCCTGCGCCAGGTCGAGCTTGTCGTTGAGGAACGCGCGCTCGGAAAACTCGCCCGGCCTGGCGATGCGTACGCCGGGCAACGTCAGAATACGTTTGAGCAGCAGATCGAGAATGACCGGGCCGCCGTGGCCCTGCAGCTCAAGCACATCCTCCCCGGTAAAGGAGTTCGGCCCGGGGAACCACAGCGCAATTCCCTGATCCAGCGGCGTACCGTCAACGTCGTTGAACGGCAGGTAGTCGGCATAGCGCGGCTTCGGCAGCTTGCCGAGTACCGCCTGCGCGACATCGCGCGCCTTAAGGCCGGAGATACGCAGGATGCCCACCCCACCGCGTCCCGGAGGGGTTGCCTGGGCGACGATAGTGTCGTTATGGCTCATGGTGACTCTCTATGTAGATGTAAAAAAGGCGGTCCATTGACCGCCTTCTCTGGCATTAACGTTACCGTAACTACTCTAAATTATCCAAGTCGCAGATGCGTTGGCTTGAAGAATGAAGAGTATCAGGATTTCTTCTTCTCGCGGCTATGCAGGCCACGTTTCTCCAGACCACGGTAAATCAGCTGCTGCTGAATAATGGTGACCAGGTTGCTGACGATGTAGTACACCACCAGGCCAGACGGGAACCACAGGAAGAACACCGTGAAGATGACCGGCATAAAGGTCATGATCTTCTGCTGCATCGGGTCGGTCACGGTGGTTGGCGACATCTTCTGGATGAAGAACATGGTCGCGCCCATGATGATCGGCAGGATGTAGTATGGGTCTTGTGCAGACAGGTCGTGGATCCACAGGATAAACGGCGCATGACGCAGTTCAACCGAGGCGCTCAGCATGTAGTACAGCGCAAGGAAGATCGGCATCTGAATAATCAGCGGGAAGCAGCCACCCAGTGGGTTCACTTTTTCCGCTTTATACAGCGCCATCATTTCCTGGCTTTGACGTTGTTTATCGTCGCCCAGACGCTCACGCATGGCCTGAATCTTCGGCTGCAGCATACGCATCTTCGCCATGGAGGTGTACTGCGCTTTGGTCAGCGGGTACATGATGCCACGAACGATAAAGGTGATAACGATGATCGAGAAGCCCCAGTTGCCGAGGAAGCTGTGGATGAATTTCAGCAGCTTAAACAGCGGTTGGGAGATGAACCACAGCCAGCCGTAGTCGACGGTCAGATCCAGGTGCGGCGCAACGGCAGCCATTTTGTCCTGAATAGCCGGGCCGACCCACAGCACGCTCTGCAGTTTGTCGGTTTGACCTGGCTGCACCAGTACCGGCTGCGATTTGTAGCCAATAGCCACAATGCCGTTGCCGAGGTTAGCGGTGTAGAAGTTATTCGTTCCATTATTCTGCGGCACCCACGCGGTGGTGAAGTACTGCTGCAGCATGGCAACCCAACCGTTCTTGGTGCTGACGTTCAGGTTTTCGTTGTCCAGAATGGTATCGAATTTATATTTTTCGTATTTCGTATCTGAAGTCGAGAACGCTGCGCCACGGAAAGTATGCATCGTGGACAGGCCGCCGGTCTGCGTATCGCGACTGGTCGGCAGCGCCGCGGTCTGCTTCAACTGACCGAAGGTCGAGACTTCCAGAGGCTTCTCGCTGGCGTTCTGCACGCTATAACCCACGTTCACCGCATAGCCGCCACGTTTCAGGGTGAAGGTTTTGGTGAAGACGTTGCCGGCTTTGTCGGTGTAGGTCAGCGGAATGACGATTTCATCCTGGCCATCTGCCAGCACAAACGCCTCTTTATCGACGCTGTACAGCGGACGCGGGCCATTCGCCGGGTTATCCGGACCGTCACGGCCGGTTAAGCCGCTCTGCGCCTGGTAGACAAACTGCGGCGTGGTTTCCAGTAACTGGAACGGTTCGGTCGACTTCAGCGTTTTTGGATACGCCAGAAGCAGCGCCTGCTCAATATCGCCACCGTTGGTGTTGATAGTCAGTTCAAGCACGTCGGTTTTAACCGTAATCAGTTTCCCCTGGCCACTGGCCGGTACGCCCTGGTCGGCGGCGCTACCCGCTGCTGTGGTCGTAGTCTGCGTGGTCTGCTGCTGGGGCTGCGGATTTTTGTCCTGCTCCCAGGCTTGCCAGATCATGAAAGACACGAACAACAAAGCGATGATAAGAAGATTGCGTTGCGAATCCATCGTTAGTGTTCTCTGGTATCAAATGGTCCAGGCGGGACGGGATCGTCACCACCAGGGTGTAAAGGGTGGCATTTTAATACGCGTTTCATTGTCAACCAACTGCCTTTTATCACACCAAACCTGCGTAAGGCCTCAATTCCGTATTGAGAACAGGTTGGGGTGAAACGACAATGCGGCCCGAGTAGCGGACTAATCAGGCGCTGATAAACTCTAATCAGGCCGATCAGGACCCGCGAGCCAGGCGACAATGGCGGCGCCATAATTTTTCCAACGCTTCCGAGAGAGCACGGTTATCGAGGTCGGCAACCCCTCTTTTCGCCACCACCACGAAATCCATTGGCGGGAGTTCATGTTGACGCAAACGAAAACTTTCACGCGTCAGACGTTTAATCCGATTGCGTTCATGTGCGCGTTTCACGTTTTTCTTGGCGACGGTGAGACCGATGCGGGGATGCCCCAGCGAATTCAGGCGGCCGAGGATGGTGATTTGCGGCGTGCCAGCCCGTTGTGGCTGCTGGAAGACGAAAGTGAAATGACTGGGAGTTAACAAGCGTAACTCCCTGGGAAATGCGAGCTTAACCACGCAGGGTTAGCTTTATTACTTGGAAACGGTCAGACGAGCGCGGCCTTTAGCACGACGACGTGCCAGAACCTGACGACCATTTTTAGTAGCCATACGAGCACGGAAGCCGTGAGAACGGTTGCGCTTCAGTACAGACGGTTGAAAAGTGCGTTTCATGGCGATTTCTACCTAAACTTGAATAAATTCACTGACTTTTGCGTAGACCCGAACGAACTTCGAACGACTTACGCCTCAGCGTGGGTGATTAAAGAGGCCGGATTGTAATAATTGTACACTCCGGAGTCAATTCTCTTTCCTTATTTCTCGCACCTCGTCGCACAAAAAATAAGCTGAGACGCGTGACGAAAACGGGCATTACGCGCCGGGTGGGGGATTATACGGCCTGGCCAGTAAAGCGCAAGGATCCTGAAGGATCTTTGTTAGATCGTTTCCGCCCAAAACCAGCATAGCTCATTAATTTTTCCAATATGCGGCGGAAATCGTGCTTCACTCTCCCCAGGATCGATTACACTTACCCGGTTTCGATCCTTCCTGTGGATAAATCGGGAAGAATCTGTTGAGAAACACAAGATCTCTTTCTCAGTTTAGGCTATGATCCCCGGTCCCGATCGCGATCCACGGATCCGCAACGGGTAATAACCGCAGATAGCGGTTCGCACGTCACCCCTTTTGTGCAGGGGCTTTTCGGCTAATGCAGGGTCTTGTCGACGTGTGCCAACAATCATGATTGTTTCTGTTTTTCTTTGATATCGATTTTATGTTCGAGTGGAGTCCGCCGTGTCACTTTCGCTTTGGCAGCAGTGTCTTGCCCGATTGCAGGATGAGTTACCAGCCACAGAATTCAGCATGTGGATCCGCCCATTGCAGGCGGAACTGAGCGATAACACGCTGGCACTGTATGCGCCAAACCGTTTTGTGCTCGACTGGGTAAGGGACAAATACCTCAATAATATCAATGGACTCCTCAATGACTTTTGCGGTGCTGATGCCCCGCAGCTGCGTTTTGAGGTGGGTGCTAAGCCAGCCAGCTCGCTGCAGAAAGGAGCGGTAAGCCCGGCTGCGGCGGCCATTCCGGCGGCGCAGGTGCAGACCGCGCGTGTGGCGCCGACGATCGTGCGCCCAGGCTGGGATAATGTCCCGGCGCCAGCGGAGCCGACCTACCGCTCTAACGTTAACGTGAAACACACGTTTGATAACTTCGTCGAAGGTAAATCTAACCAGCTGGCCCGCGCGGCGGCGCGTCAGGTGGCGGATAACCCGGGCGGGGCCTACAACCCGCTGTTCCTTTATGGCGGCACCGGTCTGGGGAAAACCCACCTGTTGCACGCGGTGGGTAACGGCATTGTGGCGCGTAAGCCGAACGCCAAAGTGGTCTATATGCACTCCGAGCGTTTCGTCCAGGACATGGTCAAAGCGCTGCAAAACAACGCCATCGAAGAGTTTAAACGCTACTACCGATCCGTTGACGCCCTGCTGATCGATGACATTCAGTTCTTTGCTAATAAAGAGCGATCCCAGGAAGAGTTTTTCCACACCTTCAATGCCCTGCTGGAAGGTAATCAGCAGATCATCCTGACGTCGGATCGTTATCCAAAAGAGATCAACGGCGTAGAAGATCGTCTGAAATCCCGCTTCGGCTGGGGTCTGACGGTGGCGATCGAGCCGCCGGAGCTGGAAACCCGCGTCGCGATCCTGATGAAAAAAGCCGATGAAAACGACATTCGCCTGCCGGGCGAAGTGGCGTTCTTCATTGCCAAGCGACTGCGCTCAAACGTGCGTGAGCTGGAGGGGGCGCTGAACCGCGTTATCGCCAACGCCAACTTCACCGGCCGGGCGATCACCATCGATTTCGTGCGCGAAGCGCTGCGCGATCTGTTGGCGCTGCAGGAAAAACTGGTCACCATCGACAATATTCAAAAGACGGTGGCGGAGTACTACAAGATTAAGGTAGCGGATCTGCTGTCCAAGCGCCGCTCCCGTTCGGTGGCGCGTCCTCGCCAGATGGCGATGGCGCTGGCCAAAGAGCTGACCAACCACAGCCTGCCGGAAATCGGCGATGCGTTTGGCGGCCGCGACCATACCACCGTGCTGCACGCCTGCCGTAAGATTGAGCAGTTGCGTGAAGAAAGCCACGACATTAAAGAAGATTTTTCCAATTTAATCAGAACATTATCCTCGTGACGCTATGAAATTTACCGTAGAACGTGAACATTTATTAAAACCGCTGCAACAGGTGAGCGGTCCGTTAGGTGGTCGCCCGACGCTGCCCATTCTCGGTAACCTGCTGCTTCAGGTCGCGGACGGCGCACTGTCGCTGACCGGTACCGATCTTGAAATGGAGATGGTGGCGCGCGTGGCGCTGGTTCAGTCGCACGAAGCGGGCGCAACGACCGTTCCGGCGCGTAAATTCTTTGATATCTGCCGCGGCCTGCCGGAAGGCGCGGAGATCGCGGTTCAGCTGGAAGGCGATCGGATGCTGGTGCGTTCCGGCCGCAGCCGCTTCTCGCTGTCGACGCTGCCTGCTGCCGATTTCCCGAATCTGGATGACTGGCAGAGCGAAGTGGAATTTACCCTGCCGCAGGCGACCATGAAGCGTCTGATCGAAGCCACTCAGTTCTCGATGGCGCACCAGGATGTTCGTTACTACTTAAACGGCATGCTGTTTGAAACCGAAGGCAGCGAACTGCGCACGGTGGCCACCGATGGTCACCGCCTGGCGGTCTGTTCGATGCCGCTGGAAGCGTCGCTGCCGAACCATTCGGTGATCGTGCCGCGTAAAGGGGTGATTGAGTTGATGCGGATGCTCGACGGCGGCGATACCCCGCTGCGCGTGCAGATTGGCAGCAACAATATCCGCGCTCATGTGGGCGATTTTATCTTTACGTCGAAGCTGGTTGATGGCCGTTTCCCGGATTATCGCCGCGTATTGCCGAAAAATCCGGATAAACATCTCGATGCTGGCTGTGACATTCTCAAGCAGGCCTTCGCCCGCGCGGCAATCCTCTCGAACGAGAAATTCCGCGGCGTGCGGCTGTACGTCAGCGAAAATCAGCTGAAAATCACCGCTAACAACCCGGAGCAGGAAGAGGCGGAAGAGATCCTTGACGTGACCTACGCCGGAACGGAGATGGAGATTGGCTTCAACGTTAGCTACGTGCTGGATGTGCTCAATGCGCTGAAATGCGAGAATGTGCGCATTCTGCTGACGGATTCGGTGTCGAGCGTGCAGATTGAGGATGCGGCTTCGCAATCCGCAGCCTATGTCGTCATGCCTATGAGATTGTAGTGGAAAATATCGGGCTATCTTACTTGCCATTTTCAACCTGGGCTGTGCTCGCCCCTGTCACGTACTTTGTGTACGCTCCAGGGTCTGCGCGCAGTCCGCGTTGAAACTGGCTGCGCCGATAACGCCCTGGCCCAAAGAACGCTGATATGTCACTGACGCGCTTGCTCATCAAAGACTTCCGCAATATTGAAAGCGCGGATCTCGCTTTATCTCCCGGCTTTAACTTCCTGGTTGGCGCGAACGGTAGCGGCAAAACCAGCGTGCTGGAAGCTATCTATACGCTCGGTCATGGCCGGGCGTTTCGTAGTTTGCAAATTGGCCGGGTGATCCGCCACGAGCAGGAGGCTTTTGTCCTGCACGGCCGCCTGCAGGGCGAAGAGCGGGAAACCGCCATCGGCCTGACCAAAGACAAACAGGGTGACAGCAAGGTGCGCATCGACGGCACCGACGGCCACAAAGTGGCGGAGCTGGCGCACCTGATGCCGATGCAGCTGATTACGCCGGAGGGGTTTACTTTACTCAACGGCGGCCCCAAATACAGAAGAGCATTCCTCGATTGGGGATGTTTTCATAACGAAGCCGGATTCTTCACCGCCTGGAGCAACCTGAAGCGCCTGGTCAAGCAGCGCAACGCCGCGCTGCGTCAGGTCAGCCGCTATGCTCAGCTGCGACCGTGGGATCTGGAACTCATTCCGCTGGCGGAACAAATCAGCCGCTGGCGTGCCGAATACAGCGCCGCTATCGTCGAAGACATGGCGGATACTTGTCAGCAATTTTTACCGGAATTCACGCTCACCTTCTCTTTCCAGCGCGGTTGGGAAAAAGAGACCGACTACGCGGAGGTGCTGGAGCGGAATTTCGAGCGCGACAGAATGTTAACCTACACCGCCCACGGCCCGCATAAAGCGGATTTCCGTATTCGCGCCGACGGGGCGCCGGTGGAAGATACCTTGTCGCGCGGGCAGCTTAAACTGCTGATGTGCGCCCTGCGTCTGGCGCAAGGTGAGTTCCTCACCCGCGTCAGCGGGCGGCGCTGCCTGTACCTGATAGATGATTTTGCCTCGGAACTTGATGATGCCCGCCGCGGTCTGTTATCCAGCCGCCTGAAAGCGACGCAGTCGCAGGTTTTCGTCAGCGCGATCAGCGCTGAACACGTTATGGACATGTCGGACAAAAATTCGAAGATGTTCCGCGTGGAAAAAGGTAAAATAACGGATTAACCCAAGATTAAATGAGCGAGAAACGTTGATGTCGAATTCTTATGACTCCTCCAGTATCAAAGTCCTGAAAGGGCTGGATGCGGTGCGTAAGCGCCCGGGTATGTATATCGGCGACACGGATGACGGCACCGGTCTGCACCACATGGTATTCGAGGTTGTGGATAACGCTATCGACGAAGCGCTCGCGGGTTACTGCAAAGATATCGTTGTCACTATCCACAGCGATAACTCCGTCTCCGTACAGGATGACGGTCGCGGCATCCCAACCGGCATTCACCCGGAAGAGGGCGTCTCCGCAGCGGAAGTTATCATGACCGTCCTGCACGCCGGCGGTAAATTTGATGATAACTCCTATAAAGTGTCCGGCGGTCTGCACGGCGTAGGCGTCTCGGTGGTTAATGCCCTGTCGCAGAAGCTGGAGCTGGTTATCCAGCGCGATAACAAAGTCCACAAACAGATTTATGTGCACGGTGTACCGCAGGCGCCGCTGGCGGTGACCGGCGAGACCGATAAAACCGGCACCATGGTGCGTTTCTGGCCGAGCCATGAAACCTTCACCAACGTTACTGAATTCGAATATGACATCCTGGCGAAACGTCTGCGCGAGCTGTCGTTCCTGAACTCAGGGGTCTCTATCCGCCTGCGCGATAAGCGCGACGGCAAAGAAGATCATTTCCACTACGAAGGCGGCATCAAGGCGTTCGTTGAGTATCTCAACAAGAACAAAACGCCGATCCATCCGAATATCTTCTATTTCTCCACCGAAAAAGACGGTATCGGCGTGGAAGTGGCGCTGCAGTGGAACGACGGTTTCCAGGAAAACATCTACTGCTTTACCAACAACATTCCGCAGCGTGACGGCGGTACTCACCTGGCGGGCTTCCGCGCGGCGATGACCCGTACCCTCAACGCCTACATGGATAAAGAAGGCTACAGCAAAAAAGCGAAAGTCAGCGCCACCGGCGACGACGCGCGTGAAGGTCTGATCGCCGTGGTATCGGTGAAAGTGCCGGATCCGAAATTCTCCTCACAGACCAAAGACAAGCTGGTCTCCTCTGAGGTGAAGTCGGCGGTAGAACAGCAGATGAACGAACTGCTGAGCGAATACCTGCTGGAAAACCCATCCGATGCCAAAATCGTGGTCGGCAAAATTATTGACGCCGCGCGCGCCCGTGAGGCCGCACGTCGCGCCCGTGAAATGACCCGCCGTAAAGGCGCGCTGGATCTGGCAGGCCTGCCGGGCAAACTGGCGGATTGCCAGGAACGCGACCCGGCGCTGTCTGAACTGTACCTCGTGGAAGGGGACTCCGCGGGCGGCTCTGCTAAACAGGGTCGTAACCGTAAGAACCAGGCGATCCTGCCGCTGAAGGGTAAAATCCTCAACGTTGAGAAAGCCCGCTTCGATAAAATGCTCTCTTCCCAGGAAGTGGCGACGCTGATCACCGCCCTTGGCTGCGGCATCGGCCGCGATGAGTACAACCCGGATAAACTGCGCTATCACAGCATCATCATCATGACCGATGCGGACGTCGACGGCTCGCACATTCGTACCCTGCTGTTGACCTTCTTCTACCGTCAGATGCCGGAAATCGTCGAACGCGGCCATGTCTACATTGCCCAGCCGCCGCTGTACAAAGTGAAGAAAGGCAAGCAGGAACAGTACATTAAAGACGACGAAGCGATGGATCAGTATCAGATCGCTATCGCTCTTGACGGTGCGACCCTGCACACCAACGCCAATGCGCCGGCGCTGGCGGGCGAACCGCTGGAAAAACTGGTTGCCGAGTTCAACGCCACCCAGAAAATGATTGGCCGCATGGAGCGCCGCTTCCCGAAAGCGATGCTGAAAGAGCTTATCTATCAGCCGACCCTGACCGAGGCCGATCTGGCTGACGAGCAGAAGGTAACCCGCTGGGTGAACACCCTGGTTTCCGAGCTGAATGAGAAAGAGCAGCACGGCAGCCAGTGGAAATTTGATGTCCGTGAGAACAGTGAATTGCAGCAGTTTGAGCCGATTATCCGCGTCCGTACCCACGGGGTGGATACCGACTATCCGCTGGATAACGAGTTCATCATGGGGCCGGAATATCGCCGTATCTGCACCCTGGGCGAGAAACTGCGCGGCCTGATGGAAGAAGATGCCTACATCGAGCGCGGCGAACGCCGTCAGCCGGTAGCCAGCTTCGAGCAGGCTCTCGACTGGCTGGTGAAGGAGTCCCGTCGCGGTCTCTCCATCCAGCGCTATAAAGGTCTGGGCGAGATGAACCCGGATCAGCTGTGGGAAACCACCATGGATCCGGACAGCCGCCGCATGCTACGCGTAACCGTTAAGGATGCGATCGCTGCCGACCAGCTGTTCACCACCCTGATGGGCGATGCCGTTGAGCCGCGTCGCGCCTTTATCGAAGAGAACGCCCTGAAAGCGGCGAATATCGATATTTAAGTCGCGTATTTCCCGGTAACGCGTTTTACCGGGGCAACAGGATGTATAAGCCCGGTCGCATCGCGTGACCGGGCTTTTTTTTGCTGCTAAAAGGGGATTCTTCGCTCCCGCTTCCATCCCCCTTTCTGCCCGACACTTTTACTGTTTTTTGAGCGGAATCGCGTTAGCATGAGGGAAGACTCATCTTACCCGGGGATCCTATGGCTATTAAACTGATTGCAATCGATATGGACGGCACGCTGCTGCTGCCGGACCACACCATCTCTCCTGCGGTGAAAGCCGCCATTGCCGCGGCGCGCGAGCGGGGTGTCAACGTGGTGCTGACCACCGGTCGCCCTTACGCTGGCGTCCACAGCTATCTGAAAGAGCTGCATATGGAGCAGCCGGGTGATTACTGCATTACCTACAATGGCGCGCTGGTGCAGAAGGCCGGTGACGGCAGTACCGTTGCGCAAACCGCGCTAAGTTATGACGACTATCGTTTCCTCGAGCAGCTCTCCCGCGAGGTTGGCTCTCACTTCCACGCGCTCGATCGCAACACGCTCTACACCGCGAACCGCGATATCAGCTACTACACCGTCCACGAATCCTACGTGGCGACCATCCCGCTGGTGTTCTGTGAAGCGGAAAAAATGGACCCTGAGATCCAGCTGCTGAAGGTGATGATGATCGATGAGCCGGCGATCCTGGATAAGGCCATCGCCCGTATCCCGGCGGAAGTGAAAGAGAAGTACACCGTGCTGAAAAGTGCGCCGTACTTCCTCGAAATTCTGGATAAACGCGTCAATAAAGGCACTGGCGTGAAGTCCCTGGCCGATGCGCTGGGTATCAAACCGGAAGAGATTATGGCGATTGGCGATCAGGAAAATGATATCGCGATGATTGAGTTTGCCGGCGTCGGCGTGGCGATGGATAACGCCATTCCCGCGGTCAAAGAAGCGGCGAACTTCATCACCAAATCTAACCTCGAAGATGGCGTCGCCTTCGCCATTGAAAAATACGTTTTAGCGTAAGCGTTCTTCAGGCCCGGCGTTGTCCGGGCCGATCTTCTCTTTTTTCATGAACAGATGTTAATCCGCATTTAAATCCCTTATTCCGTACAGGGGATTCTATAAGCTACCCGCCCTCTTTTTCGCCATGCTTCACTAACATCATAATTTTCATGAATATATACCACCGTTTGATGTTGGTTGCGCTGCCATTCGCCTCTGTACAGATTTGCGTGGCCGCGGAATCAACGGCGCCGCTTGAGCCGGTATACGCCTATCACGGCGCAGAACCGGCGGATCTGCCTGCGCCGGTAAAAACTGAGACCGCAGTAGCGGAACCAACCGCGATATTGCCTTTTTTAGGCGATGAGGCCAGAAAACGCGGCTACGTCCTGCCGCTGCCGTTCGGCGTCAGCATGAACTATATGGATATGCGGCAGAATATTAATGTCGACAGCATTAACTTCACCGGGCTGTCGCTGGATGGCCGTAACATCGATTGCGGTAAGGATCCTGTCTGCAAACACGCCGTGAATAACATTTTCGCTAATGGGCCGGTCTCGCTGGATAACGCCTTCCAGATTGGCGTCGGTAATACGCGGGAAAGCAGCAAAACCGAGACGCTTAAGCTGGATGCCTGGCTGCTGCCATTTATGAACGTTTATGGCCTCGTCGGACACACCGAAGGGCATTCGATTTCGCAGATTGCCGTTGGTCTGAAGGGGCCAAACGGTAAAGTAGTGCCCCTGCCGGGGATGCAGGATCTCGACTTTCGTCTCGATTTTAAAGGCACCACCTACGGGATGGGCACCACCCTGGTGGGCGGCGTCGGCAACTGGTTTACCGTGCTGGACGCCAACTACACGCAAACGCGCTTTGATATCCTCGACGGCAGTATCGACGCGTTTACCTTTTCGCCACGCGTAGGCTATCGTTTCAATACGCCATCGGTCGATACGCTGCATCTCCCCGCCGGAAAGCTGAACCTGTGGGTCGGCAGCATGTATCAGGACGTACAGCAGGAGTTTAAGGGCAGTCTCAACGATCTCTCAATGCCGTCGCCGATGCTGCAAAATATGGTCAATCTGGCCAATCAGGACAATAACGGTCGCTTCGATGTGAAACAGCATTTGCAGTCGCCGTGGAACGTACTGGTGGGCGCGCAGTACGAGCTGACGCAGCATTTCAATATTACTACCGAGTTTGGCTTTGCCGAACGTAACAGTTTTTTTATCGCCGGTGAGTATCGCTTTTGAGCCGACTGTTTATCCTTTTTCTGCTGCTGATGGCCTACCCGACAGGCAGCCAGGCCGAGACGCTCAGCCGCGAGAAAATCGACGGCTGGCTGCAGCATCTCGGCGCCAGCGATAAGTTCGACGCCAGCAAAGGCATCGACTGGGGCGTGATGCCCGGTCCGTTCTATACGCCGGAGCTGGGGCTGGGCATCGGCACCGCGGTCGTCGGCATGTATCGCCCCGATCCGCAGGATACCACCAGCCAGAATTCCACCCTGACGCTCAGCGGCTACGCCAGCTCCACCGGCGCGTTTGGCCTCAGCGTGAAAAACTACGCCTTTTTCGACAACGATCTGTGGCGCGTATTTGTTGAAGGGTCGATGGCCAATACCCCGACTTACTACTGGGGGCAGGGTTTTCACGCCGGAGATAAAGACAACGAGAAGGAAAAATATACCGCCCAGGTGCTGACCTTGCGCCCGACAATCTACCGGCAACTGATCGACAATGTTTATCTGGGCGCGGGGTGGTCGCTGGCGGCGCAGAATACCGATGAGATGGACCACGACGATTTACCGAAAATAGAAAGTACCCCACAGGGACCGTCGGTATTCAGCTCTGGCGCCAGCATCGATATCAACTGGGACGATCGCGACTTTGTCCCCAACCCGCGCCGGGGCCAGTATGCCAACTTCCGCTACACCCATTACGCCCCCGGGTTAGGCAGCGATACCCGTTTTGATGAATTTCAGCTGCACTATAGCCATTATCATGCCCTGAGCGAGAAAAGCGTGCTCGCCTGGGAGGCCGATGGCGCCTTCACCCAAGGGGATGTACCGTGGAGCATGATGCCTCTGCTGGGCAGCGATGAGCGGATGCGCGGCTACTATCAGGGGCGCTACCGGGATAAAAACGTCGTTAGCAGCCAACTGGAATACCGTCGGCAGCTCACCTGGCGGCACGGGATTGTGGCCTGGGTCGGGGCGGGAACCATGGGGCCGTCGCTGTCATCGCTGAACAATGGCCGCTGGCTGCCTACCGGCGGCGTTGGCTATCGTTTCGAGTTCAAGCCGCGGGTCAATATCCGTCTTGATTACGGCATCGGCAAAGGCAGCAGCGGGTTCTATTTCCAGGTTGGAGAAGCGTTTTAAGCACATTGTCGGGCATTCAACCCCGCGCGGATTGCGGTATGCTAACGCCACTCTTATATCGGCCCGGTCAGCACGCCATGAAACAAGTTACCTTTGCCCCTCGCAACCACCAGCTCACTAACACCCGCACCTGGACCCCCGACAGCCAGTGGCTGGTGTTCGACGTCCGCCCGTCCGGCGCGTCGTTCACCGGCGAAACCATTGAGCGAGTGAACGTAAACAGCGGTACTGTGGAGACCGTCTATCATGCCACGCAAGGCGCGCGCGTTGGCGTGGTGACCGTGCATCCAACCCAGGAGCGCTATGTGTTTATTCATGGCCCCGAGCAGCCGGATGCGCAGTGGCAGTATGATTTTCATCATCGCCGCGGGGTGGTGGCCTTTCAGGGGGCCGTCGAGAATCTGGACGCCATGGACATTACCGCCCCTTACACGCCCGGCGCGCTGCGCGGCGGCAGCCACGTCCATGTCTATAGCCCCAACGGTCAGTTCGTCAGCTTTACCTATAACGACCACGTACTGCACGAGCGTGACCCGGCGCTGGACTTGCGCAACGTCGGCGTGGCGGCGCCATATGGGCCGGTGACGCCGCAGGGAAAGCATCCGCGCGAATATAGCGGCAGCCACTGGTGCGTGCTGGTAAGCCGCACGACACCGACTCCCGTGCCGGGCAGCGATGAGATTAATCGCGCCTATGAAGAGGGCTGGGTCGGGAACCATGCGCTGGCGTTTATTGGCGATACCCTGGCGGAAAATGGCGATAAAGTGCCTGAGCTGTTTATTGTCGATCTGCCGCAGGATGAAGCCGGCTGGAAGCAGCCTGGCGGGGCGCCGCTGGCCGGTACCGCAACCACAATGCCGGCGCCGCCGGCGGGCGTCAGTCAGCGTCGTTTGACCTTCACCCACCATCGCCGCTACCCGGGACTGGTGAACGTCCCGCGCCACTGGGTGCGCGCCAATCCCCAGGCGACGGCGATAGCCTTTCTGATGCGCGATGACGCCGGCGTGGTGCAGCTGTGGCTTATTTCACCGCAGGGGGGCGAGCCGCGTCAGTTGACGTATCATGCGTCGGGTATCCAGTCGGCGTTTAACTGGCATCCATCAGGAGAGTGGCTGGGCTTTGTGCTGGAGGATCGGATTGCCTGCTGCCATGCCAGCACAGGCGATATCACCTTTTTAACCAAGGTGCATGTGCATGCGCCCTCGGCTGATGCGATCGTCTTTTCGCCAGACGGTAAACAGATTGCCTGGATGGAGGAGGTGGACGGTTATCGCCAGCTGTGGGTCACACAGACCGGACGATAACTTACTGGGCAGGCATCGGCGCTGGCGGTATCACCGAGTTGGTCGCCAGCGTGGCCTTCTCGCTTTTTTCGACCCGTGATTTGATTGAGCTGTCGGTGCGGAACATATCCCACGGCAGCAGCAGGGTATCCATGACGGCGGTGAACGGCATGTCCAGCGCCACCAGTGATTTCACACCCCAGTTGGTATCGCTGTCTCCCAGCGTTTGCGCACTGGATCGCGTGCCCGGATAGGTTCCCTCTTTGCCACCGGTATGTGACATTACGCTGGAGCAACCGCTCAGGCTTATTATCCCGCTGAACAGGACCAGCTTTAACAGTCGTCTGCTTTTCATTGTTCTTCCATCGTCGTTTCGGGCGTTGAGATAACCTTTCAGCGGTTATATCGGGCCAACCCGTGAATGCATAGCGTTATTGCGCCGCACTGTGGCGGGCATCGCACTTTGCTTTTTGTGCTCCTCCCCCCAGTCTAAGCAATCATCGGCAAACTGCAAAAAAATTCGCCCTCAATCCCTTGAAAAGCACGGGGAGAAACCCATTTTATAGGTGTAACCCACTGAGAATACGCCTGAGGGGTATTCCGGATTACCGCGGCCTGTCCACGATGGAAGGTCATTTGATTCTCGCTGATTTTCAGGAGCTATTTACTATGCGTAACTTCGATCTCTCCCCGCTATATCGTTCAGCCATTGGTTTCGACCGCCTGTTCAACCTGCTGGAAAACAATCAAAGCCAGAGCAACGGCGGCTATCCTCCGTATAACGTCGAGCTGGTAGACGAAAACCACTATCGCATCGCTATCGCGGTGGCTGGCTTTGCTGAAAGCGAGCTGGAGATCACGGCCCAGGACAATCTGCTGATCGTCAAAGGCGCCCACGCCGCCGAGCAGAAAGAGCGGACCTACCTGTATCAGGGGATCGCCGAGCGTAACTTCGAGCGCAAATTCCAGCTGGCGGAAAATATTCACGTCCGCGGCGCCAACCTGGTGAACGGCCTGCTGTATATCGATCTGGAACGCGTGATCCCGGAAGCGAACAAGCCGCGCCGCATCGAAATCAACTAATTGTCCGTTTCAGGCCGCGTGGCGGCCTGATGTCACAACCTGCTCGCCGTCAGGGAGCAGATGCGAATTTACAGAATTCGCAGGTATTCACTCGCTTCTTAGAAGGAGAAAACACTATGCGTAACTACGATTTATCCCCCCTGCTGCGTCAATGGATCGGTTTTGACAAACTGGCCAACGCCCTGCAAACCGCCGGTGAAAGCCAGAGCTTCCCGCCCTATAACATCGAAAAAAGCGACGATAACCACTATCGCATTACCCTTGCGCTGGCCGGTTTCCGTCAGGAAGATTTGGATATTCAACTGGAAGGCACCCGTCTGGTGGTGAAAGGCACGCCGCAGCAGCCGGAAAAAGAGACCACATGGCTGCACCAGGGGCTGGTGAGCCAGGCCTTCAGCCTGAGCTTCACCCTCGCCGACAACATGGAGGTCTCTGGCGCGACCTTCACCAATGGCCTGCTGCATATCGATCTGACCCGCAATGAGCCTGAGCAGATTGCCCCGCAGCGTATCGCCATCAGCGAACGACCGGCGCTAAATAGCTAATAAAGTAACCTACTGATAAGGCCCCGTTTTTCGGGGCTTTTTTGTGCCGGTCTGTTTGCTGGTATTGTGCGCCAGGCGGCATACAACCCGTCTGGCAGCGGTCATAATCCCTGTAGTTAATGGTGTTATTCACAGGGACGATACCATGAGTGAGATAGCATTGACGGTCAGCGTGCTGGCGCTGGTGGCGGTAGTGGGGTTGTGGATCGGCAATGTCAAAATCCGCGGCGTCGGCTTTGGCATTGGCGGTGTCCTGTTTGGCGGGATTATTGTCGGCCACTTTGTCGATCAGGCGGGTGTCGCCCTCAGCAGCCCGATGCTGCATTTTATTCAGGAATTCGGCTTGATCCTGTTCGTCTACACCATCGGTATTCAGGTGGGGCCGGGCTTTTTCGCCTCGCTGCGGGTCTCAGGCCTGCGGCTCAATCTGTTCGCTATCCTTATTGTTATCCTCGGCGGCCTGGTGACCGCGGTGCTGCATAAACTGTTCGATATTCCTCTCCCGGTGGTGCTCGGTATCTTCTCCGGTGCGGTGACCAACACGCCAGCGCTGGGGGCCGGGCAGCAAATTCTCCGCGATCTCGGCGTACCGTTCGAGGTGGTCGATCAGATGGGGATGAGTTACGCGATGGCGTATCCGTTCGGCATCTGCGGCATTCTGCTGACCATGTGGCTGGTGCGCCTGTTCTTCCGCATCAATGTGGAGAAAGAGGCCCAGCGGTTTGAGGAGAGCAGCGGCAACGGCCACGCTCATTTGCACACCATTAACGTGCGGGTGGAGAACCCCAACCTCAACCAGATGGCGATTCAGGATGTGCCGATGCTCAATAGCGACAACATCGTCTGTTCGCGGCTGAAGCGCGGTGAGCTGTTGATGGTACCTGCTCCGGGCACCCTTATTCAGGCGGGCGACCTGTTGCACCTGGTGGGGCGACCGGAGGATCTGCACAATGCGCAGCTGGTGATTGGCCAGGAGGTGGCCACCTCGCTGTCGACGCGCGGCACCGATCTGAAAGTCGAGCGGGTGGTGGTCACTAACGAAAAAGTGCTGGGGAAGAAAATACGCGATCTGCACGTCAAACAGCGCTATGACGTGGTGATCTCCCGGCTGAATCGCGCTGGCGTCGAGCTGGTGGCCAGCAGCAGCGCCAGCCTGCAGTTTGGTGACATCCTCAACCTGGTCGGTCGTCAGGAGGCGATTGACGCCGTGGCCGCCGAACTGGGTAACGCTCAGCAGAAGCTGCAGCAGGTCCAGATGCTGCCGGTGTTTATCGGCATCGGACTCGGGGTACTGCTGGGGTCTATCCCGTTGTTTATTCCCGGCTTTCCTGCCGCACTGAAGCTGGGGCTGGCCGGTGGGCCGCTGATTATGGCGCTGATCCTCGGGCGTATCGGCAGCATCGGCAAGCTGTACTGGTTTATGCCGCCGAGCGCCAACCTGGCGCTGCGCGAGCTGGGGATCGTGCTGTTTCTGGCGGTGGTCGGGCTAAAATCGGGGGGCGACTTTGTCGCCACTCTGACCCAGGGCGAGGGCCTGAGCTGGATCGCCTACGGCATTTTCATCACCGCCATTCCGCTGCTAACGGTAGGCATTCTCGCGCGCATGCTGGCGAAAATGAACTATCTGACGCTGTGCGGCATGCTGGCCGGCTCCATGACTGACCCACCGGCGCTGGCCTTCGCCAACAATCTGCACGCCACCAGCGGCGCGGCGGCGCTCTCTTACGCCACCGTCTATCCGCTGGTGATGTTCCTGCGGATTATCACCCCGCAGCTACTCGCCGTGCTGTTCTGGGGGCTGAGCTAGCGGGCTTTGCGCCTGGACGCGGCGCAGGTGGTAATCCACCTGATACTCGCTGGCGTTGCGGAACATGACGGAATAGTTAAGAAACTCGCCGCTGTCGCTGTAGGAAAGGGAGGTAATACGCAGCAGCGGCGTCTGCTCAGGGACATTCATTGAGCGCGCCAGCTGCTTGTCCGCCAGCACTGGCGTCAGCGTTTCATAATTCCCGCTGATGATGATCCCGCACTCCTTCTCAATATAATCAAATTTCGAACCCTCCAGATGGCTCAGCGACAGGTTGCGGAACAGCTTCACTGGCATATAGCTATCCTCCAGCATCAGCGGCTTGCCATCGACGTAGCGCACCCGCCGTGAGAAGTAGATCCGTTCATCAATTTTAATCCGCAGCAGGCTGGCGATGGCCGGCGGAGCAGGCATCACCTCGAAGGCCAGCACCTGACTCACCACCTCTTTACCCTGCTTGCGCAGCACTTCCGCCAGGCCAGTGAGATTGCTGGTTTCATGATGGACGTCCTTACGCGCCACGAACGTCCCCGAGCCGTGGCGACGCACAACCAATCCCCAGTCCACCAGCAGGTCGATGGCTTTGCGGATAGTCATGCGCGCCACCCCGAACTCCTCGGCCAGTTTTTTCTCTCCCGGTAGCGGGCTACCGATGGCGAAGTCGGCGGAATTCAGCCGCAGCCGCAGGCGGTCAGCAATGGATTTGTATATCACCAGTAGTCCTCTTGTGCAGGAAAGTGGAATGTCGCTGTCTTCTCTTTTCGTTAAAAAAATAGATTTATTACAAGTAATTAATACTCATTCATTTCGTTAATTCCACTGTTTGACTTATCGATGTCTAACTTTGGTTATTGAAGTAGACAACTTTGGCCAAATTAAAACCATGAATGGGATCACGAATCGCAACGGCGCGACATGTTGTCGGACGGGCAAATTTCTATTCTCGAGTCAGGCCGGTAATCAAGAAAAAGAAGGCCACTCACCCTACGAGTTGTTACATGAGGATTTTCAAATGCTCAGTCAAATACAACGCTTTGGCGGCGCCATGTTTACTCCGGTTTTGTTGTTTCCTTTTGCCGGGATCGTGGTCGGTATCGCCATCATGCTGCGCAACCCGATGTTCGTCGGCGAAGCGCTGACCGCACCCGACAGCCTGTTTGCCCAGATCGTTCACATCATTGAAGAGGGCGGCTGGACCGTCTTTCGTAATATGCCGCTGATTTTCGCCGTCGGTCTGCCGATCGGCCTGGCGAAACAGGCCCAGGGCCGGGCCTGTCTGGCGGTGCTGGTGAGTTTTCTCACCTGGAACTACTTTATTAACGCCATGGGGATGACCTGGGGCCACTTCTTCGGCGTCGACTTTTCCGTTGAACCCACGGCAGGCAGCGGCCTGACGATGATTGCCGGGATCAAAACCCTCGACACCAGCATTATCGGCGCCATCGTCATCTCCGGTCTGGTGACGGCCCTGCACAATCGCTATTTCGATAAACCCCTGCCGGTGTTCCTCGGCATCTTTCAGGGATCATCGTTTGTGGTCATTGTCGCCTTCCTCGCGATGATCCCCTGCGCCTGGTTGACCCTGCTCGGCTGGCCAAAGGTTCAGCTGGGCATTGAATCGCTGCAGGCCTTCCTGCGCTCAGCCGGGGCGCTTGGGGTGTGGGTCTACATCTTCCTTGAGCGCATTCTGATCCCCACCGGTCTGCACCACTTCGTCTATGGCCCGTTCATCTTTGGCCCGGCGGTGGTGGAGGGCGGTCTGCAGGTCTACTGGGCGGAGCATCTGCAGGCGTTCAGTCAGAGTACGGAACCGCTGAAGACGTTGTTCCCGGAGGGCGGCTTTGCTCTGCACGGTAACTCGAAAGTGTTTGGTTCGGTGGGGATTGCGCTGGCGCTCTACTTCACTGCCGCGCCGGAAAACCGCGTCAAGGTCGCCGGCCTGCTGATCCCTGCCACCCTGACCGCGATGCTGGTTGGGATCACCGAACCGCTGGAGTTCACCTTCCTGTTCATCTCGCCGCTGCTGTTCGCCGTTCACGCGGTGCTGGCGGCGACCATGGCGACGGTGATGTACATCTGCGGCGTGGTGGGCAATTTCGGCGGCGGCCTGCTCGATCAATTCTTGCCGCAAAACTGGATCCCGATGTTCCATCACCACGCCTCGATGATGTTCATTCAGATAGGCATCGGCCTCTGTTTCACCGCCCTCTACTTCGTGGTCTTCCGCACCCTGATCCTGCGTCTGAACCTGAAGACGCCTGGCCGGGAAGAGAGCGAAATCAAGCTCTACAGCAAGGCCGATTACCAGGCGGCACGAGGTAAAACCACGGCCGCCGCCGCGCCAGAGACCCGGCTGGGTCAGGCCGCTGGCTTCCTGCAGGCCCTCGGCGGCGCCGACAACATTGAAAGCATCAACAACTGCGCCACCCGACTGCGCATCGCGCTGGTCGATATGGCGAAAACGCAAAGTGACGACGTCTTTAAAGCGCTGGGCGCCCACGGGGTAGTACGCCGCGGCAACGGGATTCAGGTCATCGTCGGCCTGCACGTTCCCCAGGTGCGCGACCAGCTGGAAAACCTGATGAAAGATTCTCTTTCGACCGAACATACCACCATGACGGAGGCAGTATCATGAAAAAATTCTCAGTTGTTATCGCAGGCGGCGGCAGCACCTTCACCCCGGGCATTGTTCTGATGCTGCTGGCAAACCAGGATCGTTTTCCGCTGCGGTCGCTGAAATTTTACGACAACGACGGCGCGCGTCAGGAGACCATCGCCGAGGCGTGCAAAGTGATCCTCAAAGAGCAGGCGCCGGAGATTGAGTTCAGCTATACCACCGATCCGCAGGCGGCGTTTACCGATGTTGATTTCGTCATGGCGCATATCCGCGTCGGTAAATATCCGATGCGTGAACAGGATGAGAAAATCCCGCTGCGCCACGGCGTGCTGGGCCAGGAGACCTGCGGTCCGGGGGGGATCGCCTACGGTATGCGCTCTATCGGCGGCGTGCTGGAGCTGGTGGATTATATGGAAAAATATTCGCCGAACGCCTGGATGCTTAACTACTCCAACCCGGCGGCGATTGTGGCGGAAGCCACCCGACGTCTGCGGCCGAACGCCAAAATCCTCAATATCTGCGATATGCCGATCGGCATTGAAGGGCGGATGGCACAGATTGTCGGCCTCAAAGATCGCAAACAGATGCGCGTGCGCTACTACGGCCTCAATCACTTCGGCTGGTGGACATCGATTGAGGACCTCGACGGCAACGATTTGATGCCGAAACTGCGTGAATATGTGGCGAAATATGGCTATGTGCCACCCTCTAACGATCCGCACACCGAGGCCAGCTGGAACGATACCTTTGCTAAAGCGAAAGACGTGCAGGCGCTGGATCCGCAGACCATGCCGAACACCTACCTGAAATATTATCTGTTCCCGGACTACGTGGTGGCTCACTCCAACCCTGAGCGTACCCGCGCCAATGAGGTAATGGATCATCGGGAGAAGAACGTCTTCAGCGCCTGCCGGGCGATTATTGCCGCCGGGAAATCCACCGCTGGCGATCTGGAGATTGACGAGCATGCGTCGTATATCGTCGATCTGGCGACGGCCATCGCCTTTAACACGCAGGAAAGGATGCTGCTGATTGTGCCAAACAACGGCGCGATCCATAACTTTGACGCTGACGCGATGGTGGAGATCCCTTGTCTGGTGGGTCACAACGGACCGGAACCGCTGACGGTTGGCGACATCCCGCACTTCCAGAAAGGGATGATGAGCCAGCAGGTAGCAGTGGAAAAACTGGTGGTCGATGCCTGGGAACAGCGCTCTTACCACAAGCTGTGGCAGGCGATTACCCTGTCGAAAACCGTACCGAGCGCCTCGGTGGCGAAAGCGATCCTCGACGACCTGATTGCAGCCAACAAAGATTACTGGCCTGAGCTGCATTAATCCCCGCTGTTTGACCGGCGCCCGCGGGGCGCCGGTTCTTCTCCCCGGTTCCTGATTTACGCTATGCTGAAGCCTGCAGCGCGATGAACAAGGAACTGTAATGAAAATCTCCCGCCTCGGCGAAGCGCCGGATTACCGCTTTTCGCTGGCTAACGAACGCACCTTTCTGGCGTGGATCCGCACGGCGCTCGGTTTTCTCGCCGCCGGCGTCGGCCTTGACCAGTTAGCGCCGGACTTTGCCACGCCGCTGATCCGTGAAATTCTTGCCCTGCTGCTGTGTCTCTTTGCCGGCGGCATGGCCATCTATGGCTATCTGCGCTGGCTGAATAACGAGAAAGCGATGCGTCTGAAACAGGACCTTCCCTATACCCGCACGCTGCTGGTGATTAGCATCCTGCTGTTGGCGGTGGTGGCCGCGGTGATGCTGCTGGTGGTGTATGGCGGATAAACGCCGGGCGCGGCGGGAAGGCGATCCGGGACTACAGCCAGAGCGCACCTCGCTGGCCTGGTTTCGCACTCTGTTGGGCTATGGCGCGCTGATGGCGCTGGCGATTAAACACAGCTGGCACCGCGCCGGCCTGCCGTTCTGGCTGTCGATCGGCGTGTTGGCGATAGTGGCGGTGATCCTCTGGGGCTATACCCGCCGTCGTCATCTGATGGACGTCGATGACAGCGATTTTTTTCAGCCGCGGGCGGTTCGTGACAAATTTTTGATCGCACTCGCAGTACTTTCTCTGGCATTCCTGTTTGCTGTTACTCACCTTCAACCGATCGTTTTATTCATTAGGGATATGTCATGACAGGATGTCCGGCGAATTTGCCTCTCACTCATGCCCCCGGCCAGCAACATGACACACCCTTTCAGGCTGTCGTGGTGGAGGCGCATCATTGCCATCAGCCGCAGGCGTTCTATGCACAACTGCGTCAACAGGGGCTCACCGCTATCCATTTTATTCCGCAGCTGGCGGCCGGCGACGCCGCGCTCTGGGGGGAGTTTCTCTGCACTGTCTTTCACCGCTGGGTGCGGGAAGATATTGGGCGCATCAATATTTTGCTGTTTAGTGAGACGCTGAGCGCCTGGTGCGGCGAGACGCTGACCCAGCCAGGCGCGCCAGCGGCCAACAGCACCTGCTACGGCTGCCCGTGGCTGCGCCTGTGCCGCTGCGGCGAACAGGAAGACCCGCTGTGCGCGGGTTACCGGCAGTTCTACGATCTTAGCGGGCCCTATATGCGAGTGATGCGGGACCTGCGCCGACAGCAGCGGCCGCCAGAGGCGCTGATGCCGCTGCTGCGCTGAAGATTAGCGCCCCTTCGCAAGATACTGCGCCATCTCCTCTTCCGGCACCATGCCGCCGCCGGTGGCCCACACCAGGTGGGTGGCCTGCTGCAGCTGTTGCTCACTCAGACCTTGTAGCTGATGGTACGCCTGGCTGGCGCAGACCCGCTGCGGCCCGGCCATTCCGGCCAGCGCGGACGGTTCAAGGCGAATGTTTTCCGCTGTCGCCAGCCAGCCCAGCATGTCGTACATCGTCTGATCATCAAGGGTATAGAACCCGTCGAGCAGGCGCTCCATTGCCCGGCCAACGAACCCGGACGCCCGGCCGACCGCCAGACCGTCGGCGGCGGTCAGGTTATCAATGCCTAAATCCTGCACCGCTATCTGGTCGTGGAGCCCGGTATAGACGCCGAGCAGCATGCAGGGCGAGTGGGTCGGTTCGGCGAACAGGCAGTGAACGTGGTCGCCGAAGGCCAGCTTCAGGCCGAATGCCACGCCGCCGGGGCCGCCGCCAACGCCGCACGGCAGGTAGACGAACAGCGGGTGATCGGCATCGACCACGCGCCCTGCTTTGGCAAACTGCGCCTTCAGGCGCTCGCCGGCTACGGCATAGCCGAGGAACAGCGTGCGCGAGTTTTCATCATCAATGAAAAAGCAGTTCGGGTCGGATTCCGCTGCCTTGCGCCCCTGTTCGACGGCGACGCCGTAGTCCTCTTCGTACTCAATGACCGTCACGCCGTGGCTGCGCAGTTTGGCTTTTTTCCACGCCCGGGCATCCGCCGACATATGTACCGTAACCTTAAAGCCGATGCGCGCGCTCATGATGCCGATCGACATCCCGAGGTTGCCGGTGGAGCCGACAGCGATGCTGTACTGGCTGAAGAACTGTTTAAATTCCGGTGTCAGCAATTTGCGATAATCATCTGCGGTGGTGAGCAGTCCGGCCTCCAGCGCCAGCTTTTCCGCATGGGTCAGCACTTCATAAATCCCGCCACGCGCCTTAATGGAACCCGAAATCGGCAGGTGGCTGTCTTTTTTCAGCAGCAGATCGCCGCTAATCGGCTGGCCGAACTTTTGCTCAAGGCTGCGTTTCATTGCCGGAATGGCAACCACTTCCGATTCGATAATCCCGCCGCTGGCGGCCGTTTCCGGGAAAGCTTCCGCCAGATAGGGCGCGAAGCGCTGAAGGCGGGCATGGGCGTCTTGCACATCGTCGGCGGTCAGACCGACGTAAGGTAACCCTTGCGCCAGGGTGGTGGTGGCCGGGTTAAACCAGGTGGTTTCTTTCAGGGCGATCAGATCCTGCACAAGCGGGAAGGTTGCGGTTAAGGTGGTCAGGTCAGCGTGTTTCATATTACGTCTCGTTCGCTTAGATGATGAAAGAAAGCAGGAAGGTGGCGGCGAGTGCAAGTAAAGAAGCGATAAATGTCGCTGTCGTGTAGTACTTGAACGTTTCGCTGAGGCTGGCGCCGCAGTACTGTTTTACCAGCCAGAACAGGGAATCGGTGACGATCGTGCAGCCAATGGCGCCGGAACCGATGGCAATGGCGATGATCTCCGGGCTTACGCCAGGATAAAGCGGCAGCATCGGCGCAACGATGGCGGTAGCGCCCATCATCGCCACGGTAGCGGAGCCGACGGCGGCGTGCAGGATAAGCGCCACCAGCCAGGCCAGCAAAATCGGATGCATATGCAGATTCGAGAGGATCACCGCCAGGCTATCGGCCAGGCCGCTGGATTTCAAAATCGCGTTGAACGCGCCGCCGGCGCCGATAATCAGCAGAATGTTGGCGATCGACCCAAAGCCGTTTTCAGTATGAGTCAGCAGGACGCCCATCCCCATCTGCCGACGAATACCGAGAATGTAATAAGCGACAAAGACGGCAATAAACATCGCGGTGATGGGGTTGCCGATAAATTCCAGCACTGTATACAGCGTGCCGCCTTGCGCCATATTCAGTTCAGCGACGGTTTTCACCAGCATCAGCCCAATCGGTAACAACACGGTAAATAGCGTAGCGCCGAGCGAGGGCAGCGTCGATTCTTCGCGTACGTCGAGGTTGGAAAACTCGGCTGGCACAGGTTTAAACGGCAGGCGGTTGCCGAGCAGCCTGAGGAACAGCGGGCCGCCGACCAGCGAGGCGATCAGACCGACCAGCAGGCCATAGACGATAACCGTCCCGATATCGGCGCCCAGTTTATTCGCCACGAACAGCGCAGCCGGATGCGGCGGCACCACGCAATGCACCGCCATCAGGGCCGTACACAGCGGAATAGCCAGCTTCAGCAGCGAGGTATTGGTTTTTTTAGCGATGGAGAACGCCAGCGGGATCAGCAGCACCACGCCGACTTCGACAAACAGGGTAATACCGCAGATCAGGCCGACCAGCACCATAATCACGTCCGCCGACAGCCAGCGGCAGCGCTGCAGCGTCAGGCCGATGCGCTCCGCCGCGCCGGAGACTTCCATCATCTTGCCGAGGATGGTACCGAGACCGATCACCGCCGCCAGGAAGCCCAGCGTGCCGCCGATGCCGCTCTCAATGGCGTTGACCATCTCCAGCGGGCCCATCCCCATCATCGCCCCGACGAAAAAGCTCGCCAGCAGCAGCGCCAGAAACGGATGAAACTTCAGTTTGACGATCGTTAAGACGATTAACACGATGCTAATCAGCAGCGTGCTCACAACCCAGATTTGCGATTCCATACCCCACCTCGCCGTAAGTAACGTGTGGTTATTGAACAGAAACTCGGCATGGGCTGACAAACGATATAAATGGCCTTTCAGGTGAGCCAAATTGAATCAAAAAGGTGATTTAGCTCTAAAAGCGACCTATGAATATGCTATGGGTCAAATTAATTCATCCTTGAGCGGAAGTTTTGGCGTTATTTTTTTATCATCCAGATCCCTTTTTTGCCAGGAGCGCATAATGGATTTACTCAAAACCTTAGGTACCCGGTTGCTCAACGGCTGGCAACTCTCCAGGTTGTCGACGTTTGAGGTGGCGGCGCGGCACGAGTCGTTCGCCCTGGCCGCAGACGAGCTTGCGCTCACCCCAAGCGCCGTCAGTCACCGGATTAATCAGCTGGAAGAGGAGCTGGGGATCCAGCTCTTTGTCCGCTCGCACCGCAAAGTGGAGCTGACGCGAGAAGGGAAGCGCGTTTACTGGGCGCTGAAGTCGTCGCTGGATGGCCTCAATCAGGAGATTCTGGACATCAAAAACCAGGAGCTCTCTGGCAGCCTGACGGTCTATTCGCGCCCGTCGATAGCCCAATGCTGGCTGGTGCCGGCGCTGGGGGATTTCACTCACCGCTACCCGGCCATCTCGCTGACTGTGCTGACCGGCAACGATAACGTCAACCTGCAGCGGGCGGGTATCGATCTGGCAATCTATTTTGATGATGCGCCGTCGTCGCAGCTGAGCCATCATTTTCTGATGGATGAGGCGATCGTGCCGGTATGTACGCCGAATTACGCCCGCCAGCTGCAGTTAACGTCAAATCCTGCCAATCTGCGCCACTGTACGCTGCTTCACGATCGCCAGGCATGGAGCAATGATTCCGGCACCGATGAATGGTTCAGTTGGGCACAGCAATTTGGAATTGAATTGCCGCAATCGTCGGGCATTGGCTTCGATCGTTCTGATTTAGCGGTGATTGCGGCGATGAATCATGTGGGGGTAGCGATGGGGCGTAAACGGCTGGTGCAGAAGCGGCTGGAGAGCGGCGAGCTGATTGCGCCTTTTGGCGACATGACGCTGAAATGCCATCAGCATTATTACGTGACGACCCTGCCGGGCCGTCAGTGGCCGAAAATCGACGCCTTTATCGAGTGGCTGCATAGCCTGACCTGAAAAGAGGTGAGCAACGGCTCGGTGCCTGATAATCGCCCGGCGGCGCTGCGCTTGCGCGGGCCTACAGTCCGGTAGCCCGGATAAGGCGTCAGCCGCCATCCGGGGAACGACCGCCGCGCTTATACCGGCTGCTGATGGTGGGTGAAGCGCGAGGCCAGCGGCAGCCAGCACAGCAGAATCAACAGGCCCATCAGCATCATCAGCAGGCCGAGGCTGCCCTGACCGGTTTGCGGCATCATCGCCGACAGCCAGGCCAGCACGCCGGAGCCGATATTCTGCAAGCCGCCCACCAGGGCCCCGGCGGTACCGGCGAGAAACGGGAACGGCTCCATCGCGCCGCTGGTGGCCAGCGGGAATAACATCCCGGCGCCGAAGAAGAACAGCGCCGCCGGCACCAGCAGGGTCCAGACGGTCATGATGCCCAGCAGTCCAGGGATCCACATCATCAAACCTGCCAGCAGGCAGCAGATCACCGACTGCCACATCAGCGTCGGGAAACGCTTGTTCGGCCGGCCGGCAAACCACGCGCCGAAGAACGCCGCCGGGATCGGCAGAATAAACAGAATACTCACCGCCATGCTGCTCAGGCCGAGCACCGCGCCCATCAGCACCCCGGAACAGGCTTCGAACACCGCAATCCCGGCCAGGCCGCCGATCAGCATCAGCAGATAGCAGTTAAACGCCCCGGTACCGAACAGCGTTTTGTAGCTGGTCAGGAGTTTGGTGCGTGGCGCCCCTTCCGGGCGCGTTTCCGGCATCCACTTCGCCATGCTGAAGGTCACGCCCGCGCACAGCACCAGCAAGAAGGCGTAGCAGGCGCGCCAGCTCCACAGGGTGTCGAGGATGCCGCCGAGCAGCGGCGCAATCAGCGGGCTGACCAGAATACCCATATTTAACAGGCTATTGGCATGACGCAGCTGCGCGCCTTCGTACAGGTCGCGGGGCAGGGTGCGCGCCATCACGCCGCCGACCCCCGTACCCATCCCTTGCATGGCGCTGGCGGCGATCAGCACCGGCAGGCTATGGGTGGTAATAGCTACCAGCGTCGCCAGCATAAAAATCGACATCCCGACGAGGATCACCGGACGGCGGCCCACGCGGTCGGAGAGCGGGCCGTAGAACAGCTGTGAAATACCGTAGGTCAGCAGATAGGCCGCCATCACGCTTTGTACCGCCCCTTCGCGGACGTTCAGCGCGACCGCCATGTCGGCAATAGCCGGAATATAAATGGTCTGCGCCATCTGGCCGACGGCCACCAGCAGTACCAGCATCAACAACAAATTGAAGTTCTTATGCCGTTTCATGTCGATGAATACTTTGCGAGTAAAGAGAAATAAAGAATATGTGACTGGCACATCCCGTAAACGATGGAGGAATCTACCATATTAAAATGACAGGACAACTGCAAAGCGCCGATTGTTGAGGGAATTCCAGGCAGATTATGTAAACAGGAACGGCAACTAATGTTGCCATTTCAGGCTACGCCAGGCGCAGGAGGATCGCCCCGGCGGCAATCCCGCAGGCGGCCACGATGCGCAGCGGCATCAGTTGTTCTTTCAGAACGATAAAGGCGATCAGCGCGCCGAACAGAATGGAGGTTTCACGTAGCGCGGCGACCACCGCCAGCGGGGCCTGGGTCATCGCCCATAGCGCCAGGCCGTAGGAGCCCATGGTGCCGACACCGCCGAGGATGCCCTTTTTCCAGTGCTGACGTAAATAACGACTGGCCTCTCGCCGTCGCGCCACCATGGCCCAGCACAGCAGGCAGAAACCGTTCATAAAAAAGGTCCACAGGGTGTAGCCTAGCGCCGAGCCCGCCAGCCGGACGCCGGTGCCGTCCACCAGTGTATATCCCGCGATAAAGCAGGCGTTGATGAGCGCCAGCACGATGCCTTTGCGGGAGCTGACGCGGCCGTGAAAGGCCATCGCCAGAATCGCCAGGCAGATAACGCCGATGCCCAGCCAGGCCAGCGGCGATAAGCGATCGCCGAGAAATATCACGCTGATAGCCGCGACCAGCAGCGGCGCGGTGCCGCGCATCAGCGGATAGGTCTGGCTCATATCCGACACCTGATAGGTCTTCGCCACCAGCACCGTATACACCACCTGTAATGCGCACGACGCCAGCAGATAGGGGGCGCTGGCAAGCGCGGGCTGCGGGGCAAAGGGCAGCATCACCAGGGCGATCAGCGCGGCCGAACCGCTGACGCCGATCGCCGCGTACATTTTATCGCCGCTGGCTTTGACGATAGCGTTCCAGCTGGCGTGCAGCAGGGCGGCGAACAGCAAAATGCAGAATACGGTGAGGGTCATCGCAGACAGGTTCAACAGTGAAGGTCACAGGAATGTAACACGCGCGCGCGCTGCCTGCCAGCGGGGGGGTTAAAGCGAACAAAACAGGCGATGTGTCACCCGCGGTTCATCGTACACCGGGCGAAAACCAAGCCTTTCATAAAAGGGCCAGGCCTGCGCCGGGGCATGGGTGTTAAGAAAATCGAACCAGGCGCTGGAGTGGGTAATGACCGAGACCAGCAGCTGCTGGCCGATGCCCCGGCGACGGTAACGTTCGCTAATGTAGAGATGGCGAATGCGCCCAACCCGCGGCTGCGGACTGAAGGGATCGCTATTGATGCCGCATACCCCTACCAGCTGGTGGTTGACGAAGGCGCCCAGCAGCGTTTCGCCCGGCGCGTTAAAGCGGTTTTTGCCGCTCTGCCAGTTTTCCGCCAGGCGGCGCAGCATGTTGAAATGCTGTTCAAGGCTTTCAGTGCGCAGCGCAACGAACCCCGGATCGTCCGGCGTTGTGGCGGCAATTAACAGGGGTGGCATAGTTTCCTCCATCAAGTCATCCCGGGACGCCCGGCGGGCGCCTGCAGGGGGGCGGTTTCCCGCCCCCCTCAGGTGCGACTTGAACCTGAATCAGCGGAACTGTTTCAGGACTGCATCAAGTAGTTGCAACACAGCAACCATGAGTTTCAGGATTAAAATAATAATATCCATTCCGCCCATACGCGCGTCTCCTGTGGTTAAGGAGCACAATAAGCTGACGTACCTTTCCGCTGCCCGTTGCCAGCTTATCCCTGCCTGTCGCCGGCGGCGTCTGCCCTGGCCGATAGTTCATCCTTTCCATGAACGGCTTCCCGGCCCGCCGCCTGCAACGACAGGGGTGCGCAGCGCTGAGCCACGCGTTGCCGCGCGGGCCAGTGACTGCACGTTGTTGACGTAACACAGTGTGCTCTCTCGGGGTTAAGGCACTGACGGCACCACCCGTTTCAGCCAGGACTTCGTTGCGCCGGTCAAACTTGCGGCCCCCGAATGGCACAAAGTGAACACACCCAGTATAGATAAATACTGTATGGATGAACAGTATTTTTTTGGACAAATACGCCCCTCTCATCCATACTCTATGACAGAGAAAAACCGACCTTAAATTGCGCGAACTGCAGCGATCGCGTATACTTTTGGCGTTGACGTAATACAGTGTGCTTGCGGCTACCACCTGTAACCATGCTGATAAAAACCTCGCTCCGGCGGGGTTTTTTGTTTTCTGCCCTTTTGCGCCGAATTGTGATCTTTCACGCAAATTATCGTGGATGAAAATAAATCCATTGTGAAATCGCAAAACCTGTGTTTGTATAAATTCAGCTTATTTTTCGACACAACAGGTCCCTAATGAACGCAACCCTGATCGCTTCGACCCTACTAAAAACCGCGCCAGCCGCGGTGGTCGTCGTGTCTGTGGTGGTCGTCGTCGGCAACGCGCCGTAGGGTCCGGAACAACACGAATTCCAAACCCCGCCGGCGCAAACCGAGCGGGGTTTTTTGTTGGCGAGCCCCCCGGTAAAGTCGGCCCAGAATAAAAGGACTGGAGCATGGCAAGTTCGGGCACCACATCAAACACAATGCGCTTTACCGGCGCGCAGCTGGTTGTTCATTTACTGGAACGCCAGGGCATCACTATGGTCAGCGGCATCCCGGGCGGTTCTATCCTGCCTATCTACGATGCCTTAAGCCAAAGCACGCAGATCCGCCACATCCTGGCGCGCCACGAGCAGGGCGCGGGGTTTATCGCTCAGGGGATGGCGCGAACCGAAGGTAAACCCGCAGTCTGTATGGCCTGTAGCGGCCCTGGCGCCACCAACCTGATTACCGCCATCGCCGATGCCCGCCTCGATTCAATTCCGCTGGTGTGCATCACCGGCCAGGTGCCGGCCTCCATGATCGGCACCGACGCTTTCCAGGAAGTGGACACCTACGGCATCTCTATCCCCATCACCAAGCATAACTACCTGGTGCGCGACATCGCCGAGCTGCCGCAGGTGATCAGCGACGCCTTCCGTATTGCCCAGTCCGGGCGTCCCGGGCCGGTGTGGATAGACATTCCTAAGGACGTACAGGCGGCCACTATTGAACTGGAGACCTTGCCAGAACCGGGCGAGCGCGCCCCGGCACCGGCATTCGCCCCTGAAAGTGTGCGTGAGGCGGCGGCGATGATCAACGCGGCGAAGCGTCCGGTACTGTATCTGGGCGGCGGGGTGATTAACGCGCCGCAGCCGATTCGTCAGCTGGCGGAAAAAGCCAACCTGCCGACCACCATGACCTTGATGGCGCTGGGGATGCTGCCGAAGGCGCATCCGTTGTCGCTGGGGATGCTGGGCATGCACGGCGCGCGCAGCACCAACTTTATTCTGCAGGAAGCGGATTTACTGATTGTTTTAGGCGCGCGTTTTGATGACCGGGCGATTGGCAAGACCGAGCAGTTCTGCCCGAACGCGAAGATTATCCACGTCGATATCGACCGCTCTGAGCTGGGTAAAATCAAGCAACCGCACGTCGCGATTCAGGGCGATGTGGCGGAAGTCTTAGCCCAGCTCACCCCGCAGATTGAGGCGCAGCCGCGCGACGAGTGGCGCCAGCTGGTGGCCGATTTGCAGCGTGAATTCCCCTGCGCCATCCCGCAGGAAAGCGACCCGCTCTCCCATTACGGCCTGATTAACGCCGTGGCCGCCTGCGTTGACGATGAGGCGATCATCACCACCGATGTGGGTCAGCATCAGATGTGGACAGCGCAGGCCTACCCGCTCAACCGTCCGCGCCAGTGGCTGACTTCCGGCGGCCTCGGCACCATGGGCTTCGGCCTGCCGGCGGCCATCGGCGCGGCGCTGGCGAATCCGCAGCGCAAGGTTATCTGCTTCTCCGGCGACGGCAGCCTGATGATGAATATTCAGGAGATGGCCACCGCCGCCGAAAATCAGCTGGATGTCAAAATTATCCTGCTGAACAACGAAGCGCTGGGGCTGGTGCACCAGCAGCAGAGCCTGTTCTATCAGCAGGGCGTGTTCGCCGCCACCTATCCGGGGATGATTAACTTTATGCAGATTGCCGCCGGTTTTGGCCTGCAAACCTGTGATTTAAATAACGAAGCCGATCCGCAGGCGGCGCTGCAGGCGATTATCGACCGTCCGGGGCCGGCGTTGATCCACGTGCGTATCGACGCGCAGCAGAAAGTGTATCCGATGGTACCGCCGGGTGCGGCCAATACTGAAATGGTGGGGGAATAAGCCATGCAAAAACAATGTGATAACGTCATTCTGGAACTCACCGTCCGTAACCATCCCGGCGTCATGACCCACGTTTGCGGGCTATTTGCCCGTC
This sequence comes from Klebsiella sp. D5A, assembly GCF_001620885.1. Taxonomy (NCBI): domain Bacteria; kingdom Pseudomonadati; phylum Pseudomonadota; class Gammaproteobacteria; order Enterobacterales; family Enterobacteriaceae; genus Klebsiella; species Klebsiella sp. D5A. The sequence goes on along the minus strand of NZ_LOAR01000021.1, from coordinate 8,380 downwards.
GGGCGTTTAACGTCGAAGGCATTCTCTGTCTGCCAATTCAGGGCAGCGAACACAGCCGCATCTGGCTGCTGGTAAATGATGACCAGCGATTGGGGCAGATGATTAGCCAGATTGAAAAGCTGGAAGATGTCACCAAAGTGGCGCGTAACCAGTCCGATCCCACCATGTTTAACAAAATTGCGGTGTTCTTCGAGTAAATCGCGCAAGGCTTGAACGGTAAGGTGCTTATGGTTAAGGTAAGCGCCTTTGCCGGATGGCGCTGCGCTTATCCGGCCTACAGGGAGTGGATCCGTAGGCCGGATAAGGCGTTTACGCCGCCATCCGGCGCTTTCAGGCACCAGGAAACACCATGACTACCATCGCCCTTATTGACGATCATTTGATTGTCCGCTCCGGTTTTGCTCAGCTACTGGGGCTGGAAGCTGATTTTCAGGTTGTCGCTGAATTTGGTAGCGGCCGCGAGGCGCTGACAGGGCTACCGGGGCGCGGCGTACAGGTCTGTATCTGCGATATCTCCATGCCAGATATTTCCGGGCTGGAGCTGCTCAGCCAGCTGCCGAAGGGGATGGCGACCATCATGCTGTCGGTACACGACAGCCCGGCGCTGATCGAGCAGGCGCTGAACGCCGGCGCGCGCGGCTTCCTGTCGAAACGCTGCAGCCCGGATGAACTGATTGCCGCGGTCCGCACGGTGGCGGCGGGTGGTTGCTATCTCACGCCGGATATCGCCATGAAGCTGGCCGCCGGGCGCCAGGATCCGCTCACCAAACGCGAACGCCAGGTGGCGGAAAAGCTAGCGCAGGGCATGGCGGTGAAAGAGATTGCCGCCGAGCTCGGCCTGTCGCCGAAAACCGTTCACGTTCACCGCGCCAACCTGCTGGAAAAACTGGGCGTCAGCAACGACGTTGAGCTGGCGCGCCGCATGTTCGATAGCTGGCAATGAAGGCTGTCGTCTCACGATTGCTGTCGGTGATCGGCTGCGCCTTTATCTTCTCCGCAGCCTGGTTCTGCCTGTGGAGCATCAGTCTGCATCTGGTGGAGCGTGCGGATTTAGCGGTGCTGCTGTTTCCCTTTGGCCTGCGTTTAGGGCTGATGCTGCAATGCCCGCGTGGCTACTGGCCGGTGCTGCTGGGAGCCGAGTGGCTGCTTATCTTCTGGCTGGCGCAGGAAGTGGCGCTGGCGCACCCGATAATTTTGATGACCGGAAGTCTGCTGACCCTGCTGCCGGTGGCGTTGATCTCTCGCTATCGCCATCAGCGCGACTGGCTGACGCTGCTGCGCCAGGGCGGGGCGCTGATCGCCGCCTCGCTGCTGCAATCGCTGTCGTGGCTGGCGCAAGGGAGCGAAGGATTGACCGCCCTGCTGTTAACGCTAACCGGCGGCCTGACGCTGGCGCCGACCTGCCTGGTTATCTGGCACTATCTTACCAGTACCGTCTGGCGGCCACTGGGGCCCGCGCTGGTCTCGCAGCCGATTAACTGGCGCGGCCGGCATCTGATCTGGTACCTGCTGTTATTCACCATTAGCCTGTGGCTGCAGCTTGGGCTGCCCGCCGAGCTCTCCCGCTTTACCCCGTTTTGCCTCGCGCTGCCGATTATCGCTCTCGCCTGGCACTACGGCTGGCAGGGGGCGCTGATCGCCACCCTGATGAACGCGATTGCGCTGATTGCCAGCCAGACCTGGCACGATCACCCGGTCGATCTATTGCTTTCGCTGCTGGCGCAGAGCCTCACCGGGCTGCTGCTGGGCGCGGGGATCCAGCGATTGCGCGAGCTTAACCTGTCGCTACAGAACGAGCTGGCGCGAAATCGGCGGCTGGCGGAACGTCTGCTGGAAACGGAAGAGAGCGTGCGGCGTGACGTGGCGCGCGAGCTCCATGATGATATCGGCCAGACGATCACGGCAATTCGCACCCAGGCGGGGATCGTGCAGCGTCTGGCGCCAAACAACGCCAGCGTACGGCAGAGCGGCCAGCTGATAGAACAGCTGTCGCTGGGGGTGTACGACTCGGTGCGCCGCCTGCTTGGTCGTCTGCGTCCGCGCCAGCTTGACGATCTGCCGCTTGAACAGGCGGTACGTTCGTTGATGCGCGAGATGGAGCTGGAGGACCGCGGCATTGTCAGCCATCTCGACTGGCGGATTAACGAGGCGGGACTGAGCGAGAACCAGCGTGTGACGCTGTTTCGCGTTTGCCAGGAGGGGCTGAATAATATCGTCAAGCACGCCAGCGCCAGCGCTGTTACCCTGCAGGGCTGGCAGCAGGATGAGCGACTAATGCTGGTGCTGGAAGATGACGGTTGCGGCCTGCCGCCGGGGTCGAATCTGCAGGGGTTCGGCCTGACCGGCATGCGCGAACGTGTGACCGCGCTGGGCGGTACGTTAACTATCTCCTGCACACACGGTACCCGCGTGTGCGTCAATCTACCGCTGCGTTACGCCTGAGAGGAGCGCCGATGTTTGCCTTTTTAAAAGCGCCGCCGGACGCCGCGCCAGTTAGCGATAAACGCGAGCTGGACGAGCGTTATCGTTACTGGCGTCGACATATTCTGCTCACTATCTGGCTTGGCTACGCGCTGTTTTATTTCACCCGCAAAAGCTTTAATGCCGCGGTGCCTGAAATTCTCGCCAGCAACGTCCTGACCCGCAGCGATATCGGCCTGCTGGCCACGCTGTTTTACATCACTTACGGGCTGTCGAAATTTTTCTCCGGTATCGTCAGCGACCGCTCCGACGCCCGCTATTTTATGGGGCTGGGGCTTATCGCTACCGGGGTGGTGAATATTCTGTTCGGTTTTTCCACCTCGCTGTGGGCTTTCGCGCTGCTGTGGGCGCTGAATGCCTTCTTCCAGGGCTGGGGCTCGCCGGTCTGCGCCCGGCTGCTGACGGCCTGGTATTCGCGGACCGAACGCGGCGGCTGGTGGGCGCTATGGAATACCGCGCATAACGTCGGCGGCGCGCTGATCCCGATGGTGGTGGGGGCGGCGGCGCTGCATTACGGCTGGCGTGCGGGGATGACGATTGCCGGCTGTCTGGCGATCCTCGCCGGACTGTATCTGTGCTGGCGGCTGCGCGATCGCCCGCAGGCGGTGGGGTTACCCGCCGTGGGCGACTGGCGTCACGATGCGCTGGAAATCGCCCAGCAGCAGGAAGGTGCCGGGCTGACGCGCAAAGCGATCCTGACCCGCTACGTGCTGGCCAATCCCTATATCTGGCTGCTGTCGCTGTGCTATGTGCTGGTGTACGTGGTGCGGGCGGCGATTAACGACTGGGGTAATCTGTATATGTCGGAGACGCTCGGCGTCGATCTGGTGACCGCTAACTCGGCGGTGACCATGTTTGAGCTGGGCGGTTTTATCGGCGCGCTGGTGGCGGGCTGGGGCTCGGATAAGCTGTTTAACGGCAACCGTGGGCCAATGAACCTGATCTTCGCCGCCGGAATTTTGCTGTCGGTTGGCGGCCTGTGGCTGATGCCGTTCGCCAGCTATGTGATGCAGGCGGCCTGCTTCTTCACCACCGGGTTCTTCGTCTTCGGCCCGCAGATGCTGATCGGCATGGCGGCGGCGGAATGTTCGCATAAAGAAGCCGCCGGGGCGGCAACCGGGTTTGTCGGCCTGTTCGCTTATCTTGGCGCCTCGCTTTCCGGCTGGCCGCTGGCGCAGGTGATGGATATCTGGCACTGGACCGGATTCTTCGTGGTGATTGCGATTGCCGCCGGCATTTCCGCGCTGCTGCTGCTGCCGTTTTTAAACGCGCAGGCGCCGCGTACCGCCAGCGAAGCGTGATGTAGTTCACCCTTTGGCCGCGAACGGGGCAAAACTAAGAAATTTTCTTGGTTTCACCTGGACGTCGTCTCAGGCCAGACGGCGCGCGGGTTCTTACAATGCCTGGTTATGACGCAGGCATAAAAAATCAGCTCAGGAGATACCCATGCTGGCCTTTCTGAATCAGGTGCGCAAGCCGACCCTGGATCTGCCGCTCGATGTGCGGCGCAAAATGTGGTTCAAACCTTTCATGCAGTCCTATCTGGTGGTCTTCATCGGCTACCTGACCATGTACCTGATCCGCAAGAACTTTAACATCGCGCAGAACGACATGATCTCCACCTATGGGTTGAGCATGACGCAGCTGGGGATGATTGGCCTGGGCTTTTCCATCACCTACGGCGTGGGCAAGACGCTGGTCTCTTATTATGCCGACGGTAAAAATACCAAGCAGTTCCTGCCGTTTATGCTGATCCTCTCCGCCATCTGTATGCTGGGCTTTAGCGCCAGCATGGGGGCGGGTTCAACCAGCCTGTTCCTGATGATCGCCTTCTATGCGCTGAGCGGCTTCTTCCAGAGCACCGGCGGCTCGTGCAGCTATTCCACCATCACCAAGTGGACGCCCAGACGCAAACGCGGCACCTTCCTCGGCTTCTGGAATATCTCCCACAACCTCGGCGGCGCGGGCGCGGCGGGCGTGGCGTTGTTTGGCGCCAACTATCTGTTCGACGGCCATGTGATCGGCATGTTTATCTTCCCGTCGATTATTGCGCTGATCGTCGGCTTTATTGGCCTGCGCTACGGTAGCGACTCGCCGGAATCCTATGGCCTCGGCACGGCGGAAGAGCTGTTTGGCGAAGCGATCAGCGAAGAGGACAAAGAGACCGAAGAAAATGCGATGACCAAGTGGCAGATCTTTGTTGAGTACGTGCTGAAAAACAAAGTGATCTGGCTGCTGTGCTTCTCCAACATCTTCCTCTACGTGGTGCGTATCGGTATCGATCAGTGGTCCACCGTGTACGCCTTCCAGGAGCTGAAGCTGTCTAAAGAGGTGGCGATTCAGGGCTTTACCCTGTTTGAGGTCGGCGCGCTGGTCGGCACGCTGCTGTGGGGCTGGTTGTCGGATCTGGCCAACGGCCGCCGCGCGCTGGTGGCTTGCATCGCGCTGGCGCTGATTATCGCCACCCTCGGGGTTTACCAACACGCCAGCAACCAGTACGTCTATCTGGCCTCGTTGTTTGCGCTGGGCTTCCTGGTGTTTGGTCCGCAGCTGCTGATCGGCGTCGCCGCTGTCGGCTTTGTGCCGAAAAAAGCGATCGGCGCCGCCGATGGAATCAAGGGCACTTTCGCCTATCTGATCGGCGATAGCTTCGCCAAGCTGGGTCTTGGGATGATCGCCGACGGCACGCCGGTCTTCGGCCTGACCGGCTGGGCCGGCACCTTTGCGGCGCTGGACGCCGCCGCCATCGGCTGTATCTGCCTGATGGCCATCGTGGCTATCTTTGAAGAGCGTAAAATTCGCCGCGAGAAAAAGAACCGTATTTTGCAGACTGCCTGATTCACCAGGTATTTGGTAACCTTGCCCGGCCAGTGCGCCGGGCTTTTTTATTTCTTGCGTAATATGCCAGGTCCGACAGTCGACAGCAGGCAAATTCCCATTATGATAGTCAGGCCGCGATTGGATGAGAGGATGCATGATCTGGATAGGACTGGCCACCCTGGTAGTGGTATTTGTTGTGGGATTTCGGGTGCTTACCTCTGATTCACGCCGCGCGATCCGCCGCCTGAGCGAACGCCTGGGCATTACGCCTGTTCCGCTGGAATCAATGATCGATCAGCTGGGAAAAACCGCCGGTAATGAGTTTTTGCGCTACCTGGAGCGGCCGAATGAAGCGCATCTGCAGAACGCCGCGCAGGTGCTGCTCATCTGGCAGGTCGCGATTGTCGATGCCAGCGAAAAAAACCTGCATTACTGGTATCGCCTGATGCAAAAAGCGCGATTAGCGGCGCCGATTACCGACGCGCAAATTCGTCTTGCGCAAGGGTTTCTGCGCGAGCTGGATCCGGATGCAAGCGATTTGCATAACCTACAGCAGCGCTATAACGATCTGTTTCTCCCGGAAGACGGCGTGCACTGGCTGCACTGATCTCATTGTTATCCGGCCTGTGGTTCAAAACCATATCTCCCTTACGTTCCTTGTAGGCCGGATAAGCGTAAGCGCCATCCGGCAGAATAACTACAGTAGGATTTTCAGGCCGTGTTTTTGTACGACGCTAAGCAATTTTAATGACATTCCGCTCGGTCGTTTAGCGCCAGTCTCCCATTTTTGCACGGTAGACACACTGGTATTCAGATAACGAGCGAACACGGGTTGGCTAACATTGAGTTGTTCACGTAGCGCTTTAATTTCAATGGGTTGAAGTGCGGCTACGCTACCGAGACATGATTCATCAAAATGGCGCATTGTTTCCTGTGGGATTGCGCCAACGCTGAATAGCCCCGACGCAGCGCTATGGATCGCTTCGAAAGCCGGGCTTTTGTATTTATTTTTTGCTGTCATCGCAAATCTCCACCAATTCTTTACTTTTAACTAAGGCCGTCGTTTTCTCTTCAGAGAGATTGGCATAGTGTTTTGCAAGCTCACGAAACCCCATTAATTCGCGATGGCTGATATTGGCCATATCCTGTTTGGCGTACAGAAAGACATAAAACCAATGCCCTGCGCTTTTGGTAAGGATGATTGCGCGATCGCGATTCTTGTTGAGTCGCTTTTTATAAACCCCTCCTCCTAAATCAACCACCTTGCCCTGAAGCACAGATTGAATTGCCTGATAGAGCTCGTCGTCGGAAATGCCATGAGAGCTAGCCTCTCTGGCAAACCATTTGGTTTTAAAGATACGCATTGCTGACATCCTGTCGTTAAAAGTATAGCACATGGTGCTATATTAAATTCTCCTGAGATTTGTAAAAGCGATAGCAAGCATCGTTTTTTTAAACATGCGAACAGCTACGCATCCTCTTATGAAAAGCGAGAAGAGTTGCGAAAACGTTAAATTCGTCACAAACAAAATGTTACACTGCGCGGCTTTCAGCCACTTTCTTCGCAGGTCACTCATGAGTCATTCAAATGAAGCCAAACCCCATGCACGCGAGCTGGTGCGACCAAACTGGTCGGCGGTTTTCGCGGTTGCTTTCTGCGTTGCCTGCCTGATTACCGTCGAATTTCTACCGGTCAGTCTGCTGACGCCGATGGCGCTGGATTTAGGCATCTCCGAAGGGATGGCCGGGCAGTCGGTGACGACGACGGCATTCGTAGCGATGTTCTCCAGCCTGTTTATCACCTCCATCATTGGCAAAACCGATCGCCGCTACGTGGTGATCCTGTTTTCGCTGCTGCTGACCCTTTCCTGCCTGCTGGTATCGTTTGCCGATAGCTTCACCCTGCTGCTGCTGGGACGAGCCTGTCTGGGCCTGGCGCTCGGCGGTTTCTGGGCGATGTCGGCCTCGCTGACCATGCGGCTGGTGCCGATGCGCGTGGTGCCGAAAGCGCTATCGATTATCTTCGGCGCGGTATCAATCGCGCTGGTGATCGCCGCCCCATTGGGCAGTTTCCTTGGCGGGCTTATCGGCTGGCGCAACGTCTTTAACGGCGCGGCGGTGATGGGCGTGCTGTGTACGCTCTGGGTGCTGAAAGCGCTGCCGTCGCTGCCCGGTGAATCGGCTTCTCAGCAGCAAAATATGTTTGGTCTGTTGAAGCGTCCGGGGGTGATGGCCGGGATGTGCGCCATTTTCATGGCCTTTGCCGGGCAGTTCGCCTTCTTTACCTATATACGTCCGGTGTACATGACCCTCGCCGGGTTTGATGTCGACGGCCTGACGCTGGTGCTGCTGAGCTTTGGTATCGCCAGCTTTATCGGCACCTCGCTCTCCTCGGTGCTTCTCAAGCGTTCGGTAAAAGCGGCGCTGGCGATCGCGCCACTGGTACTGACCGCCTGCGCGGTGGCGCTGGTGCTGTGGGGAGAAAGCAAAATCGTCGCCTCGACGGTGGCGATTATCTGGGGCTTCGCGTTTGCGCTGATCCCGGTTGGGTGGTCAACGTGGATCACCCGTTCGCTCTCCGATCAGGCGGAAAAAGCCGGGTCGATTCAGGTGGCGGTGATCCAGCTGGCCAACACCTGCGGCGCCGCGGTCGGCGGTATTGCGCTCGACCACTTAGGGCTGCTGTCGCCGCTGGTGTTGTCAGGAATATTAATGCTGTTTACCGGGTTGCTGGTGGCGACCAAAGTGAAGGTGAATCCACCCGCTTAAGGCCGCTCGCCTTTTGCCAGCCGGCACTACCGCGGGTACGGCGCCTGACCGCCCGGCGGCGCTGCGCTTGCCGGGCCTACGGGTGGTATCCCGCAGGCCTCCTCAGTCGTAGCCCGGCTAAGCGTAGCGCCAGCCGGGAACGCGCCTTCGACAACGCTATCGCATCAGAACCACGCCTCAAACATTCCACCGACGTTCAGTGAATCCAGCTGCTGGTCCTGGGTGCCGTTAACCTTCGCGGTATGCTCGTTGTCCACCTGACCGCCGGTCACATAGAAGCGCAGCATCGGACGGAACTCCGGCCCCATGC
>NZ_LOAR01000020.1:0-95728 GCF_001620885.1 Klebsiella sp. D5A | reverse complement strand
CATGTGAGAGTAGGGAACTGCCAGGCATCAAATAAAGCAGAAAGCTCAGCCGAAAGACTGAGCTTTTTGTTTTTGCGTTTTAACAAGAACCCCGTGCCGAAAGGTGCGGGGTTTTTTGCTGTGTGGGGTATATCTCCCCGGTGGCGCTGTGCTTACCGGGGCTACGGATTCGCACCCGCCCTGCACGATCCGTAGCCCGGACAAGGTGCGCAGCACCGCCTCCGGGGAGGCCCCTGTCTGCCGATGCCATTCATTAACGTCTGTGTTAAGAAGCAACCCTACCGATAAACTGCTAATGCCTCTCTAACCAATTCGCAATAAATGTCGCGATCTGTTGAATATCATTTAAATCCAACTGCGGAAGCGAGGTCGCGATGGGCATATCGCTGGCCACGGCGATGGTATGTTCATCAATTATCAGCTCTTCTACACGATGGCCGCTGTTTTGCCGAAAAAGTAGGATCTTCGGCACGGGTTCATGTTTGAACCCCTCCACTAAAACCAGGTCCAGTTTGCTGACATCCATTCGACTGACAAGCCACGTGAGATCTAATCCCGGCGTCTCTGGCGTCTCCGTCATCAACGCCCAGCGCTGTTCGCTGGCGACAATAGTCTGCGCAGCGCCCGCCTTACGTAATTCATAGCTATCTTTGCCGGGCTTATCGACGTCCATATCATGATGGGTATGTTTTATCAGCCCGGGACGCAGACCTCTGACGCAAAGCTCAGGGATAAGACGCTTTAATAATGTTGTTTTTCCGGTACCGCTCCATGCGGCGATCGCCAGTAATGGGGTCATGATGGCTCCTGCATCTGCTGCAAATCTTCAAGCGTATTTACATTGATGAACGCTGATTTCACATCGCTGAAATTCACCGGGCGCCCACCCACTTGTCGCATAAAGACCATCACCCTGCGCTCTCCATGAGCCAGATAAGCCTCCAGTTCCGGAATGATTTGACGATGAACTAATGCAACGGCGGGATGATCCCGTTCGCCGTCATGGGCCCAAACGACCGGTGCGGCCCCTTTCTGCTGGATAAAGCGCTCCACCAAAAAGGATGGAATGAACGGCGTGTCGCAGGGGCAAAAAACAAACCATGGGCTCGCGACCTGCTGCATCACAGCAAGCATTCCGGCCAGCGGCCCCTGATAACCCTCCTGTATGTCTCGAAAGACCGGATATCCGCTGGCACGCCACTGTTCAAGATGACGATTGGCGCTAATGACTAACTCATCTACCTGCGGGGCTAATGTCTCCGCGACGTGACGCCAGAGAGGGCGACCATTTAGCGCCTGTAATCCTTTATCAATGCCGCCCATTCGCGTGGCTTTGCCGCCTGCCAGCACGACGCCGGTTATCGCCTCGCTTTGCATCTGAATATCGCCTCTTTCATTGTGGGATTGACCCTGTTAACTTGTCCCTATCAAGAGTAAGGAGCATGACCATGAAATGTAAACGTCTGAATGAAGTAATTGAACTCCTCCAGCCTGCCTGGCAGAAAGAGCCTGAACTGAATCTGATGCAATTTTTGCAGAAACTGGCGAAAGAGGCTGGCTATGATGGCGAACTGAGCGATCTTTCCGACGATATTCTGATCTATCACCTGAAGATGCGTGACTCTTCTAAAGATGCTGTCATTCCCGGTATTCAGAAGGATTATGAAGAGGACTTTAAAACCGCGCTGCTGCGCGCCCGCGGGGTAATAAAAGAGTAAAAGGTTGTAAGCGCTGCCGCGTAAAGTGCAATGAGATGATATCCTGAACTATTCGTACGATTATCGGAAGTCAGGATGCACGATAAGGCTTTTACTTTTCAGACGCTTCGCCCGGATACCATTATCGATGGGTTATTCGATCTGGGTATGCGGGTGGACTCCGGTCTCACCCCGCTAAACAGCTATGAGAACCGCGTTTATCAGTTCCAGGACGAAGAGCGCCATCGCTATGTGGTAAAGTTCTATCGTCCTGAGCGCTGGTCCGCAGAACAGATCCTTGAAGAACACCAGTTTGCGCTTCAGCTTGTAGAAGATGAAGTGCCCGTTGCTGCGCCGCTCTTCTTTAACGACAGCACGCTTCATCAGCATCAGGGATTCTACTTTGCCGTTTTCCCAAGCCTTGGCGGTCGTCAGTTTGAAGCGGATAACCTTGATCAGATGGAATGGGTTGGCCGCTATCTGGGGCGCCTGCACCAGACGGGCCGCAAACAGCGCTTTACTGCCCGCCCGGAAATTGGCGTCCAGGAGTACCTGCTGGAACCGCGCCAGGTGTTTGAACAGGCGACGCTGATCCCCTCTGGCCTGAAGGCCGATTTCCTGAAGGCGACCGATAAACTCATTGCTGCCGTCATGGAGCAATGGCACGGCCGCGGGAACACGTTACGCCTGCACGGTGACTGCCATGCGGGTAATATCCTCTGGCGCGACGGGCCACTGTTTGTCGACTTAGACGATGCGCGAACCGGCCCGGCGATTCAGGATCTGTGGATGCTGCTCAACGGTGATAAGGCTGAACAGCGTATGCAGCTGGAGACCATTGTCGAGGCCTATGAGGAATTCAGCCCCTTTAACAGCGATGAAATCGCGCTAATTGAACCTTTACGCGCTATGCGACTGGTTTATTATCTGGCGTGGTTGCTCAGACGCTGGGACGATCCCGCTTTCCCGGTCAATTTCCCCTGGTTAACCGGGGAGGATTACTGGCGGGGGCAGACGTCGACTTTTCTTGAGCAGGTGAAGGTTCTACAGGAACCCCCGCTTCAGTTAACGCCAATGTATTAATGTGATATATCCAGGAGAGAGTAAATCATGAAAAAAGTTTGGCTGGCGCTGGCTGGTATGATTCTGGCTTTTAGTGCATCCGCTGCCCAGATCACCGATGGCAAGCAGTACATTACCCTTGATAAGCCGATTGCTGGCGAGCCGCAGGTGCTCGAGTTCTTCTCATTCTACTGCCCGCACTGCTACCAGTTTGAAGAAGTGCTGCATGTTTCTGACAATGTGCGTCAGAAACTGCCGGAAGGCACCAAAATGACCAAATACCACGTTGAGTTCCTGGGCCCTCTGGGCAAGGATCTGACGCAGGCGTGGGCGGTGGCCATCGCGCTGGGTGTTGAAGATAAAATTACTGCGCCGATGTTCGAAGCCGTGCAGAAAACCCAGACCGTGCAGAGCGTGGCTGACATTCGTAAAGTGTTTGTCGACGCTGGCGTGAAAGGGGAAGACTACGATGCCGCATGGAATAGCTTCGTGGTGAAATCTCTGGTCGCTCAGCAAGAGAAAGCGGCAGCCGATCTGCAGCTGCAGGGGGTACCGGCTATGTATGTTAATGGTAAATACCAGCTGAACCCGCAGGGGATGGACACCAGCAATATGGATGTCTTCGTCGCTCAGTATGCGGATACCGTGAAGCAACTGGTAGAGAAGAAATAAAAAAAACGCCGGTCACTGACCGGCGTTACCTTAGCTATTCTGGCAGTGACTACCTTTCTTTGTCCCGCATGATGTCAGTCAACTGACGGTCTTTCTCTTCCCATAGCCCATTGAGCCAGCGCTGGAAGCCGCGCTTAAAGTTCTTATCGTTAACGTAATCGCCGTGCAGCTCTTCACCAATAGGAACCAGATTGATACGTACTACAATGCGCGTCAGGCGGCCGCTTAACATATCGTAAAACGGCTTTGTATTATTCTCCGGGTAGCACAGCGTGACATTCAGTAGTTTATCGAACTGCGAACCGAGCACGTTTAACGCCATGGCGATACCTGCCGCTTTAGGCGGTAGCAGGTTATCGTAAGGCGAGCGCGTCTCGTGCTTTTTGGCTTCGGTAAAACGCGAGCCTTCCACAAAATTGACGATAGTCGTCGGATGCGCGCGAAATTTTTCACATGAACGGCGGGTGGTTTCGACATCTTTACCGCGGCGTTCCGGGTGTCTAATAAGGTAACTGCGTGAATAGCGGCGCATAAAGGGCATATCCAACGCCCAGCAGGCGAGGCCGATGAAGGGTACCCACGCCAGCTGTTGTTTAAGGAAGTACTTATTCATCGGAATATGCTTGCGGAACAGCACGCACAGCACCACGATATCTGCCCAGCTATGGTGGTTACTGATCAGCAGATACCAGTTCTTTTTATTTAAGCCTTCCAGACCCTCGACGTCCCATTTAAGCCAGGGATTGAGATGCAACAGCAGCGCCAGCCCTTCGCACCAGCAATACATCATAAAATTGCAAAAAACAGATATAGAGCGCCATACCGCTGGAATGGGGACCAGCAGTTTAATCAGCCCGGCGACGATGATCGGTACAGAGCAGATAATGGTGACTAAGATGGTTAAGGCGATACTCAGCGGAAGTGTTATCGCAGCGAGTAATCTCGACATAGTTAGTTTATTCAGAAAGTTAGGCTGACAAAGAGCGCCTTTAAGCTGCGCAAGGGGCTGATTTTACCAGAAAACGCGGCAAATGACGGGTCTTACGAGAACAGAAAAAAACAAGGATCTTCTATCCACATGGAACATTGGGTCATCAAATTGATGCCAGGATCGTCGATCTGTTTTTAATTAACTGATATATAAAGAGTAATAGTATTTGTTCATTTATTTTCAGGGGCGGTAAAGCTGACGCTGTAAAACTATACACAAAGTTATCCACAAGCAAAGTTCTTATGCGATCGCGACGATCGTTGAATCTTTTCCGCGAAATGCGGGAAAAATTCAGGATTTCATGCCCGTCTGTGGCATCCTTTACCCATAATCTGATAAACAGGCACGGAAATTATGGTTCAGATCCCAGAAAACCCTCTCATCCTCGTTGACGGCTCATCCTATCTTTATCGGGCGTATCATGCGTTTCCGCCGCTGACTAACAGCGCAGGGGAGCCGACCGGGGCTATGTACGGCGTACTGAATATGCTGCGCAGTTTGATCCTGCAGTATCAACCGACTCACGCCGTCGTGGTCTTTGATGCGAAAGGGAAAACCTTCCGTGATGAATTGTTCGAACATTACAAGTCCCACCGCCCGCCGATGCCGGACGATCTGCGCGCGCAGATTGAGCCGTTGCATAAGATGGTGAAAGCGATGGGGCTGCCGCTAATGGCGGTTCCGGGTGTTGAAGCCGACGATGTGATTGGCACCCTGGCGCGGGAAGCGGAAAGGGCGGGTCGTCCGGTGCTGATCAGCACCGGTGATAAAGACATGGCTCAGCTGGTGACGCCGGGGATCACCCTAATCAATACCATGACTAACACCATCCTTGGACCGGATGAGGTGGTCTCCAAGTATGGCGTCCCGCCGGAGCTGATTATCGATTTCCTGGCACTGATGGGCGACTCTTCGGATAACATTCCTGGCGTGCCGGGCGTGGGCGAGAAGACCGCCCAGGCGCTGCTGCAAGGCCTTGGCGGCCTTGATACGCTGTATGCGGAACCGGAGAAAATTGCTGCACTGAGCTTCCGCGGCGCGAAAACGATGGCGGCGAAGCTGGAGCAGAACAAGGACGTGGCTTATCTCTCTTATCAGCTGGCGACCATTAAAACCGACGTCGAGCTGGAGCTCACGTGCGAAGAGCTGGAGGTGCAGCCTCCGGCGGCTGACGATCTGCTGGCGCTGTTCAGGCAGTATGAGTTTAAGCGCTGGACAACCGACGTCGAGGCCGGGAAATGGCTGCAAGCGAAGGGCGGCAAACCGGCCGCTAAACCTGCAGAGCCTGCGGCAGCGGCACAGGCAGAAGCAGAGGATGAACCGGCCTCCGCCCTTTCAGCAGAGCACTACGTCACTATCCTTGATGAGGCCACGCTGGTCACCTGGATCGATAAGCTGAAGCAAGCGCCGCTCTTTGCCTTTGATACGGAAACCGACAGCCTGGATAATATCTCTGCCAATATGGTCGGTCTTTCATTCGCTGTTGAGCCTGGCGTGGCCGCCTATGTCCCTGTGGCGCATGATTATCTTGATGCACCGGATCAGATCCCCCGCGAGCGCGTACTGGCGTTACTTAAACCGCTGCTGGAGGATGAGAAGCTGCTCAAGGTCGGGCAAAATCTCAAATACGATCGCGGTATTTTGGCCAACTATGACATTGAGCTGCGCGGGATTGCGTTCGATACCATGCTGGAATCCTACATTCTCGACAGCGTGGCGGGCCGCCACGATATGGACAGTCTTTCCGACCGCTGGCTGAAGCATAAAACCATTACCTTTGAAGAGATCGCTGGTAAAGGTAAGAACCAGCTCACCTTTAACCAGATTGCACTGGAGGAGGCTGGCCGCTACGCGGCGGAAGATGCCGACGTCACGCTCCAGCTGCATCTGAAGATGTGGCCGAAGCTGCAGCAGCATGAAGGTCCGCTGAATATCTTTAAGCATATCGAAATGCCGCTGGTGCCGGTGCTGTCTCGGGTTGAGCGCAATGGCGTGAAAATCGACCCTGCCGTGCTGCATGCGCATTCCCAGGAGATCGCCCAGCGTCTGGTTGAGCTGGAGCAGCGCGCACATGAGATTGCCGGGGAAGCGTTTAATCTCTCCTCCACTAAACAGCTGCAAACGATCCTGTTTGAGAAACAGGGTATCAAGCCGCTGAAGAAAACGCCGGGTGGCGCGCCATCCACGTCTGAAGAGGTCCTGGAGGAGCTGGCGCTGGATTATCCGTTGCCAAAAGTGATTCTGGAGTATCGCGGGCTGGCGAAACTGAAGTCGACCTATACCGATAAACTGCCGCTGATGATTAACCCTAAAACGGGGCGCGTGCATACCTCCTATCATCAGGCGGTCACTGCCACTGGCCGTTTGTCGTCTACCGATCCAAACCTGCAAAATATTCCAGTGCGTAACGAAGAAGGACGGCGCATTCGCCAGGCGTTTATCGCGCCGGAAGATTACGTCATTGTCTCAGCGGACTACTCGCAAATCGAACTGCGTATTATGGCGCACCTGTCGCGGGATAAAGGCCTGCTGACCGCCTTCGCTGAAGGGAAAGATATTCACCGGGCGACGGCGGCTGAAGTGTTTGGCTTACCACTGGACAGCGTCAGCAGCGAACAGCGCCGCAGTGCGAAAGCCATCAACTTCGGTCTGATCTACGGCATGAGCGCCTTCGGCCTGGCCCGCCAGCTGAACATCCCGCGTAAAGAAGCACAGAAGTATATGGATCTTTATTTCGAGCGTTACCCGGGCGTCCTGGAGTATATGGAGCGCACCCGCGCTCAGGCGAAAGAGCAAGGGTATGTTGAAACGCTGGATGGCCGTCGACTCTATCTGCCGGATATTAAATCCAGCAATGGTGCCCGTCGCGCCGGCGCGGAACGTGCGGCGATCAACGCCCCGATGCAGGGGACAGCGGCAGACATTATCAAGCGGGCGATGATTGCTGTTGATGAATGGCTGCGGAAGGAGCAACCTCGCGTGCGGATGATCATGCAGGTTCACGATGAACTGGTCTTTGAAGTGCATAAAGATGAGCTCGATGCCGTGTCGAAAAAAATCCATGAACTGATGGAGAACAGCACTACGCTGGCGGTGCCGCTGCTGGTGGAAGTCGGTAGTGGCGAAAACTGGGATCAAGCGCACTAAGTATACAAAGCGCAAAGCGATTTTCTGTAAGTAAGCAACATAACTTATAGCGTTTTGTGAGGATCATTTGAATTTGCTATGTAAATAGTGAAAAAAAACTACAAAAAATGCTTTATCCGTGAGCGAAAGAAGAGTAGAGTTAATCGCGTAGGGTACAGAGGTAAGATGTTCTATCTTTCAGACCTTTTACTTCACGTAATCGGATTTGGCTGAATATTTTAGCCGCCCCGGTCATTTATGACCGGGGCGTTTTTTATTGCGCGAAAGAAAAGTTTGATGCAGTTAAAAGTGCGTAATATGAACGTCCGGATAGGGCGCTACGCGCCGTTATCCGGAAAAAGCGGGGGTTACTCGGCGTCTTCAACGGCTTCTTGCGGCGGGATTTCGTTAAACCAGCTATCCAGCTTCTGTCGCAGCTTATCCACGCCAGATTTTTTCAGCGAAGAGAAAGGTTCAACCTGAATATCGCCATTGAAGGCCAGTACCGCTTCACGCACCATATTCACTTGCGCTTTACGCGCGCCGCTGGCGAGCTTATCGGCTTTGGTCAACAGCACCAGCACCTGAATATCGCTTTCTACCGCCCACTCGATCATTTGCTGATCGAGATCTTTAAGCGGGTGGCGAATATCCATTAGCACCACCAGGCCCTTCAGGCACAGACGTTTCTCCAGGTACTCTCCCAGCGCGCGCTGCCACTTGATCTTCATCTCTTCAGGTACTTGCGCATAACCATAGCCGGGCAGGTCAACCAGGCGTTTGCCCTCGGCGACTTCGAACAGGTTAATCAGCTGCGTACGTCCAGGAGTTTTGGAGGTACGCGCCAGGCTCTTCTGGTTGGTCAGCGTATTTAGCGCGCTGGATTTTCCCGCGTTGGAGCGGCCGGCGAACGCCACTTCAATGCCGGTATCGGCAGGAAGATGGCGGATATCTGGCGCGCTAGTGACAAAGTGCGTCAGTTGATAATTCCAGTTGGTCAAGACGGTCGTCTCCGTTAAAACAGGCTATGGCAGGGATTATACCTGAACAGCAGAAAAAGGCTGTTTTTACCGCACGCCGTTCCTGTAAGTAAAAACCATATGGTTTGTGAGACATTGACTATTCTTCGTATAGGACATACCTGAGAAAAATAAGACGATACAGATGTAATTAACTGAAAAAAAACAAGTTATAAAAATAGAGAAATCTGAAAATGTTTTTTTAACGGCCTGGCTGGTTGTCGATTTTTGTCAACAGGGTAAAGTAATACACAACGGCGGGGATGCTGAAAGGATTAAGACTCAGGACGAGGGGTCAGGAAGCGCCAGGAGGCGAAGACCACAGGATAGTCAGGATGACGCGCGTCTTGGAGACGTTTCAAAGGGAAAAGGAAGAAACAGGGACCGTTGGACGCTAAGGGAAAGACAGGGTAAGTCGTTAGCGAACAGGGAAAGAAGAAGCCCGTTAAGGGTGGTCAGTGAGGAAAAAGGCGACAGAGTAATCTGTCGCCTTTTTTCTTTGCTTGCTTTCTGCTAGATTCCGCCTCAATTCTATACTGAATAATACTGTCTGAAGATTACACACCATGAAAAAACCGACATCCGCCACCCGTGGCAAATCCGGCCGCAAGTCGCGTGAAGAGTTAAATCAGGAAGCTCGCGATCGCAAACGGCAGAAGAAACATCGTGGCCACGCGGCAGGCAGTCGCGCGAACGGCGGCGATGCGGCTTCAGCGGGCAAAAAACAGAGCCAGACGCAAGACCCGCGCGTCGGCAGTAAAAAACCGATCCCGCTGGGCGTGAGCGAAAGCAGCACCCCAGCCCCCAAGCAGCATAAACCAAAGAGCGAGAAACCTATGCTTTCACCGCAGGCTGAGCTGGAGTTGCTGGAGAATGATGAGCGCCTGGACGCGCTGCTGGAACGTCTGGAAGAGGGGGGCACCCTGAATGCTGAAGAGCAGAGCTGGGTGGACGCCAAACTGGATCGCATTGATGAGCTGATGCAGCAGCTCGGCCTCTCTTACGATGACGAAGATGAAGAAGAGGAAGAGCGTCAGGAAGATATGATGCGTCTGCTGAAGGGTGGAAACTAACATTTGCATCCCATCGGATTCCCGGTACTGCTTATAACCCTTCTGGTTATATGTTATCTGCTGTGGTTATTCGTTAAACTACGACGGTTGTCGCGGCGTCAGAAATGGCTGCGCAACCGGCTCATGACCCGCGGTGCGGTGGGGCCGGGACGGCGTACCCGTCGGCGGCACCATCGGAAGGAGTGAGCATGTCTGAGCAGATAATCGACTGGGATCTGGCCCTGATCCAGAAATATAACTATTCCGGGCCGCGCTATACCTCGTATCCCACCGCGCTGGAGTTTTCACCGCAATTTGGCGCGGCGGAATTCGATGCCGCTGTGGCCCGTTACCCACAGCGTCCCCTGTCGCTGTACGTGCATATCCCGTTTTGCCATAAGCTGTGTTATTTCTGCGGCTGCAATAAGATAGTCACCCGCCAGCAGCATAAGGCCGATCAATATCTCGATGTCCTTGAACAGGAGATCATCCACCGCGCGCCGCTGTTTGCCAGTCGCCAGGTTAAACAACTGCACTGGGGTGGCGGCACGCCAACCTATCTCAATAAGGCGCAAATCAGTCGCCTGATGGATCTGTTGCGCAGCCACTTCCATTTCAGCGCGGAAGCCGAGATTTCCATTGAGGTCGATCCACGTGAGATCGAGCTGGATGTCCTCGATCATTTACGCACCGAGGGTTTCAACCGCCTGAGTATGGGCGTGCAGGACTTCAATAAAGAGGTTCAGCGCCTGGTTAACCGTGAGCAGGACGAAGCGTTCATCTTTGATTTGCTCCACCATGCGCGGGAGATTGGTTTTACCTCAACCAATATCGACCTCATCTACGGCCTGCCGAAGCAAACGCCGGAGAGCTTCGCCTTTACCCTGCAAAAGGTCGCCGAGCTCAATCCTGACCGCCTGAGCGTGTTTAACTATGCGCATCTGCCCACGCTCTTTGCCGCACAGCGCAAAATTAAAGATGCCGATCTCCCCTCCGCTGAACAGAAGCTGGAGATCCTCCAGGAGACCATCGGCTCGCTGACGGCGGCAGGCTATCAGTTTATCGGCATGGACCACTTTGCTCGCCCAGACGATGAATTAGCGGTCGCGCAACGTCATGGCATACTGCACCGCAATTTCCAGGGTTACACCACCCAGGGGGATACCGATCTGCTGGGGATGGGCGTGTCCGCGATCAGCATGATTGGTGACAGCTACGCCCAGAACCAAAAAGAGCTGAAGCTGTACTACCAGCAGGTGGCAGAGCAAGGGGACGCTCTATGGCGCGGGATCGCGTTAACCCGCGATGACTGTTTACGTCGCGACGTGATTAAGGCGTTGATCTGTAATTTCCGTCTGGATATTGAGGCTGTAGAGGCGCAGTGGGATGTGGATTTTCAGTCTTATTTTGCCGAAGACCTGAAGCTGCTGGCGCCGCTGGCGCATGACGGGCTGGTGGCTGTGGATGATAAGGCCATTCAGGTGACGGCGAAAGGCCGACTGCTGATCCGCAATATCTGCATGTGCTTTGATGCCTATCTACGGCAAAAAGCTCGGATGCAACAGTTCTCCCGGGTCATTTAATGTTTTCCCCTCTCCCGCGGCCGCAGGAGAGGGGAACCATTAGCTGAACAGCCCGACCAGCGCAGCGCACAGCACGGCAGCGACTGCCGTTTGTGGCGTGTGACTGGCTGCGGCGCCGCTCGATATCATACTCACCAGTGATTCAAACATGATGCTCTCCCCTAATGCCGGGCACGATCATACTCAACTCATCGGAACAGTAAAGTACAAAATAGCAGCACTTTGCGCTGAACGGCTAATTTTCATCATGCCGTTAATCACTACTCCATTCCCAGCTCTTTTAGCTTACGCGTCAGGGTATTACGACCCCATCCCAGCAGACGCGCAGCCTCCTGCTTGTGCCCCTGGGTATGGCGCAGGGCGGTCGTCAGCAGCGTGCGCTCCATTTCGGGTTGCGCTTCTGAGAGCAGGTTTTGATGACCGGATCGCAACGCCCGATCGGCCCACTGACCCAGCAGCGTCGCCCAGCTGTCGGGCTGCATCTGCGTCGGGCTGTCCGGAACCGTGGTCTCAAACAGTTCGCTCGGCAGATCCTGCGTCAGTACCTCCTGGCCGGCGGCCATGACGGTGAGCCAGCGACAGGTGTTTTCCAGCTGACGGACGTTGCCAGGCCACGCCAGGCGTGTCAGCGCTGTCTCCGTTTCCGGATGCAGCTGTTTGGCTTCAACACCGAGCTCGCGGGCGGCTATCTGCAGAAAATGGCGGGCCAGGCGTGGAATATCTTCCCGGCGCTCGCGCAGCGGCGGTAAATGCACTCGGATCACGTTCAGGCGGTGGAACAAATCTTCACGGAATTTCCCCTCCTGCACGCGCTGTTCCAGGTTCTGGTGGGTGGCGGCGATGATCCGCACATCGACCTTCACCGGCGCGTAACCGCCCACGCGATAAAACTGGCCATCCGCCAGCACGCGCAGCAGACGAGTCTGGACATCAAGCGGCATATCGCCAATTTCATCCAGGAATAGCGTGCCGCCGTCAGCCTGTTCGAAGCGTCCCTGGCGGACGGTATTGGCGCCGGTAAAGGCCCCTTTTTCATGCCCGAACAGCTCGGACTCAATCAGGTCTTTGGGTATTGCCGCCATATTCAGTGCGATAAACGGCGCTTTTGAACGTGGACTATGACGATGCAGGGCGTGAGCGACGAGCTCTTTACCGGTACCGGATTCGCCATTAATCAGCACGCTGATGGATGATCGCGACAAACGGCCAATAATGCGAAAGACATCCTGCATTGCCGGCGCTTCGCCGATGATGTCGGCAGTTGGGCTGCTTATCGGCGCATTTCGCGGCTGTTGCTGCTCCTGGTAGTGGCTTATCGCCCGGTCGACCAGGGCGACGGCTTCATCAATATCAAAAGGTTTGGGCAGATAATCAAACGCGCCTTGCTGATAAGCGCTGACCGCAGCGTCCAAATCGGAATGCGCGGTCATTATGATGACCGGAAGCATCGGATGACGCTGCTTAATCTGTTTGAGCAGCGCCAGACCATCCATTCCCGGCATACGGATATCTGACAGCAGTACATCCGGGGTTTTGGTGGTGAGGGCATCTAGCACCTCATTGCCGCTTTCGAACGTTGTGCAGCTCAAGCCGGCTCCGGTGAGCGCGCGTTCAAGCACCCAGCGGATGGAGCTATCGTCATCAACGATCCAGGCTATCCCTCGTTGCATAAACACCTCTACTTCCGAATAGGCAGGTATACCGAAAATTCGGTATGACCCGGCCAGCTGGTGAATTCAATTTTGCCGGAGTGCTGATCGATAAGGCTGCGGGCGATAGATAAGCCCAGGCCGGTACCACCTTCGCGGCCGCTGACCATCGGATAAAACAGCGTATCCTGGAGATGGGGCGGAATACCCGGGCCATTATCTTCAACGTCAATACGTGCGGCGAGGCGATAACGCACCCCGTGCAGCGTCAGCTGGAAAGCGGTGCGGGTGCGGAGAACAATTTCGCCCCCTTCCGGCCCCAGCGCCTGCAGCGCATTACGGACGATGTTCAGCAACACCTGTTCAATTTGATCCGGGTCGTGGGGCAGCTCTGGTAGGCTGGGGTCGTAATCACGGATTAACTTCACGTTGTCCGGTAACTCCATGGAGACCAGTTTCACTACCCGCTCGGCGACTTTATGGATACTTTCAGTAACGTGCATGCCCGGATGCTGTGGCCCAAGCAGGCGATCGACCAGATTTCTCAGCCGGTCAGCCTGCTCGATGATCACTTTGGTATATTCCGTTAGCGTCGGGTCGGGCAGGGCTTTGCTGAGCAGCTGTGCCGCGCCGCGCAGGCCGCCTAACGGATTTTTTATCTCATGTGCCAGGCCGCGGACCAGATCGCGGGCGGCGACCTGCTGCGCGTGCTGCAGCTGCTCCTGGCTCAGGCGGCGCTGGTTATCCATCGGCGCCATTTCCAGCAGAATAAAGCCTTCCGGCAGCCGCTGGGCGGTCAGCGACAGGATGTGCGAGCGGCCATCAATAACCAGCGTGACTTCGTTATCGGTAAACCCCTGGCCCGCCTGCAGGCTCTCCTGCATCAGTCCGATATTCAACGAAAAATAGCTCAACAGCTCAGGTAACGGGGTGCCAAACAGCTTGCGTGAACTTTGCGCCAGCAGCTGCTGCGCCGCAGGATTGGCAAAGTGCACCGCCAGGTCATCATCGACCAGTAAGATACTGTTGATAAGAGAGTTGAGGATCTGCCCAGCATCGGGCAGTGTGCCTGTTGCCATTCGACAGTCTCCTGAAAAAGAGTGCACCAATTTAGTGCAGTATAGCTTTTTATCGGTAAAAAGCTCGCGAGATCAGCGTGTTGGTGGAGAAAAAAGCCCATCCTGAGATGGGCTGAAAGTTTCCACGGCAACAAAATATCCCGGGCATCCCGCGCCACAACACGACATACCCTGGATTTACAGCAAAATTAGACGCTGTAGTACAGTTCGAACTCAACCGGATGCGGAGTCATGCGTACGCGGTCGTTCTCTTCCAGACGCAGGGCGATGTAAGCATCGATAGCGTCATTGGTGAACACGCCGCCAGCCGTCAGGAACTCGCGGTCAGCATCCAGGGCCTGCAGGGCTTCTTCCAGAGAGCCTGCAACCTGCGGGATCTCTTTCGCTTCTTCCGGCGGCAGGTCATACAGGTTTTTGTCCATTGCTTCGCCCGGATGGATTTTGTTCTTGATACCATCAAGGCCAGCCATCAGCAGCGCCGCAAAGCACAGGTACGGGTTGGCAGCCGGGTCCGGGAAGCGCACTTCGATACGACGCGCTTTCGGAGAGGTCACCACCGGAATACGGATGGAGGCAGAGCGGTTACGCGCAGAGTAAGCCAGCATAACCGGCGCTTCGTAACCCGGGACCAGACGCTTGTAGGAGTTGGTGGTCGGGTTCGCCAGGGCGTTGATAGCTTTAGCGTGTTTGATTACGCCGCCGATGTAGAACAGCGCCTGCTCAGACAGACCTGCGTATTTGTCGCCGGAGAACAGGTTAGTCCCGTTTTTCGCCAGAGACATATGGCAGTGCATGCCGGAGCCGTTATCGCCGAACATTGGTTTCGGCATAAAGGTCGCGGTTTTACCGAAGCGGTGAGCGACGTTGTGAACAACGTATTTGTAAATCTGAATTTCGTCCGCTTTTTTGGTCATGGTGTTGAAGCGGGTTGCCACTTCGTTCTGACCTGCGGTAGCCACTTCGTGGTGGTGAGCTTCAACAACCAGGCCCATCTCTTCCATGATCATACACATGGTGGAACGGATATCCTGAGAAGAGTCTACTGGCGGAACCGGGAAGTAACCCCCTTTCACGCCCGGACGGTGACCTTTGTTACCGCCTTCGTATTTGGTGGAGGAGTTCCACGCACCTTCGATGTCATCGATCGCGACATGGGAGCCGGAGATAGAGGCGCCAAAACGGATGTCGTCGAACAGGAAGAATTCTGGTTCTGGCCCGAACAGGACGGTGTCAGCGATGCCGGTGGCGCGCAGGTACTCTTCAGCGCGTTTCGCGATGGAGCGCGGGTCACGGTCATAGCCCTGCAGGGTGCCTGGCTCGAGGATATCGCAGCGGATGATCAGGGTCGGTTCTTCGTAGAACGGGTCAATGACCGCGGTGGAAGCGTCCGGCATCAGGACCATGTCAGATTCGTTGATACCTTTCCAGCCACCGATCGAGGAGCCATCAAACATTTTGCCTTCTTCGAAGAATTCGGCATTTACCTGATGAGACGGAATCGTGACGTGCTGTTCTTTACCTTTGGTATCGGTGAAGCGCAGATCGACAAACTTCACTTCGTGCTCGTTCAGCATCGTCAAAACGTGTTCAGCGGACATACTTAAACTCTCCCGGATTGGTCATTGTCGTCGTGGTAACGAAAACTTCATACTGCTTAAAAGTGGCGTTGTTGCCTTAAAAAATATAAAGCGAAATCTGTGCCAACTTTTAAATGCCCTATAAAACGCTGTATCATGCGCACCATAGTGCAAAAGGACTGCACCATGATGGAGATAATGCACCAAAGTAGTGCCTCAGTGTGAACATTGAGCACCATTTTGGTGCAATTTTTGTTACGGTGCCCTTTTATCGCTCCGTGAAAGCGGTCACAAAGAAACTCTGCAATACTTGTTTGCGGAGGATGTTTGTGATCCTGTTCAGTCCTTCGCTTAATACGTGTACAATAACGCGCTATTTCTAATGCCTGAGGCAAAGTTGTGATCGAAAATCTGCGTAATATCGCCATCATCGCGCACGTTGACCATGGTAAAACTACCCTGGTTGACAAGCTGCTACAGCAATCCGGTACGTTCGACGCACGTACTGAAGCACAAGAACGTGTGATGGACTCCAACGATTTGGAGAAAGAGCGTGGGATTACCATCCTCGCGAAAAACACCGCAATCAAATGGAATGATTACCGTATCAACATCGTTGATACCCCAGGGCACGCCGACTTCGGAGGTGAGGTTGAGCGTGTTATGTCCATGGTTGACTCTGTGCTGCTGGTGGTCGATGCCTTTGATGGCCCGATGCCGCAAACGCGCTTCGTGACCAAAAAAGCTTTTGCCCACGGCCTGAAGCCGATCGTGGTCATCAACAAAGTTGACCGCCCGGGCGCCCGTCCGGACTGGGTTGTCGATCAGGTCTTCGACCTGTTCGTTAACCTTGATGCGACCGACGAACAGCTGGACTTCCCGATCGTTTACGCGTCCGCGCTGAACGGTATCGCGGGCCTGGACCACGAAGACATGGCTGACGACATGACCCCGCTGTACCAGGCGATTGTTGATCGCGTGCCGGCGCCGGACGTTGACCTTGACGGTCCGCTGCAGATGCAGATCTCCCAGCTGGACTACAACAACTACGTTGGCGTCATCGGTATCGGCCGCATCAAACGCGGTAAAGTGAAGCCGAACCAGCAGGTCACTATCATCGATAGCGAAGGCAAAACCCGTAACGGTAAAGTCGGTAAAGTGCTGACTCACCTGGGTCTGGAGCGTATCGAGAGTGACGTAGCCGAAGCTGGCGACATCATCGCGATCACCGGTCTGGGCGAGCTGAACATCTCCGACACCATCTGCGATCCGCAGAATGTCGAAGCGCTGCCGGCACTGTCCGTTGATGAGCCGACCGTAACCATGTTCTTCAACGTCAACACCTCGCCGTTCTGCGGTAAAGAAGGTAAGTTCGTTACCTCTCGCCAGATCCTGGACCGTCTGAACAAAGAGCTGGTGCACAACGTGGCGCTGCGCGTTGAAGAAACCGAAGACGCTGATGCGTTCCGCGTTTCCGGCCGTGGTGAACTGCACCTGTCCGTTCTGATTGAAAACATGCGTCGTGAAGGTTTCGAGATGGCGGTTTCCCGTCCGAAAGTTATCTTCCGCGAAATCGATGGCCGTAAACAAGAGCCGTTCGAAAACGTGACGCTGGACGTCGAAGAGCAGCACCAGGGTTCTGTCATGCAGGCGCTGGGCGAGCGTAAAGGCGACCTGAAAAACATGAATCCAGACGGTAAAGGTCGCGTACGTCTCGACTACGTGATCCCAAGCCGTGGTCTGATCGGCTTCCGTTCAGAGTTCATGACCATGACTTCTGGTACCGGTCTGCTGTACTCCACCTTCAGCCACTACGACGACGTTCGTCCGGGCGAAGTGGGTCAGCGTAACAACGGCGTACTGATCTCTAACGGTCAGGGTAAAGCGGTTGCGTTCGCCCTGTTCGGTCTGCAGGATCGCGGTAAGCTGTTCCTCGGCCACGGCGCTGAAGTTTACGAAGGCCAGATCATCGGTATTCACAGTCGCTCTAACGACCTGACGGTAAACTGCCTGACCGGTAAGAAACTGACCAACATGCGTGCGTCCGGTACTGACGAAGCAACGGTTCTGGTTCCGCCGATTAAGATGACCCTGGAGCAGGCTCTGGAGTTCATCGATGACGACGAACTGGTAGAAGTGACCCCTACGTCTATCCGTATCCGTAAACGTCACCTGACTGAGAACGACCGTAAACGCGCAATGCGCGGTGCAAAAGAAGAGTAATTTTTCTTCTTGTTGTTCGCTAAACCCCGCCTCTCCGGCGGGGTTTCTTTTTTTCATTCCTGCATCATACGTCAATAGTCAAATCCTGCCTTTCCCGCTAAAGTTAATTTTCCACGGCGCGGAAGGAGACAAAAATGCTCTATATCTTTGATTTAGGTAATGTGATTGTCGACATTGACTTCAACCGGGTATTGGGAGCCTGGAGTGATTTAACCCGCATCCCGCTGGCGACGCTGAAGCAGCATTTCACCATGGGAGAGGCTTTCCACCAGCATGAGCGTGGCGAGATTAGCGATGAAGACTTTGCCGCCGCCATGTGTCATGAAATGAATATGTCCCTCAGCTATGAGCAGTTTGCTCACGGCTGGCAGGCGGTATTTGTCGCGCTGCGCCCGGAGGTAATTACCATCATGCATAAACTTCGTGCCCAGGGGCATCGGGTGGTGGTGCTCTCCAATACCAATCGTCTTCACACCACATTCTGGCCCGATGAATACCCGGAAGTGCGCGCTGCCGCCGATCGCATTTATCTGTCACAGGAGATGGGATTGCGTAAGCCTGAAGCGGAAATTTATCTGCGAGTACTGGAAGAAGAGGGATTTTCCGCCGCAGATACGGTCTTTTTTGATGATAACGTCGATAATATAGCAGGGGCCAACCGGTTAGGGATCACCAGTATTCTGGTGACCGGGAAGAAGACCATCCCTGACTATTTCGCGAATCAGCTATGCTAAAAACCGTTCAGCAAAAATTACACCACCATACCCGGCCGCTGCTGGCTTGGCTTAAGCTGCTGTGGCGGCGCATTGATGAAGACCATATGACGACTCTGGCGGGGAACCTCGCCTATGTGTCATTACTTTCCCTGGTGCCGCTGATAGCCGTCGTGTTCGCGCTGTTTGCGGCCTTTCCCATGTTTTCCGAAGTCAGCGTGCAGATTCGCCATTTTATCTTCGCCAATTTTATTCCGGCGACCGGGGATGTGATTCAGGGGTATATCGAACAGTTCGTGGCTAACTCCAGCCGTATGACCGCCGTAGGCGCGTTTGGCCTGATCGTCACCTCGCTGCTGCTGATGTACTCGATCGACAGCGCGCTAAACACCATCTGGCGCAGCACGCGCAGCCGTCCCAAAGTTTACTCCTTTGCCGTTTACTGGATGATCCTGACTCTTGGCCCGTTGCTGGCAGGCGCCAGCCTGGCGATCAGTTCGTATCTGCTGTCGCTGCGCTGGGCGAGCGATCTGGACGGCGTGATTGATAATCTACTCCGCCTCTTCCCGCTGATCCTTTCATGGGCGGCATTCTGGCTGCTCTACAGTATTGTACCGACCACCCAGGTGCGTAACCGCGATGCAGTGATCGGGGCGCTGGTGGCAGCGCTGCTGTTCGAGGCAGGTAAAAAAGCGTTTGCCCTCTATATCACCACCTTTCCGTCCTATCAGTTAATTTATGGCGTGATTTCGGTGGTGCCGATTTTGTTCGTCTGGGTGTACTGGACCTGGTGTATCGTCTTGCTTGGCGCTGAAATTACTGTCACTCTCGGTGAATACCGCAAACTTAAAACAGAAGAAACAGAACAACCATGATTGCATTAATTCAACGCGTATCCCGTGCAAGCGTTACCGTGGAGGATGAAGTGACGGGCGAAATTGGTCCGGGGCTTCTGGTGCTGCTGGGCGTCGAGAAAGACGATGATGAACAAAAGGCGAATCGCCTTTGTGAACGGGTGCTGGGCTACCGCATCTTCAGCGATGCGGACGGGAAAATGAACCTGAATGTCCAGCAGGCGGGCGGCAGCGTGCTGGTGGTTTCGCAATTTACGCTGGCGGCGGATACCGAGCGGGGGATGCGACCGAGTTTCTCGAAAGGCGCTGCCCCTGACCGCGCCGAGGCGCTATATGAGTATTTCGTCGCCCGCTGTCGCCAGCAGGAAATGAACACCCAGACCGGAAGATTCGCTGCGGATATGCAGGTTTCTTTGGTCAATGATGGTCCCGTGACCTTTTGGTTGCAGGTATGACCCAGCTTCCGGGCAGGCTGCGGGTAACAAAAGAGAGTACGACTATGTATCACCTTCGTGTACCGCAAACAGCAGAAGAGTTAGAGAGCTACTACCAGTTCCGCTGGGAGATGCTGCGTAAGCCGCTGCATCAGCCAAAAGGATCGGAACGCGACGCCTGGGATGCGATGGCGCATCATCAGATGGTGGTGGATGAAGAGGGCAATCTGGTTGCCGTCGGCCGACTGTATATCAATGCGGAAAATGAAGCCTCCATTCGCTTTATGGCCGTTCATCCCTCCGTACAGGATAAAGGGCTGGGGACGCTGATGGCGATGACCCTCGAGTCGGTAGCGCGTCAGGAAGGGGTGAAGCGGGTCACCTGTAGCGCCCGCGAAGATGCGGTGGAGTTTTTCGCCAAGCTTGGCTTTGTCAATCAGGGGGAGATCACTACCCCGACCACCACGCCGATCCGTCATTTTCTGATGATTAAACCGATCGCGTCGCTGGACGATATTTTGCACCGTGGCGACTGGTGCGCGCAGCTCCAGCAGGCGTGGTATCAGCATATCCCGCTGAGTGAAAAAATGGGCGTACGCATTCAGCAGTACACCGGGCAGAAATTTATAACCACCATGCCGGAAGCGGGGAACCAGAATCCGCACCATACGCTGTTTGCCGGTAGCCTGTTTTCGTTAGCGACCCTGACCGGATGGGGACTTATCTGGCTGATGCTGCGCGAGCGGCATCTGGGGGGCACCATCATTTTGGCGGATGCGCATATTCGATACAGTCAGCCCATTAGCGGCCGCCCCAGCGCCATCGCCGACCTGGGATCGCTGAGCGGCGACCTCGACCGCCTGGCGCGTGGGCGTAAAGCCCGCGTGCAAATGCAGGTGGAGCTTTTTGGCGATGATAAACAGGGTGCGGTTTTCGAGGGGATCTACATCGTGCTGCCGGCGAAGCCTTTTGGTTCGTACGAAGAGGGCGGCAACGAGGAAGAGTAAGTGCCCTCTGGCCGTTATCGTCCTGGCGATGCCACACGCCAGGCGATATCCCGCATAGCATCACGCGCGGCGTGGCTGACGCCACCCAGCTGAAAGAAGCCGTGGATCACCCCCAGATAACGCTGACAGGAACTCTCCACCCCTTGCTCCGTCAGCCTTCGGTACAGCACTTCGCCCTCATCGCGTAAAGGATCGAACTCCGCCGTCAGAATATGCACCGGTGGCAGCCCGTGAAAATCTTCGCGCCAGAGCGGACTGGCATCCGGATGGTTTGCCGGCGTCGAGGCGAGGTACATTTCGTAGCCGCTCAGTAGCGTGTCCCGGGTAATCACATAGTCATCGCCATTGCTGAGGTAGCTCGCCATGCTGGCGGTGGGGTCAAGCATCGGATAAATCAGAATCAGTTGTGCAGGATTCCACGCCGCTTTCGCTTTCAGGCGCAGAGCCGTGACCAGGGCGAGGTGCCCGCCGGCGCTGTCGCCGGCCAGCGTGATACGCGAGGCATCAACGCCAAGCTGCTTTGCGTGCTGGTGAATAATCGTAGCACCTCGTTCTGCATCATCGTGCGCCGCCGGAAAGGTATGCTCCGGCGCCAGGCGGTACTGTACAGCGATCACCCGGCAACCGCTGAACATGGCTAACTGACGGAGTTGGTTATCGTGGGTGGTAAAGCCGCCGCTGACAAAACAGCCGCCGTGGTAGTAGATAAGCGTGGGTAGCAGGCCGTCGGCAGTGGGCGGTGAAACGACGCGGAAGTGCATCCCCTCCAGGGTGATATCCTCCACCCGCACTCGCGTTTCCGTCTCCCCGGCGAGTACCGCACTGGCGATATAGCCGGCCCTCCGATCATCAATATGTTGATCGCGCGATGACGGACGACCTGCCGCAATAAATGCCTCAACCAGCGAAGCAATCCCTTTCTCCAGCGCCATATGTAGTTCCTTGTACTGTTTTAATATCCAGTGTTATAGCCTGGATTATGGCGAAAATACAGGCCTGTTGAGGTCGCCTGTGCATTATGGAAAGCGGCTCGCAAAAAAGCGTTTACCTGGCAAAATCCTTTTTGTTTCCGATTTCAAAAGCTGTAGATTGCTCATAACTTCATCACTGGTGATATACTTGAGGTATATATGAGCATGATGGCTGAAAGGGATATGGGCAGAATTCTTCTCGATTTATCAGACGATGTCATTCAACGTCTCGATGACCTCAAAGTGCAGCGTAACATTCCGCGAGCGGAACTGTTACGTGAAGCGGTTGAACAATATCTGGAGAAACAAGATCGAGCTAAAGATACCATCTCCAGTGCGCTGGGTCTGTGGCAAGACTGCGAAGAAGACGGCATGGAATATCAACGTCAGCTACGCAAGGAGTGGTAATGACCTCCGGATCTGCGCTTTTTGATACCAATATTCTTATTGATTTATTTAGCGGGCGTCGCGAAGCCAAACAGGCGCTGGAGGCCTGGCCACCGCAGAATGCGATCAGTCTGATTACCTGGATGGAGGTGATGGTTGGCGCTAAAAAATATCACCAGGAGCAGCGTACGCGAATGGCGCTAAGCACCTTTAATATCATTAACATCTCACAGGATATTGCAGAGCGAAGCGTTGCGCTGCGGCAGGAGTATAAGCTTAAGCTGCCGGATGCCATCATTCTGGCGACGGCGCAACTCCATCGTCTGGAACTGATTACGCGGAATACGAAGGATTTTGCCGGTATTCCTGGCGTAGTCACGCCGTACGAACTACACCCTGAATAATTCGAGTGGCAGGAGGACGACAAGGGAGCGACAAACTCGTCTAAAACGAGTGTGTCGAGCCAAAGGCTGGTCTCTGATGACAGTCAGTGACGCGGGTGAGTCATTCCTGACTACGCTCGTATCGCAAGAAGGAAAGCGGGCGGCAAGAGCCGCCCGAAATCACACCGCAGAACTTACTCCCCTTCGCCGGGGAACATGAACGGGTTAATTGAGCTCCTGGCGAAGCCTTCCTGTTCCATACGGGCGTCGAGCACCAGGGACGCCAAATCGTCGGCGACGGCTTCGACTTTCGGATCCTTCTCCTGATACATAATCTTCAGGTAGGTTCCGCAGTCGCCACAGCTTTCGGCTTTCACCGCTGCCTGCTCGTTGTCCAGCGACCAGTAGTGCAGGTCGCGGCTCTGTTCACAGTTGCTGCACTTGACGCGCACCACGTGCCACTCGGTTTCGCACAGGTTGCAGTGCAGATAGCGCAGCCCCTGAGTGGTGCCGATCTGCACGATGCTGGAGACCGGCATCGAGCCGCATACCGGGCAGAACTGACGCTGTTCGCCGTATTCGGCGCGCGCTTTCCCCGGGATCAGGCTGGCCATCTGCGCCCAGTAGAGCGACAACGCGGCCCAGATGAACGGCGCTTTATCACTGCTGACGGAGGCGAAGTCGGAAACAAACAGCGCGCTGGCCATCTGCTCCAGCTCCTGCTCAGAGGCTTTTTCCAGATTCTCAATGACCGCCAGCGCCGGGCCGCTCATTTCCGGCTTCAGCTCGGCAATCAGCGAGTGCAACAGCTTGTGCCAGTGCTTGTCGCGCGGCAGAACGTGGATATCCAGCGGCGGTTTACCCTGTTCGCTGGCCGCTTTAATGCGAGCCGTCAGATCCATCTGCAGCGGATGGTCGTACAGCACCACTTCCTGGGCATGGGCGATCAGCGCGGCAAAGCGCAGGTAATCGCCCAGCGGGTTGTTGGCGGCCAGCTCACGCAGGCGTTCAGCGCGGCGGTTATAAAGATTTTTCAGCCTGGGGAACAGTAACGGCGGAATTGCTTCCGCCGTGCGTTTCTCGCTCGAACCCAGCTCGTCTTGCGGGATTATGCGAATACTCATTCAGATGACTTTTCCTGTTTCTGGCGGACCTCTCGGTACCAGCGCGGGTGATGTTTCTTCGCCCACGTTTTGGTAACCCAGCCTTCCACCATCGCGGTAATGGTGCCTTTCACCCAGAGGGCGGCGTAGATATGCACCATGATAACCACAATTAACGCCACTGCGGCAAATGAATGCAGCATCAGCGCAAATCGGATCACCGGGATTGAGAAAGCCGGCGCAAAATACGGACGCCAGATGATCACACCGCTCACCAGCAGCAGTACCAGCAAAATAATCGCCGCCCAGAACACGCATTTCTGGCCGAAGTTATAGCGCCCGGTATCGCCCACCTCCTCGTTGACGACGATCTTACGAATATTCTTCGCCCAAAAGATATCATCCCGATTGATTAGGTTGTGGTGCCAGTAACGGAAAAACATGATGATAAACGACGCGAACATCACCACCCCGACGAACGGGTGGAGAATACGCGCCAGCTGCGGCGTACCGAGAATATGCATCAGCCAGTTAAAGGACGGGAAGAAAAAGCCTAACCCGCTCACTGCCGCCAGGACGAAGCAGAAGGCGGTGACCCAGTGGTTGATGCGTTCCGGCGCCGTGTAGCGCACGATGGTGTCACGTCTTTTCATTTGCGCACCTCGTCTTTCTCTTCATGCAGGTTGTCCTCTTCCTCTTCCGCGCGGTTCGGACCGACGCCGACGTAGTGGAAGATACTGGCTGCGAAGGTCGCGGCGAAGCCGACGGCCGCCAGCGGTTTCCAGATGCCTTTCCAGAACTTCACGGTCTGGCTGATCTCCGGGTTTTCCGGCAGGCCATGGTACAGATTCGGCTTGTCGGCATGGTGCAGCACGTACATGACGTGGGTGCCGCCGACGCCGGCCGGATCGTACAGGCCCGCATTGTCATAACCGCGGGTTTTCAGCTCAGCCACGCGTTCACCGGCCAGCGTTTTCATATCCTCTTTGGAGCCAAAGTGGATTGCGCCGGTCGGACAGGTTTTCACGCAGGCAGGCTCCTGGCCGACGGTCACGCGGTCTACGCACAGGGTACATTTGTAGACGCGGTTGTCTTCCGGGTTCAGACGCGGTACATCGAACGGACAGCCGGCGATACAGTAGCCGCAGCCGATGCACTGCTCGGACTGGAAGTCGACGATACCGTTGGCGTACTGAATGATCGCGCCTTCTGACGGGCAGGCCTTCAGGCAGCCCGGGTCCGCGCAATGCATGCAGCCATCCTTGCGAATGAGCCATTCCAGCTTGTCGTTTTGTTCCACTTCCGAGAAGCGCATGACCGTCCATGACTTGGCGGTCAGGTCCGCCGGGTTGTCATACACCCCGACGTTGTGACCGACTTCATCACGAATATCGTTCCATTCGGAGCAGGCCACCTGACAGGCTTTGCAGCCGATACAGGTGGTGACGTCGATAAGCTTCGCCACCTCCTGCTGGTGGTCCCGCGCCTGAGGCGCGGGGGTGAAACCGTTAGTCGCGGAACGACGAATAATATCTTGCGATTGATAAGCCATAAGTCGTCTCCGTTACACCTTTTCCACGTTCACGAGGAAAGCTTTGAACTCCGGTGTCTGCGTATTTGCATCACCGACGAACGGCGTCAGGGTATTAGCAATAAAGCCTTTTTTCGCTACGCCCTCATAGCCCCAGTGAATAGGAATGCCGATGGTATCGATATCCTTACCGTCAACTTTCAGCGTGCGAATACGCTTGGTCACCACTGCCTTGGCTTTGATATATCCGCGGTTAGAGGAAACTTTCACGGTATCGCCGTGGCCGATGCCGAGCTTATTCGCCAGTTTTTCACCGATCTCCACAAACTGCTCCGGCTGCGCGATGGCGTTAAGCAACGCGTGCTTGGTCCAGTAGTGGAAGTGTTCGGTCAGGCGGTAAGTGGTGCCGACGTACGGGAATTTGTCCGCTTTGCCCATCTGCTCGAGATCGCCTTTGAAGACGCGAGCGGCCGGGTTAGAGACCACGTTTGGATGCAGCGGGTTAGTCCCCAGCGGCGTTTCAAACGGCTCGTAGTGTTCCGGGAACGGTCCTTCCGCCATCTTATCGATAGCGAACAGACGGCCCATCCCTTCCGGCTGCATGATAAACGGACCGACGTCGCTGCCAGGCGCGGCGGCGCTGTAGTCCGGAATATCCACGCCGCCCCATTTCGCGCCATCCCATTTCAGCAACTGACGCTTAGGATCCCACGGTTTACCCTGCGGGTCCGCGGAGGCGCGGTTATACAGGATGCGGCGGTTGAGCGGCCAGGCCCAGGCCCAACCCAGCGTGTTGCCGAGGCCTGACGGATCGGCGTTATCGCGGCGCGCCATCTGGTTGCCGTCTGGCGTCCAGCTACCGGCGAAGATCCAGCAGCCGCTGGAGGTGGTGCCATCATCGCGCAGCTGGGCAAAGGAGCTCAACTGCTGCCCTTTCTTAACGATCACCGCGCCGGTCGCCGGGTCGGTGATATCCGCCAGCGCTTTACCGTTGCTTTCCATCGCCACTTCTTCCGACGCCGGCTCATGCGGCGTGGAGTAGTTCCACGTCATGTTGAGCACTGGCTCCGGCGCCGGGCCACCCTCGTCGGCATACATCTTACGCAGGCGAGTGAAGATACCGGCGAGGATTTCACCATCGGTGACAGCGATCCCCGGGGCGTCCGCGCCTTTCCAGTGCCACTGCAGCCAGCGGCCGGAGTTGACGATCGACCCGTTCTCTTCAGCGAAACAGGTGGAGGGCAGGCGGAACACTTCGGTCTGGATTTTCGACGGGTCAACATCGTTCGACTCACCGTGGTTTTGCCAGAAGGTGGACGTTTCGGTGTTGAGTGGGTCGATGGTCACAAGGAACTTCAGCTTCGACAGGGAAGCGACAACCTTGTTTTTGTTCGGGAACGAGGCGACCGGGTTAAAGCCCTGGCAAATATAGCCATTCACTTTGCCCTGATTCATCATCTCGAAGTACTGCAGAACGTCGTAGCTCTTATCCCACTTCGGCAGCCAGTCAAAGCCCCAACTGTTTTCTGCCGTAGCTTTGTCGCCGAAGAAGGCTTTCATCATGGAGACGAAGAACTTCGGATAGTTGCCCCAGTAGTTGACCTGGTCTTTCAGCAGCGGCTTCGGCGTGTTAGCTGTCAGGTAGGTCTGCAGGTCGGCCTGTTTTTCATTCGGCAGCGACATGTAGCCCGGCAGGCTGGTGGAGAGCAGGCCGAGGTCGGTCAGACCCTGGATATTGGAGTGACCGCGCAGGGCGTTGACGCCGCCGCCCGCCATTCCCATGTTGCCGAGCAGCAGCTGGATCATCGCCATGGTGCGGATGTTCTGTGCGCCGATGGAGTGCTGGGTCCAGCCGAGAGCATACAGGAACGACGCGGTCTTATCCGGCGCGCTGGTTTCGGCAATGTATTCGCAAACTTTAAGGAAGTCGGCCTTCGGCGTACCACAGATGTTTTCGACTACATCCGGGGTATAACGAGAAACGTGCTGCTTCAGCAGGTTCCAGACGCAGCGTGGATGTTGCAGCGTGGTATCGCGTTTGGCGAAGCCGTTCTCATCCAGCTCATAGTTCCAGCTGGTTTTGTCGTACTGGCGTTTTTCTGCGTTATAGCCGCTGAACAGCCCGTCGTCGAAGCTGTAGTCCTCACGCACGATCAGGCTGGCGTTGGTGTAGGCTTCGGTGTATTCGCGGTTGAATTTTTCGTTATTCAGCAGGTACAGGATCACACCCGACAGGAAGGTAATGTCGGTACCGGAACGAATCGGGGTATAGAAATCTGCCACCGATGCCGTACGCGTAAAGCGCGGATCGATAACGATGAGCTTGGCGCCATTATGAATTTTGGCTTCCATCGCCCAGCGGAACCCCACCGGATGCGCTTCTGCGGCGTTACCGCCCATCACCACGATCAGGTTGGCGTTCTTAATATCCACCCAGTGGTTGGTCATCGCACCGCGACCAAATGTTGGAGCAAGACTTGCTACCGTTGGTCCGTGTCAGACACGCGCCTGGTTATCCACCGCCAGCATCCCGAGGGCGCGGGTGAATTTTTGCGTTAAATAGCCGGTTTCGTTACTGGAGGCGGAGGCGCACAGCATCCCGGTGGTCAACCAGCGGTTGACGGTGGTGCCGGCGTCGTTTTGCGCGATAAAGTTGGCGTCGCGGTCCTCTTTCATCAGCTTGGCGATGCGATCAAACGCTTCGTCCCAGCTGATTTGCTGCCATTTATCGGAACCTGGCGCGCGATATTCCGGGAATTTCAGGCGGCTTTCAGAATGGATAAAGTCCACCAGACCGGCCCCTTTCGGGCAGAGCGCACCACGGTTAACCGGATGATCCGGATCGCCTTCGATATGGAAAATGGATGCTTTGGCGTTTTTTGCGCCGTCGCCGAGGCTATACATCAACAGCCCACAGCCGACAGAACAGTATGTACAGGTGTTACGGGTTTCGCGCGTGCGCAGCAATTTGTACTGCCGTGTCTCCGCGAGCGCAGTTGCCGGGGCAAAGCCCAGCGCTGCTGCCGTGGTTCCCGCCATACCGCCAGCGCAGATCTTAAAGAACTGCCTTCTGCTGACCTGCATGGTTCGCTCCTTGTTTCGACATTGTCACATGTAGTTATTTGCTTTGCGGTGAAGGCCGCAAAGGTTCAGAATTAGGGCTAATTTCCCTCATTCCTGAAGGGATAAAAACAGAATACCACATTGTGTGTATGCCTGTTCCAATACGGTTAAAGCAAAGTGAACAAGAAGCCTCTCGAACAAATCAAAAATGTGACGAATGTCACAGGATATCGCCAGGTCTCCCTCTGGAAACGCGAGGATCTGCAACACCCTCAGCCAGACGAGTTAGCCGAAGAAATTCCCGTCGCGCTGGTCTACAACGGTATCTCCCATGTGGTGATGATGGCCACGCCGAAAGACCTGGAACAATTCGCCGTCGGCTTTTCCTTATCCGAAGGGATTATCGAGCATCGGCGGGAGATTTTCGGCATGGACGTGGTATCGGTGTGCAATGGCCTTGAGGTACAGATTGAGCTCTCCAGCCGACGTTTTATGGGGCTCAAAGCCCGGCGTCGCGCGCTGGCCGGGCGCACCGGCTGCGGGGTATGCGGCGTCGAGCAGCTCAATGATATTGGTAAGCCAGTTCAGCCGCTACCGTTCACTCAGACGTTCGATCTAGCTAACCTCGACCACTCCCTGGCGCATCTTAACGACTTTCAACCGGTCGGCCGGCTCACCGGCTGTACCCATGCGGCTGCCTGGGTCAGGACGACTGGCGAGCTGGCGGGCGGTTTTGAAGACGTTGGCCGGCATGTCGCCCTGGATAAACTGCTGGGCCAGCGCGCGGAAATTGGCGAGGACTGGCAGCATGGCGCCGCGCTGGTCTCCAGCCGGGCCAGCTATGAAATGGTGCAGAAGGCCGCGATGTGCGGCGTCGAGATCCTGTTCGCGGTCTCGGCGGCCACCACCTTAGCGGTGGAAGTGGCCGAGCGCTGCAATCTGACGCTGGTGGGCTTTTGCAAGCCGGGCAGGGCGACAGTTTACACCCATCCGCAGCGTTTAATTGCGGGTTAAATATCGATCAATAAATTTGAACAATGACAGCAAATCCTTCCGCTTTTTGTTTAGCGATGTGCGGGCTACTATTTAACACATCAAGGCACGGCGCCTTATCTAAACAACTAAATGAAAGGGTTTATATCATGAAAAGCATCAAAACTTTTGTCGCAGTAATCGCACTGGCCGCTTCTTTTGGTTCATTCGCTGCTGAAACCGTGACCGCCACCGCTGCCACGATGGATGGTGCGGAAGCGAAAATCGCTGCTCAGGCGCAGGCTGCTGGCGCTTCGTCTTACAAAATTACCGAAGCCTTTACCGGCAACCGCGTGCATATGACTGCGGAACTGAACAAATAAGCATAAAGTTACTGTCGAAAGAGCGCCTTAGGGCGCTTTTTTTGTTTCACTTCCCGCATCGGCGAAATTACCCGATATTCCCCTCTGCTACGAAAAAAATGTGGCAGTAATCACGTTTCCGTTCTTTTCTTAAATCCCTATATTAACGGCAAAGGAAAGGTCTGCACGCCTGAATATCTCGATATTTTAACGCTATGAAATATAAAGATATTAAAAACAGAAAGCGATGGCGATCACCCTCTTTAAATGAGATGTTTATCACATAAATAAGCATGTCACTGCTACTGTCAACCATTCACTGACGTAATTTAATACGCATTATGTGATCTTTATTGCAAATAGAAGGCTTGTACTCAGGGAAAAATGTTGTCAGGCAAATGAGCGAGGAAGCGTCATGAAAATTGGCATCGTTATTAGCGGCGGGGATGTTTCGGGAATGAATAATTTTATATTCCAGGTAGCCAGGCAGGCTAATGCCGATATCACGCTGTTTAATGGCGGTATTCCAGGGCTACTGGAGAAAAGTCATCAGGATATGGCGTGGCGCGATCTGGTTGATTTCTCCATTACCGCGGTGCCGATCATTACCTCGGGGCGAACCAGTCGCAAACTGCAGCGCAGTGAATATGAAAGCATTGCTAAAAAACTTAAATCTCTGCGTATTGATGTGCTCATTATGGCCGGGGGGGATGGCAGCCTGCAGTTTCTGAATACCCTTAGTGAATTTGAGATTAATTGCTTTGGTGTCGGGATGACTATCGATAATGATGTG
The DNA here is from genome assembly GCF_001620885.1 of Klebsiella sp. D5A. Classification (NCBI taxonomy): domain Bacteria; kingdom Pseudomonadati; phylum Pseudomonadota; class Gammaproteobacteria; order Enterobacterales; family Enterobacteriaceae; genus Klebsiella; species Klebsiella sp. D5A. The sequence continues at coordinate 65,425 of NZ_LOAR01000020.1, read as the reverse complement.
TATGGCAGTGATTATACGATTGGTTTTTCCACGGCCTGTGAGCAAATTATTAAAGAAGTCTCCCGTTTAAGAAATACCGGAAGAGCGCTGCCGGGTCGGGTTTTTATGATTGAGATATTAGGAGGCTATTGTGGAGAACTAACGTTACAGTCTGCCATTAAATGTAATGCTGATATTGCCCTGATCCCGGAGGCACAGATGCCGCTGACCATGCTTGCGGAACGGATTACCCGGAAGCTGAGCACGCAAAATAGCGTCGTGATCCTCTGCTCAGAAGGCTATACCAAAGAGTACTCTCCCGGCTTTCAGGGGGCGATTGATACCATGATTAAACAGCTGGAACCACAAATAGGTGTCCGTATCCGTAAAACGATCGTCGGCTATGGTTTACGCAGCGGTGATCCAACCTGTGAAGAGATTTATCAGGGTACCATTATGGCCAGTGAAGTGGTTCGCTGTATTCAGTCAGGTATGAAAAATAAAGCCATAATAATTAATTCCAGTAACAAACCAATTCCGATTGATCTAGTCAGTATGAAAAAACGTCTGGTCGATACTGAAGGACATCATTATAAACTTGCCAAGCAACTCAATATTATTTGAGGAGACCCTCCATGCTGAAAATTTTATGCGTATGTGGCTGCGGCCTCGGTTCAAGCTTTGCCATTGAAATGACGGCGAAGGCAGTTTTAAAGAAGCTGGAAATTCCCGCTCATATTGAACACACCACCGTTTCCGAAGCTGGGGCCTTTAAATCGGATATGATTCTGACGCAAAAAACCTTTGCCGACATCTTAACCGCCGATGCCAGTGAAGAAGAAATTAAACGTGTCGTGGTATTGAATAAACTTACTGATAAAGAGGAGATTGAAACCAAGATCGTCGCATTCTTAAAAGAACGTCATCTGAAGGTGGCTGATTATGAATAGCTTCGTTGCGTTTATCGTTAAGGATTTACTCGGCCAGGCATCCATCCTTATTGCTTTTATTGCCATGCTTGGCCTGATCCTGCAAAAGAAATCGCCAGGCAAAACCGCGGAAGGGACATTTAAAACGCTGCTCGGTTTCTTAATTATGATGGCCGGGATAAACATCATTGTCGCCACCCTGACCTTCCTGAATGATATCTTCACCCAGGGGTTTGGCATGAAAGGCTATATTACCGATGTGGCCGCCATCGCCGGGTTAGCGAATCGGGAATTAGGTTCGGAAGTGGCGCTGACGCTGCTGGTGATCTTTGCTGTCAACATTATTATCGCCCGTCTGACGCCGCTAAAATATATTTTCCTGACCGGCCAGGCGCTGCTGTGGATGGCGACAATTGGGGCTGTGATTGGCTATAAGTCCGGGCTCACTGGCGTACCGCTGATTTTAACCGGGGGTATCTTCGGCGGTGTGATGGCGGTCTTAATGCCGGCCCTGGCTCAGCCGGTGGTCAGGCGCATTACCGGGTCTGACGATGTGGCCCTGGGGCACTTCTGTACCATCGGCTATCTGGTGCAGGCTGCGGTCGCTAAAGTTGTCGGAAAAGGCTCTCGCTCCACGGAAGATCTCGAACTGCCTGATAACTTTAAGTTTCTGCAGGATACCTATCTGGCCATGGCGGTGGTGATGGTGCCGATGTATCTCATCCCGGCTATTGCGGCGGGGCCGCAGTACATCGCGCAATTCTCCGGCGGCATTAATTACCTGATGTATGCCTTCATGCAGTCCATTCAGTTTGTCGCCGGGGTCTTTGTCCTCTATAGCGGTGTGCGTTTATTACTCAATGAGCTGGTGCCGGCTTTTCGCGGTATCGCGATGCGTATTGTCCCGGATGCAAAGCCTGCTCTCGATTGCCCGGTGCTGTTTCCCTATGCGCCAAATGCGGTGATTGTCGGATTTCTGGCGACGACTGTCGGCTCGATTATCGGCATGCTGGTTTTCCCGATGTTCGGTCTGGCGATGATCCTCCCCGGGCTGTTAACCAACTTTTTCGCCGGCGGTACGGCAGGGGTATTTGGTAATGCGCTGGGCGGACGTCGCGGGGCGATGATCGGCGGGGTTATCCACGGTCTGTTTATCACTTTTCTGCCGGCTATTCTGGTGCCCATGCTGGAGAGCTACGGCTTTACGGGCGTCACCTTCAGCGATTCTGACGTCATCAGCTCCGGTCTGGTATTAGGCCACGCCTTCCAGAATAACTGGCTCTTTGTCGCCTTGTTTATTGTGTTTGTCGCCGCACTGGCATGGTTTGTAAACGGTAAATCCGCTAAGCCGAAAGGGGAAAATGTTCATGAGTCTGTATAATTTTAATGAGATTTTAAACATCGCTCAGGAAAGAAATTTTAAAGCGATTGGCTCGTTTAACTTGCACTGTATTGAGATGTTACCGGCTTTTTTCAAAGCCGCGCAAAACAGCCACAGCCCATTAATGATCCAAATATCAACCGGTACCGCAGAGTATCTGGGGTATCGGTTACTGGTCGATGCCGTGCGTTCATTAGCAGACAGTGAAAATATCCCGACCTGCCTGCACCTCGATCACTGCTCCGATATTAAAGCCATCGAGACGGCAATGAATGCGGGCTTTTCTTCGGTGATGTACGACGGGTCTCACTTAAGCCTCGAGGAAAATATCGGTAACACGCGGATTGTGGTGGAAATGGCCCGGCCGCGGAATATTACGGTAGAAGGTGAGCTGGGGGCGATCGGCGGGTCAGAGGATGGAAAAGCGGTGGCTGCCGAAGATATCTGTTTTACTACCGTCGACGACGCGAAACGTTTTGTGGAGGAGACGCAGGTCGATATGCTGGCCGTCTCGGTGGGCACTGTGCATGGCCTGTACACCGGTAAAGCGCAGATACAGCATGCGCGGCTGAAGGCGATAAGCGAAGCGACTGGCGTGCCGCTGGTGCTGCATGGCGGCACAGGCGTTAGTGACGACGATATGCGGCTGGCCGTCACTGAAGGGATTAATAAAGTGAACGTCGGAACGGAAATGAACGTGCAGTGGGTCGACCGCTGTAAATCAACGTTCGAGAAAGGAAAAGTAAATGACAGCGTACGGAAATTTTTAATTCCCGCCAACCAGGCAGTGACTGCCGTATTAATGGAAAAAATGGCGCTATTTAAATAGCGTTTTTACCGACACATATCTTTTGTTGCCCTGTCTTCCGCCAGGGAGGGAGCTTGCTATGTTTGAATCATTGAAAACGCTGTGGAAAAAAGAGCAAAACCCGCTGCAGGATTATGATCAACAGTCCCGTCAGCTGGCGGAAGAGATCGCCAGACTGGAAGGCGAATTACAGCGCCAGCCCGATAATAGCGACGTGCAAAAAACATTGATGTTGACTTACAACCGGGCATTATCGGTATATGCCAAGAGTAAGAGCCACCGGCAGGATATCGATGCGCTGTTTCTGCAGATTGATAATTTACGCAATATTATTCGTCGCAATATCTAGGAACAGAGAATGACCATAAAAGAACTGCTTATTGAGGCCGATGCCATTCAGGTTGGCGTTGTGGAATCCGACTGGCAGCGGGTAATAAAGTTGGCTGCCCGCCCGCTGGAGGCGAAAGGCTTTATTTCGGCGGAATATAGCCAGGCGGTGATCGATAATACCTTGAATCATGGCGCTTATTACGTTTTTGATGAAGGGATTGCCATCCCCCATGCCCGCCCCGAGTGCGGCGTCAGACGCAACTGCTTTAGCCTGGTGGTGCTGAAAAAGCCCATCCCGTTTGCGGACAGTGAAAAGGCGGACATTGTTATTATGTTTGGTGCCCGGGACAGCAATGCGCATATCGAGGAGGGCATCCGTTCCATCGTCGCGCTGCTGGATAACAATGACACCATGGCCAAACTGCGGACGGCCCGCAGCCGGGAGGAGGTCGTCGCATTACTATGAACAGACATCTGACCCCAGGCTGCAAAACGGCCATATTAATCAACGGCATTCCGGCGTCGGGGAAGAGTACCATCACCCGTTTGCTGGCGGAGACCTTTAGTCTGCCAGTGTTGACGATCGACGGCATCAAAGAGCCGTTTATGGCGCGCCTGGCCCCTGTCGACCGGCCGATGAATCGCCAGCTGGGCTGTGCGGCGTATGAGGTGATTTGGTCGATTGTCGGCGCGTCGCCTGCCAGCATGGTTTGGTTGATCGACGCCTGGTTCGGTTTTCAGCCGCGGGAGACCTTGCAGAGACTGCTACAGCAGGCGGGCGTGGAGCAGGTAATTGAGATCTGGAACCATATTACCCCGGAGCTGGCCGTCGCACGCTATGCCTCGCGGCTGGCGACGCGGCCGCCGGGCCACCCCGGCGAGGAGTATCTGCCGGAGCTGGCCCAGCTGGCCGGGCGGGCGCAGCCCATGTCTTTAGGGCCCGTATTGACGATAGACCAGCGGTATCCGCTGGAGATAAAACCGATTATTCACTGGCTTGAAGGCACGATCGCTGGAAAGCACGCCGGTTTGGCGGATTACGCTTACCCGCCCTAAGGCATACCCGCCAGGCGCAGCAGCGCGGTCACCACGGCGGCGGCGATAATCACGCCGATCAGCGGGACCTTGCGCCAGGCGAGGAACACGGCGACAGCCACACCCAGAACGCGCGCCATGCCGGCGAAATGCGCCCCTTCATAGAAGGTGGTGGCCAGGGCGACGGAAAAAAGCAGCACCGTCGCCGCATCGGAAAGCAGCGCCTGCGAGCGCTCGGAAAATGCCAGCCGATTGCCGAGCTTCGCGCCGCCGAGGCGCATCAGATAGGTTCCCAGCGACAGGATGGCGATACCGGCGATAAACAGCGTCATATTGCCCATTATTTTTTCCTCGACAGTAAACCAAACAGCGAAAGCAGCACCGGCAGCCCGGTGGGCACAAACGGTACGGCGGCAAGCGCCAGTGCGGCGCCGCTGGCGGCGCGGATCAGCGTAGTGCGGTTTTTAAAGGCCGGGATCACCAGCGCCAGCAGGATCGCCGGGAAGACCGCATCAAGCCCGATGGTTTCCGGCGCTGGCAGCAGTTTGCCGACGGCCGCGCCGGTTAGCGTGCCGAGGGGCCAGATCAGCGCGACGCCGGCGCCGCACAGCCAGTAGGCCGCTTTGCGCTGCGCGGGGGTGGGCTGCGACAAGCCAAAGACCACGCTCTCGTCGTTCATAATGTGGCACCCGATAAAGCTTAAGGCGCGCCGACCAACCAGTTCGCGCACGGTCACTCCGAACGGGATATGGCGCGCGTTGACTAACAGGCCAGCGGCAGCGGCGGCCAGTGGGCTACCGCCGCTGGCGATAATGCCGATAAACATGAATTCAGAAGCGCCTGCCAGCACGGACACCGAAAGCAAGAGCGGCACCCATAAAGGGAAGCCGTAAGCCACCGCCAGCGACCCATAGGACATGCCCACCACCCCGACGGCAAGGCAGACCAAAACGATCGCTTTTATCGTGTCTCCGCTGAGACTGGAGAGAGTTTGTTTCATATCACTTAGCCATATCGAACGATTTCCCATTATAATGAACACATAATGAACGTTTTTCAAGACGAACGAATCGTTCGATATAAAAAACAAAGGGGCGGGTATGACACAGCCAATCAGCGTTATTGCCAAAAGCCTGGTGCGGGAGCGGGCGCGGACCGGTCTCTCGCTGGCGGAAGTCGCGCGTCGGGCGGGTATCGCAAAATCCACGCTATCGCAACTGGAGTCCGGCAACGGCAATCCGAGTCTGGAAACGCTGTGGTCGCTCTGCGTGGCGCTGGATATCCCGTTTGCCCGCCTGCTTGAGCCGCAGGTGAACAAAACGCAGGTGATCCGCCGCGGAGAGGGGACAAAGGTGGTGGCGGAGCAGGCGAACTATCAGGCCATTTTGCTGGCCGCTTGTCCGCCAGGCGCGCGTCGGGACATCTATTTACTGTTAACCCAGCCCGGCGCCGATCGTATTTCGCATCCGCATCCGCCAGGCTCGGTGGAACATATTATCGTCACCCAGGGGCGGGCGCGGGTAGGGCTGACGTCGGCGCCGGAAGAGCTCGGCGAGGGCGACTATATCTGCTACCCGGCGGATCAGGAGCATGTTTTTCAGGCGCTGGAGCCGGATACGCAGGCTCTGCTGATCGCTGAGCAAAACTGACATCGCGTCGGCGGGGGACGCGCGCTCGCTGGACGTCATAGCCATATTGCGGGAAACTAGCTTTCCTATGCGAAAACAGGGATTTTTATGTCGCTGAAAGCCATTGCCAAACAACTTGGGATCTCCGTCACGACCGTCAGCCGGGCGTTGAACGGCTATGACGATGTGTCACAGGAGACCCGCGCCCGGGTTGAGGCTGAAGCGCAGCGCCGGGGCTATCGCCCCAACACTTTCGCCCGCCGTCTGAAAATGGGCACCATTGATGCCGTTGGTCTCGTCTTTCCTGTCCGCCCCGCGCCGCTCAACAATAACGTTTTTCTTGAGATGGTTGGGGAGATCAGCCATGAGCTGGCGCGCCATGACATTGATTTGTTGCTGATCGCCGATGATGAACAGGCGGATAAACATGGATATATGCGCATGGTGCAGGGCCGTCGCGTCGACGCTTTAATCGTGGCCCATACCCTGGATGACGATCCGCGGCTGGCGCAGCTGCAGGCCTCAGGCTTTCCGTTTCTGGCGCTTGGCCGTAGCCGCCTGGCACAGCCCTACGCCTGGTTTGATTTCGATAACTATGCCGGCACCTGCCGCGCCACCCGCCATCTGATTCAACAGGGCCACCAGCGTATCGCTCTGCTGGGTGAGAACAACAATCAGGCGTTTATTTTGCAACGGCGTAACGGCTATCTCGATGCTCTGCGCGAGGCGGGGTTATCCGATGCATGGCTGCGTAGCGTGCCGGCGACGCGCCGCGGCGGCTATCAGGCCACGCTGGAGTTGCTGCGCCTGCCGGAGCCGCCTACCGCGATTATCACCGACTGCAACACCCATGGCGATGGCGCCGCGATGGCGCTCGCCCATCTGGGGCGTTTGACCGGTGACAACCGCGTCGCCTTAGTAGTGTATGACGGCTTGCCGCAGGACAGCATCATTGAGACCGACGTTGCCGCGGTGATCCAGTCCACGCGGCAGGGTGTGGGACGGCAGATTGCCGATATGGTCCGCCGCTTAATTGCTGGCGAGGATCTGGCCTCGCTGCAGGTGCTCTGGCAGCCCGAATTCATCCCCGGCGAAACTGCCTGACCTGACCCCTTTTTAACCCGTAATTCTGAAGCCGATCACGGATCCGAAACGTTTTGGTTGGCATCCGAAACGTTTCGGATCAACAGTAAGACATTCCTTGTTATGGAGATGTCTGATGTCTGATTCGCTGATTCACCTGCAAAGTGCCGGTGCCGATGTTGTCATTAAAACTCGCCCTTTCGCCGAAATTGTCTACTGGGGGCCACATTTAAGCCACTTTTCACCGCAGGATGCCGACAGCCTGACGCGCCCGGTCGCCAACGGCAGACTGGATGTCGATTCGCCAGTGACCTTAATGGCGGAGCTGGGCCATGGCCTGTTTGGCGCGCCGGGCATTGAAGGCCATCGTCAGGGTCTGGATGCCTCTCCGCTGTTCACCACCAGCGAAGTGCGGCACGAGGGCCAGACGCTGACCCTGGTCAGCGAAGATCCACAGGCCGGCCTGCGTCTGCACAGCGAGATCGCGCTGGATGCCAGCGGCGTGCTGATCGTGCGCCATGGCGTGACCAATCTGCGCGCCAGCCCATGGCAGGTGGATCGCCTGGCGGTCACATTGCCGGTCGCCGAACGCGCTCGCGAGGTGATGGCTTTCCATGGCCGCTGGATCCGCGAGTTTCAGCCTCACCGCCTGACGCTGGAGCACGACAGCTTTGTGCTGGAGAACCGCCGCGGGCGCACCTCTCACGAACATTTCCCGGCCCTGATCACCGGCAGCCGCGCCTTTAGCGAGATGCAGGGTGAAGTCTGGGGCGTACATCTGGCCTGGAGCGGTAACCATCGCCTGCGGACGGAGGTGAAAACCGATGGCCGTCGCTATCTGCAGGCCGAGGCGCTCTATCTGCCGGGCGAAATGGCGCTGGCGGAAGGGGAAACCTTGTGGACGCCGTACCTGTATGCCAGCTACTCGGCGAACGGGCTGAACGGCATGAGCCAGCAGTTCCATCGTTATCTGCGCGAACGGATTATTCGCTTCCCGGGCAACAAGCCGCGTCCGGTGCATCTCAACACCTGGGAGGGGATCTATTTCGACCACGACCCGGACTACATCATGCGTATGGCTGACGAGGCGGCGGCGCTGGGCGTCGAGCGCTTTATTATCGATGACGGCTGGTTTAAAGGGCGCAACGACGACTGGGCGGCGCTTGGGGACTGGTATCTTGATGAGAAAAAATACCCCTACGGCCTGACGCCGGTTATTGATCACGTGAAATCGCTGGGGATGGAATTCGGTATTTGGGTGGAGCCGGAAATGATTAACCCGGACTCCGATCTGTACCGGGCGCACCCGGACTGGGTGCTGGCGCTGCCGGGCTATACCCCGCTGACCGGCCGCCATCAGTTTGTCCTGAATCTCAACATTCCGGAAGCGTTTGATTATCTGCTGGAGCGGATGAGCTGGCTGCTGGGCGAGCACGCGGTGGACTACGTGAAGTGGGATATGAACCGCGAGCTGGTGCAGCCTGGGCATCAGGGACGCGCCGCCGCGGACGCGCAAACGCGCCAGTTCTACCGCCTGCTGGATACGCTGGTGGCCCGTTTCCCGCACATTGAATTTGAATCCTGCTCCTCCGGGGGCGGGCGGATCGATTATGAAGTCCTCAAGCGCAGCCATCGCTTCTGGGCGTCTGACAATAATGACGCCCTTGAGCGCAACACCATCCAGCGCGGCATGAGCTACTTCTTCCCGCCGGAGGTGATGGGCGCGCATATTGGCAATCGCCACTGTCATGCCACCTTCCGCCAGCACAGTATCGCCTTCCGCGGCCTGACGGCGCTGTTTGGTCATATGGGACTTGAGCTGGATCCGGTGAGCGCTGATGAAGAAGAGCGCGCCGGATACCGGAAATATGCGGCCTTACATAAACAGTGGCGCGACGTGATCCATCACGGCGTGCAGTGGCGGATGGATATGCCGGACGCTACCACCCTTGCCCATGGCGTCGTCAGCCCGGATAAAGCGCAGGCGATTTTCCTCGTCAGCCAGCTGGCGATGCCGGACTACACCCTGATGGCGCCGCTGCGCCTGGCGGGGCTGGAGGCGAGCGCCCGCTATCAGGTGACGCTCCTCGATCATCCGAACATTCAGATAACCGGCGAGGGTGGCCACACCATGCGGAAGCTGCCGGCATGGATGACGACGCCGCAGACGGTGAGCGGTGAGTGGCTACAGCAGGCGGGGCTGGCGCTGCCCATCCTCGACCCGGAAAGCGCCATTCTGATTGGCCTGCAACGCGTGTGATGGTATCGGGCCGCGTCGCGGCCCTTCTTGAGGAAAATATAATGAACCCGACCGTCTGTACCCACAAAAACAACCCCAACTTCTGGATTTTCGGGCTGTTCTTCTTTCTCTACTTCTTCATCATGGCCACCTGCTTTCCGTTTCTGCCGATCTGGCTGTCGGACGTCATCGGCCTGAATAAAACCGAAACCGGCCTCGTTTTCTCCAGCCTGTCGCTGTTCGCCATCTGTTTCCAGCCGGTCCTCGGGGTGATCTCTGACAAGCTGGGGCTGAAAAAACACCTGATGTGGATCGTGACTGTTCTGCTGGTGCTGATTGCTCCCTTCTTCCTCTATGTTTTCGCTCCGCTGCTGAAAACCAACATCTGGCTCGGGGCGCTGAGCGGCGGCGCCTATATCGGCTTTGTATTCTCCGCAGGCGCCGGCGCGATGGAGGCCTATATCGAACGGGTAAGCCGCAACAGCGGGTTTGAATACGGCAAGGCGCGCACCTTTGGCTGTCTGGGATGGGCGCTGTGCGCGACCACCGCCGGAATGCTGTTCAGCATTAATCCCGAATGGGTGTTCTGGATGGGGTCGGCCGCCGCGCTGCTGTTGGTGGTGCTGGTGGCCATCGCCAAACCGCAGGCCAGTCAGTCCGCGCAGGTGATGGATTCGCTCGGCGCCAATCGCCCGGCGATCGATTTAAAAACGGCGGTGCGCATGTTCCGCCAGCGTAAGATGTGGATGTTTATTCTGTATGTCATCGGCGTGGCCTGCGTGTATGACGTTTTTGATCAGCAGTTCGCCACCTTTTTTAAATCGTTCTTCGCGACCCCGGAAGCGGGCACCCGCGCCTTTGGTTTCGCCACCACCGCGGGAGAAATATGTAACGCCATCATTATGTTCAGCTCGCCGTGGATTATTAACCGCATCGGGGCGAAGAATACCCTGCTGATCGCCGGGATGGTGATGGCGGCAAGAATGATTGGCTCTTCCTTCGCCACTACGGCCGCGGAAGTCATAGCGTTGAAAATGCTCCATGCGCTGGAGGTGCCGTTCCTGCTGGTGGGCGCCTTTAAATACATTACCGGTGTGTTTGATGTCCGGCTGTCGGCGACCATTTACCTGGTGGGCTTCCAGTTCGCCAAGCAGGTGGCGGCGATCTTCCTCTCCGCCTTCGCCGGCAATATGTACGATCGGATCGGCTTTCAGGATACCTATATGATCCTCGGCGGTATTGCCCTGACGGTTACCTTAATCTCAGCGTTTACGTTAGCGGGTAAGGCGAAAACCGAGCCGCTTCGGGATAATGCGATGACCGTTTAATCGACCGGCCTCCCGTCTGGAGGGAGGCCGGTTATTTTCACGCCAGATAAAACACTTCTTTGAGCTCCGCGCTCAGCGGGCTGTTATCCGGGTTGCTGGGCATCACCTCGCGCATGTATTTCCACCAGCGCTGGCACACTTCCGTGCTGGCGACCGCCTCCCAGCGGGCTTCCGACTCAATCTCCACCGTCGCGAACAACAGATGGCGTTCTTTATCGAGATAAATGGCGTAATGGTGCGCGCCGTGGTCCTTCAGCACTGCCTCCAGCTCCGGCCAGATGGGATTATGGCGGCGCTGGTACTCCTCGTGCGCGTCGGGGTTCACCTGCATGACGAAAGCTTTACGGATCATAAGGCCTCCAGATAGAGCTCGCGAACCTCATCGCGGCTGGCGGGGCGCGGGTTACACGGCGCGCAAGGGTCGGCCAGCGCTTTATCCAGCCAGCCTTCGATATCGGCTTTGCTGACGCCAAGCTGGCTGAAACCCTGGGGGATCCCTACGTGTTTGCTCAGCGTGCGGATGGCATTGATGGCCTCCATGCTGGCAGCCTCATCGCTCATGCCGCGGGTATCGACGCCCATCGCCTGCGCTACGCGGGCGAAGCGCGCCACCGCGTTCGGACGGTTAAAGTTTTCGATAATCGGCAGCAGGATGGCGTTGCACACTCCGTGTGGCAGGTTATGGGTAGCGCCAGGCTGATGGGCCAGGGCGTGTACCAGCCCGAGACCGGCGCTGTTGAACGCCATGCCCGCCAGATACTGGCCAAAGGCCATCTGCTCGCGGGCCTGCAGATCATGTCCATCGTCTACCGCTTTCGGCAGCCACAGGTTGATCAGGCGAATGGCCTCGAGGGCGTTGACGTCGGTCAGCGGATGGGCGCCAACGGAAACAAAGGCCTCGATGGCGTGGGTCAGGGCGTCCATGCCGGTGGCGGCGGTAACGGCTGGCGGGATGTCGAGCATCACGCTGGCGTCGTCGACGGCGATATCCGGGATCAGGTTGGGGTCGATAATCACCTCTTTCACCTGCCGCTCGCTATCGATAATCACTGCGTTGCTGGTCATCTCCGCCGCCGTGCCGGCGGTGGTGTTGATGGCCACCAGCGGCACGCCAGCGTTTTTCACTTTGCCGACGCCGGAGTAGGCTGTGGAGGGACCAGGGTTGGCGGTGAGGATTTTTATCGCCTTGGCGGTATCAATCGGGCTGCCGCCGCCGAAGGCGATCAGGTAATCGCAGCGGGCCGCCTGGTAAGCCGCGTAGCCTTGCTGCACCAGCGCTTCGGTGGGGTTGGGGAACACGTCGTCAAATAGCTGATAAGCCATCTGCTGTTCATCCAGCGCGGAAAACAGACTGTCCAGCAGGCCCAGCTTCACCAGTTGACCGTCGGTGACGATCAGCGCCTTGCCCCACTGCTTACCGGCCACCAGTTTAACCATATCACCGATAGCGCCTGCGCCGTGGAGGCTGATTTTAGGTAGTGCCAACATAAAACTCATGATAATTCTCCTTAATGTTGATTTTGGAAAATCCGTTTCCCCTCACCCCAGCCCTCTCCCGCAGGGAGAGGGGGAAAACCGATCCCGGACTACAGGCTGCCTGCGTGCGCCGGGCAGTCCCCTCTCCCTTGGGGAGAGGGCCAGGGTGAGGGGGAAATTAACATCGTCTTCGCTGCATCATCCGCCGGGTCATAATCGGCAGGGAGATCACCACGATCAGCATGGCGCCGATAATCACCGACATCACGATACCGGGGACGTTCAGCAGGCTCAGGCCGAAGGTCACCAGCCCCATCAGAAAGGCGGCAATGATCACCCCGGGCATGCTGCCGGAGCCGCCGAGAATATTGACGCCGCCGAGCACCGCCATGGTGACAACCGCCAGCTCCCAGCCCATCGCCAGGGTGGGGCGGGTACTGCCGAGCCGTGAGGTCAGCAGGACCGCCGCCAGCCCGGCCATCAGCCCGACCAGCGCGAACAGCACCAGGTTATGACGCTTAACGTTGATCCCGGAGAACCAGGCGCCGGTCGGGTTATTGCCGATGGCGTAGGTCCGGCGACCAAAGTTGGTTTTATGCAGCAGGAAGGTGAAGGCGGCCGCGAGGAGGATAAACAGCGCAAACTCAAAAGAGAGCGCCCCCCACACGTAGCCCTGGCCGAACCAGGCAAAGCTCTCCGGATAGTGATTGAGCGCCTGATCGCCCAGCAGGATATAGGTGATGCCGCGATACAGGCTCATGGTGCCGATGGTGATCACAATGGACGACAGGTTAAAGCGAGTCACCAGCAAGCCGTTGAACAGGCCGCACAGCAGACCTACGCCCAGGCCGATGACCACCAGCAGCGGCGTGTCCACCCCCGCTGCCGCGCAGAGGCCCATCACCGTTGAGCTGAGCGCCATCGTCGAGGCCACCGACAGATCGATTTCCCGGGCGATAATCAGCATCGCCATCGGCAGGACGACGATCGCCTTCTCGGTAAAGGTAAAGGTCGCGTCCGAGAGGTTCCAGATATTGAGGAAGTACGGGGAAGCCACCGCGTTGCCGATAAATACCGCCAGGGTGACCGCCAGTAAAAACCCTTCCCAGCACAGCAGGCGGCGCAGCCGCGACGGCGCGGCCGGGGCGTTTTTCATCTCTTCAGATACCATCATCTTGCTCATGATTTCACCGCCTGTTTCTGTCGGGCTAACGCCGCGTTGCGCAGGATTAACCGCCCGTGACCGCGATTGCCGCGCTCGTTGAGCAGCACCGCCATGACGATCACCGCCCCGGAGATCGCCATTTGCCAGAAGGGCGAGATGCCGATCACCGGCAGGGCGTTATTGATGACCCCGAGGAACAGCGCGCCGCACAGGCAGCCCAGCACCCGTCCGCTTCCGCCCATGGTGCTGATACCGCCGATCACGCAGGCCGCGACCACCTGCAGTTCAAAGCCGTTCGCCACGTCGACATAGGCGACAGCGAAACGCGAGATCCACAGATAGCCGCAGAAGCCGGCCAGCGCGCCGGAGAGACAGAAGCTGACGAACTGCATTTTTCCGGCGTTAATGCCGGTGTAGTACGCCGCCGTCGCGTTGCCGCCTGCGGTGTACAAGGCCCGGCCGGTGCGGCTGTAGCGCAGGAAATAACCCACCAGCAGCAGCGCGGCGATGGCGCACCAGCTCAGCAGCGGCAGCCCCAGGAGCGCGCTGCGCGGCAGACTGAGAAAATCAGCGCTCATCTGATGTGAGTTAACCCAGCCGCCGTCAGTCAGCAGGAAGATAATGCCGCGATAAATGCTCATGGTGCCCAGGGTCACCACGATGGCGGGAATGCCGAGGCGCCAGACCAGCAGGCCGTTAATCATCCCCATCAGCAGGCCCAGCAGGGTTGCCAGTGCCAGCAGCGCCACCACCGGAATACCCGGATAGTGGGCGTTAAGCAGGGCGACGATCATCCCGGTCAGCGCCAGGTTGGCGGCCATCGACAGATCGATGCCTTTGGTGAGCAACACAATCATCTGCCCGAGGGCGAGGATGATAAGGATGGCGGTATCGTTAAACATCTCCACCAGATTGCCCGGTGAAACGAACGACGGCGCCCGGCTGCCGATGGCGCCGATCATCAAAATGATGACCAAAGCCAGCAGCGCTTCGCGATGTTTAAGCCATGCGTGTCCCATCATGCCGCCTCCTGGCCGATGCCGCTGGCCGCGCTAACGATGGTTTCCGCTGTCGCTTCCCCGGCCTGGTATTCGGCGACCATCAGCCCTTCGTGCATCACGATAATCCGGTCGGCCATGCCCATCACTTCCGGCAGCTCTGACGACACCATAATCACCGCCAGTCCCTGGCTGACCAGCTCGGACATAAACTGATGCACGGCGGCTTTTGAGCCGATATCGATGCCTTTGGTCGGCTCGTCGAGGATAATCACCTCGGGGTGGGTCGCCAGCCATTTGCCGATCACCACTTTCTGCTGATTGCCGCCAGAGAGGGTCTCCACCGGCTGCCGCCAGCTGAAGGCTTTAACCTGCAGGCGCGAGGCGTACTCGTCCGCCAGCCGCCATTCCCGGGCGTCGTTCAGGACGCCGTTAGGATTGAGCTTGCTGAGCTGCGGTAAACTGATGTTCTGGGCGATGGGCAGAGCGATGATCGCTCCCTGTTTCTGCCGCTCTTCCGGCACGCAGACGATGCCCGCGCGGATGGCGTCGGCGGGCTGGCGAAAGCGCATGGGGCTGCCGTTCAGGCGGATCTCGCCGGAGGAGGGACGCGAGACACCGGAGAGCGCCTGCATCAGCTCGGTGCGTCCGGCGCCCACCAGGCCGTAAAAGCCGAGAATTTCGCCCTTGCGCAGGCGGAAGCTGATATGGGCAAACTCGGTAGGATGACAGAGATCAGTCACCTCCAGCACCGTTTCTCCGGGCGTGCAGTCGATTTTCGGGTAGGTTTGGGTGATCGCCCGGCCCACCATCATCGACACCATTCGCTCTTCGGTGATGTCGCTTATCGCCCCGGAGCTGACGTACACCCCATCGCGCAGGATGGTGTAATAATCGGCCAGCTCGAAAATTTCATCGAACTTATGCGAGATAAACAGGATCGCTTTGCCGTCCTGCTTCAGACGCTCAACGATGTGATAAAACTCCAGGATTTCATGCTGGGAGAGGGCGGCGGTCGGCTCATCGAGGATCACCACCTGGGCGTCGAAAGCCAGCGCCCGGGCAATCGCCACCATGTGCCGCTGGGCGATGCTGAGGGTTTTCAGCGTGGCCCGCGGGTCGATCTGGACTTCCAGCCGGGTGAGGATCTCGCTGGCTCTGCGGTGCATCGCCGGCCAGTCGAGCGTTTTTAACAGTCCCTTATACAGATACTGGCCGACGAAAATATTTTCACTGACCGAGAGTTCGTCAAACAGCACGGTTTCCTGGTGAATGGCGGTGATCCCTACCTTATGCGCCGATTCCGGCGTTGGCAGATGAATAGGGATCGCTTTATAGAGGATCTCGCCCTCTTCGGGCTGATAAATACCGGTCATCACTTTGACCAGCGTGGATTTCCCCGCGCCGTTTTCGCCGATTAAGGCGGTCACTTTGCCGGGCCAGAGATCAAGCTGCACGTTCTCAAGGGCGCGCACACCGGGAAAAATCTTGGTGATCCCCTTCAGCGACAGCAGTGGCGTTGATGCTGACATGATAGTTCTCCACAAAAATCACCCCTCACCCTAACCCTCTCCCCAAAGGGGCGTGGGAACGGTCCGGCGTCCGCTGGCCACATCGTGCAGAGGACCAGCCTTTCCCCCTCTCCCTCCGGGAGAGGGCCGGGGTGAGGGAACAAGGGTTAGAAAATTTTCGAGAACTTATCGATGTTGCTCGCATCGTAGACGAACGGCTCGGCCATCGCGCCATTCCCCTCAGCATCCAGCTTCACTTTGCCCAGCTTGCCCATACTGGCTTCGGTTTTGGTCGCCGTGCCTTTGACTAAATCGTCGGCCAGATAGGTGGCGGCGTAGCCCAGGTCAATCGGGTTCCAGATGGCGAAGCTTTTGCTGGCGCCGGACTTGATCGCGCCGGCCATTTCCGACGGCAGCCCCAGCCCGGTGACATAGACTTTGCCGATTTTGCCCTGATCCTTCACCGCCTGCGCGGCGGCAACAATGCCCACCGACGACGGCGAAACAATGACTTTCAGGTCCGGATATGATTTCAGCAGGCCCACCGCTTCGCGGTAGCTTTTATCCGACAGATCGTCCCCGTAGGCGACGGTGACCAGCTGTACGGACGGATACTGCGGCAGCACCTTTTTCATCTCCTCAATCCAGATGTTCTGGTTAGTGGAGGTTGGGGTGGCGCTTAACACGGCCACCTCGCCTTTCTCAACGTTCAGCGCCTTCAGCGCATCGGCGGCGAGCTTGACGTTGGTTTCGCCAATTAAGGCGTTATTCGAGGGGTTAAGATGGATCTGGCGGCCTGCCGGCGCCACGCCGGAGTCCCACGAGACCACCTTGATGCCGCGCTGCATCGCTTTTTTCAGCACCGGTACCACGGCGTCCGGATCGTTGGCGGAAATGGCGATCGCATCCACGCCCTGGGCGATCAACCCGTTCAGCACATCGATCTGCGCTTCGGCGGTGGTAGTGGTCGGGCCGGTGTAGATCACTTTGACATCACCTAACTCTTTGGCTGCCTGTTGGGCGCCAACGTTGGCGGCTTCGAAGAAGCCATTTCCCAGCGATTTCGCCACAAGGGCGATCTTAACTTCTGCTAAGGCGGAACCGGACAACGCCAGGGCGGCAACGGTGAGGATCAAGCTTGTCTTTGTTTTCATTGCTTTTACTCCACATGAGTTAGTTTTGTAGGGTTTGCAGGTGATGTTTCGCCCCGTCTCGGTGAGCGGGGCGCGATGTTGTTATGGATAAAGATCTAAAGCGGACTGCAGCGGCTGCACGTTGAAGCGTTTGCCAAGGGCGATAAGCTCTTCGCGGGTGATGGTCTGCTTCATCCCGCCCATGGACAAGACTTTCACCAGCACTTCGGCGGACTTCTCGGCGGTGTCGATCAGGCCGAAGGTCTCATCCAGCGTGGGGCCGCTGCCGAAGACGCCGTGGAATGGCCACAGCACCAGCGAGTGTTTTTGCATGGTTTCGGCGGTCGCCTGGCCGATTTCATCGGTGCCCGGCACCATCCACGGCAGAATGCCGACGCCGTCCGGGAAGACCACCAGACATTCGGTGCTACCTTCCCACAGCTTGCGGGTGAACAGATCGCTGTGGTTCTCCAGAACATAGGTCAGGGCGATCAGGTTGGTGGCATGGCAGTGCATGATCACCCGGTCTTTGCCGCCGGTCAGTTTGATGCGCTCGCTATGCGACAGGAAGTGTGCCGGCAGCTCGGAGGTCGGTACGGCATCCTCGGTGAGGCCCCACAGGATATGGTATCCCGCGCCATCGCTGTCGACCTTTACCACGCCGAGGTTAGCGGCCGGGTCGAGCTGGACGTTACGGAAGAATTTGCCGGAGCCGGTGACAATAAATGGCTGGTTGGCCAGGATTGGCATCGGCTGGCTGAGGGCGATGTAACGCGGTTTGGCGTGGAAATCCGCCGCATAAGGTTCGATATCCGCTTCATCCAGACGCAGCGTCAGGTTGCCGCCGTTGCGTTCGTCCCAGCCTTTCAGCCAGGCGTCGGAGGTGGCTTTGATCATGCCCTGGACGAACCAGGCGTCGATAATGGTCTGCATAGTCTTGTCTTTCCTGTTGATTTGGTGGGGGTAGCCCCTCACCCTAACCCTCTCCCCACAGGGGAGAGGGAACTGTTCGGTGCGCTCTGGCAACATCGCGCAGTTCGTAGCCCGGGTAAGGCGTCAGCCGCGACCCGGGAAAGCCCGTGCATTACCCGCGCTGGCTCAGAACCGCATTCTCATAAGCCCGCACGTTGTCCAGCCACTGACTGCCCGCCGGCGTGTCGTGACGCTGACAGTACATCTCCCAGATAGCCTGCCACGGCAGCGATTTTTGCTCTTCGAGCAGCGCCAGGCGGGCGGTGTAATCGCCGTCGTTCTCCAGCTGACGAAGCTGAGCGGTCGGTTCCAGCAGGGCACGCAGCAGTGCTTTTTTCATATTGCGGGTACCAATTACCCAGGCCGCGATGCGGTTGATGGAGGCATCGAAGAAGTCGAGGCCGATGTGCACGCGGTCAAACAGGTTATGGCGAATGATTTCACTGGCGATGGCCTGGGTTTCATCATCCAGCAGCACCACGTGGTCGCTGTCCCAACGTACCGGGCGGCTGACGTGCAGCAGCAGGCGCGGGATGTAGAGCATGGCGGCAGAGATTTTGTCGGAGATCACTTCCGTCGGGTGGAAATGGCCGGCATCGAGACACAGCGCCGTCTGGCGGCTGGTGGCGTAGCCCATATAGAACTCGTTGGAGCCGACGGTGTAGCTTTCGGCGCCGATGCCGAACAGCTTGCTCTCCACGGCGTCAATATGGTGCGCCGGGTCGAGCTTCTCGCTGATCACTTCATCAAGGGCATTCAGCAACCGCTGGCGCGGCGCGAAGCGGTCAACGGTAATATCTTTCATGCCGTCCGGCACCCAGATATTCATCACCGATGGGGTACCCAGCTGTTCGCCAAAATAAGCGGATACGCGACGGCTGGCTTTGCAGTGGTCGATCCAGAACTGGCGGATCTCATCGTTGGCGTGCGACAGGGTAAAGCCGTCGGCGCTCAGCGGATGCGAGAAGCAGGAGGGGTTGAAATCCAGCCCCAGTTTGTTGGCTTTCGCCCACGTAACCCAGTTTTTAAAGTGCTCCGGCTTAATCTCATTGCGCGCTACCGGCGCGTCGGATTCCAGGTAAATAGCGTGCAGGTTGAGACGCTTTGGTCCCGGGATCAGGCTCAGCGCCTGCTCAAGGTCGGCGCGTAGCTCTTCAGCATTGCGCGCTTTGCCTGGGTAGTTGCCGGTCGCCTGGATGCCGCCGGTCAGGCTTCCCGCCGGGTTTTCGAAACCGGCGACGTCGTCACCCTGCCAGCAGTGCATGGAGACGGGCAGACGGTCCAGCTGGCGCAGGGCCTCCTCGACATCCACGCCGACGGCGGCGTAGCGCTGCTTAGCAATTTCCCAGGCTTGTTCAAGTTGAGTGGTCATGCGCAAAGCTCCTTGGTCTGTTGTGGCTGAAACTGCGCCACGAAACGGGCAATTTCACTATCAGGATTGGGGGTAAAAGCGGTGAGCGCCGCGTTGTCGCGCACCACTTGACGAAACTCATCGACATTGGCCAGCTCGTCGAGGGTCATTAACTGGATGCCGATATTGCCGAGGGTGGAGGCTTCTATCGGGCCGGCCACGACGGCGATCCCGCAGGCGTCAGCGCACAGCTGGTTAAGCAGCGCGTTCTGGCAGCCGCCGCCGACGATATGCAGCTGGCTGAAGGGCTGGCCGCGCAGCGCCGCCAGCTCGTTAAGCACCCGGGCGTAGAGCAGCGCCAGGCTGTCGAAAATGCAGCGCGCCAGCTCGGCATCGCTTTCAGGAACGGGCTGCCCGGCATCGCGACAGGCGGCCTGGATCTCGGCGCTCATACTGGCCGGGTTGATAAAGCGGTCATCGTTGCAGTCAATCATGAAGCGGCACGCCGGTAGCGCGGCGGTGCGGGCGATCAGCCCCTGCAGGTCGCTGACGTTTTGCTCTTTCAGCACCCGCTGCAGCAGCCACAGGCCCATGATATTTTTCAGCACCCGGTAGCGGCCTTCCGCTCCGCCTTCGTTGGTGATATTGGCCTGCAGCGCCGCGTCGCAGTTGTATGGGGTCAGGCTCTCAAACCCCATCAGCGACCAGGTGCCGGAGGAGAGATAGGCGGCATCACGGTCGGCCAGCGGAGAGGCGATCACCGCGCTGGCGGTGTCGTGGCTGGCGACAGCGACCACCGGAATACGGTTGCCCTGCGGGCAGATCCAGTGACCAATCACATTGCCGGGGTGGGTCGGCGTTCCGAACCACGCCAACGGCGCGCCGGTCCAGTTCAGCAGCGTCTCATCCCAGCTATCGCTATTGATGTTAACCAGCTGGGTGGTGGTGGCGTTGGTATATTCCCAGTTCAGATTGCCGGTCAGGCGGAAGCTGAAATAGTCGGGGATCAGCAGGGCATGCGCGGCCTGACTGACCAGCTCCGGCTGCTGCTCCACCAGGGCGCGCAGCTGGTAAAGGGTGTTAAACGGCAGAAACTGAATACCACTGCGGCGATAGATCTCCGCCCGGCCCAGCTGTTCTTCAGCGTGACGTAGCAGGCCCTGGGTGCGGTCGTCGCGATAGGAGATCGGCAGTCCGACGCGCTGGCCCTGCTTATCCAGCAGGACATAATCCACCCCCCAGGTATCGATGCCGATACTGTCGATCAGGATGCCCTGCTCACACACTTTCTCCAGCCCGCGACGGATCTCGCCTTCCAGGCTATCCACATCCCAGCAGTCGAAGCCATCCACCTTCTGCAGGCTGTTGGTGAAGCGATGGATTTCCCGCAGGGTCAGGGCGCGTGGCCCGGACTGATAGCTGGCGAGCATCACCCGCCCGCTGGAGGCGCCTAAATCGACGGCGACACAATGACGAATACTCATGGAAAGACCCTTCTTAAAATCATTGTCCGCAGTCTAAAAAAGGCCGCTTACTGACACCTTCTCGCTACGGACAGTCAAAACTGGCCGCTGGCAAGAAAGCAAAGGTGACCGTGAGGGAAATCACAATTTGCGGTTTTAGGGGGTGGCGAGGGGGATGTGATGGCGTCCGCAGTTCCGTATCTTTCCGACTGATTCTTGAAAAAGCGGCAGGATTTACGAATTTCATGGTCAAAAATTGAAGGCCGGATAGCCAACCCTTCATTACTATCAGCCGGTGACTGATAATTTTTCTCATTACGAGGGTGGCATCATGACCATATTGCACAGTACGGATTTCTTTAAGGCCGGGATCTCGACGGTGGCTATTGAACCCCGCCTCCCTCAGTCGGCCTTTCCGGAACATCACCATGATTTCCATGAAATTGTCATCGTGGAGCAGGGCACGGGTATTCACGTCTTCAATGGTCAGCCCTATACCATCGGCGGCGGTTCGGTCTGCTTTATTCGCGATCACGACCGGCATCTGTACGAGCATACGGATAACCTGTGTCTGACCAACGTGCTCTATCGCGCGCCGGATGCGTTTCGTTTTCTCGCCGGGGTCAGCCAACTGCTGCCCCAGGAGCAGGAGGGGAACTACCCATCGCACTGGCGGGTGAACCAGACGGTCCTGCAGCAGGTTCGGCATATCGTGGCGCAGATGGAGGCCATGGGGAGCGAAACGGATACCCATGCCGTCGCCAGCCGTGAGATCCTGTTTATGCAGCTGCTGGTGCTGTTACGTAAAAGCAGCCTTGCGGAAGAGGCCACCAACAACGATGCGCGGCTGAATCAGCTGCTGGCCTGGCTGGAAGATCATTTTGCCCAGGAGATCTGCTGGGAGGAGGTGGCGGCGCAGTTTTCGCTGTCGCTGCGTACCCTGCACCGCCAGCTGAAGCAGCAGACCGGCCTGACGCCGCAGCGCTATCTTAATCGGGTGCGCCTGATGAAGGCCCGGCATCTGCTGCGCCACAGCGATGAAAGCGTGACTGATATCGCTTTTCGCTGCGGCTTCGGCGACAGTAACCACTTTTCGACGCTTTTTCGCCGCGAATTTGACTGGTCGCCGCGCGATATCCGCCAGGGCCGCGACGCCATTCTTCAGTAACGCGAGAAGAGTCAACGTATTGCGGGCTAAAAACGCGAATAATGCGCCCTTATCCGCGTTTGGAGTGTGAGCCGTGGCCGGTCTGATTCTACGTAAAGAGGAGTTTTTCCCTTCCGCCACGCAGGCAGTGGCGGTGGCTGACCGCTACCCGCAAAACGTTTTTGCCGAGCATACCCACGAGTTCTGCGAGCTGGTGCTGGTGTGGCGCGGCAACGGGCTGCACGTCCTTAACGATCGCCCCTGGCGCATTACCCGCGGCGATCTGTTCTATATTCGCGCCGAAGATAAACACTCCTATGCTTCGGTTAATGATTTAGTCCTGCAGAACATCATCTATTGCCCGGAGCGGCTGCAGCTCAATTTTGACTGGGCGGGGACGATCCCTGGCCTCTTTGGCACGCCGTGGAAGCCCCACTGGCGCATGGGCAGCACAGGTATGGCGCAGGCGCGCCAGGTGATTAGCCAGCTTGAGCATGAGTGCGCCCGGCGCGACGCGCAGGGAAATGCGATGGCCGAACTGCTTTTTGCCCAGCTGGCGCTGACGTTGCAGCGCCATCGCTACGCGACGGATGATCCCGCGGCGACGCAGCGCGAAGCGCTGCTGGACAAACTGCTGGCCGCGCTGGCGGCCAGCCTCAGCCGCCCCTTTGTTCTGGAGCGTTTCTGCGAGCAGGAGGGCGGCAGCGAGCGGGCGCTTCGCCAGCAGTTTCGCCAGCAAACCGGGATGACCATCAATCACTATTTACGCCAGCTGCGGATCTGCCATGCGCAGTATCTGCTGCAGCATACCGAGCGCTTAATCGGCGATATCGCCATGCAGTGCGGCTTTGAGGACAGTAACTACTTTTCGGTGGTTTTTAGCCGGGAAATCGGCATGTCGCCGGGGCAGTGGCGGCAGCGCAGTCGCGCCGCCGCCTGAAGACCGTCGTTGTCTGGCTGATGACCCGGTGGTTAACTGGCCATTCCCAGACCGACGATATTGGCGGCGATGATGATCACCACGCAGCCGAGGCTCAGGACGCTCACCGGACGACGACCGGCGTTGTTCCACTCCTTCAGCACCAGACCCACCAGACCGCCACACAGCACGTAGAAACTCATGTGCAGCATCCAGCTCATATAGTCATACTGCGCCGGAATGCTGGCATGGCCCCAGGCATAGAAGAAGAACTGGAGATACCACATCAGGCCGCCGAGGGCGGAGAGCAACAGGTTGCTGATGATGAGCGGTTTAGCCAGCGAAAAATCGGCTTTGACTGACAGGTTCTTCACTTTCGCCAGACGAATAAAGCAGAAGCCGAGGTTGACCAGCGCCCCGCCGCCCATAATGACTACGTAGCTTGGCAGCGCCGCGTACAGCGGGTCGACGCCGAGCGCTGCGGCGGCGTCATGCATCGGTTTGGCGGCGTTCATCGCGAACGACATCCCTGCCGAGAAGATGCCGCACATCACCGCCAGCAGAAGTCCTTTCTTCAGATTGAACTCTTCGGCTTTGATGCCCATTTTGCGCTCTTTCAGCTGGCCCGCGCGGGTGACGATGCCGACGCCAAGTACCGCCACCAGCACGCCGAGCAGCGTCATTTGACCGCCCTGGGTGTGCATCAGCACCGAAAACTGACCGTTAATAATCGGCGTCATCAGCGTGCCGACAATCAGCGTGATGCCAATGGCGATGCCTATTCCCATCGACATGCCGAGATAGCGCATGGTCAGGCCATAGTTGATATTACCAATGCCCCACATGGCGCCGAACAGAAAGACCGGCAGCAGCGTAGAGGCGTTAAAGGAGCGGTAGTAGGCCCAGAAATCGGGTAACAGCGTGGCGCTGATGGCCCAGGGCAGGATCAGCCAGGAGACGATCCCTCCAACCGACCACATGGTTTCCCACGACCAGTGTTTTACTTTTTTGAACGGGGCATAGAAACAGGCGGCACTGGCGGCCCCTATCAAATGCCAAAAAATACCCATCGTAATCGCGTGGTTCATTGATTTTATCCTCATCTTTTTTTATCGGAGACGGCGGCTTCCGATGTGATGAGTGTAAAAATTAGCCGCTTTGGCCGCCTTCAAGCCGTTGCCACAGGATGGCGAACCCTGGCAACCATGGGCTTAATTAGTTGTTCTACATCACAAAATGACGGGTATTTCTTCTGGTTATATCCATATGAAAAATACGGCATTGATAAGCATTTTCAATACCATTTAATTAACTATAATGGACAAACTGCTTACGCGGCGTTAACACTTGAGCCGCTCGACAATAATGGAGATGATTATGAGCTATACCCTGCCATCCCTGCCGTACGCTTACGATGCTCTGGAACCGCACTTCGACAAGCAGACGATGGAGATCCATCACACTAAACACCATCAGACCTACGTGAACAATGCCAACGCCGCGCTGGAAAGCCTGCCGGAGTTCGCTAACCTGTCCGCTGAAGAGCTGATCACCAAGCTGGATCAGCTGCCGGCTGACAAAAAGACCGTACTGCGTAACAACGCGGGCGGCCACGCTAACCACAGCCTGTTCTGGAAAGGCCTGAAAACCGGCACCACCCTGCAGGGTGACCTGAAAGCGGCTATCGAGCGCGATTTCGGCTCTGTAGACAATTTCAAAGCGGAATTCGAAAAAGCCGCTGCGACCCGTTTCGGCTCTGGCTGGGCGTGGCTGGTCCTGAAAGGTGACAAACTGGCCGTTGTCTCCACCGCCAACCAGGATTCCCCGCTGATGGGCGAAGCCATTTCCGGCGCTTCCGGCTTCCCGATCCTGGGTCTGGACGTGTGGGAACACGCTTATTACCTGAAATTCCAGAACCGTCGTCCGGACTACATCAAAGCCTTCTGGGACGTAGTGAACTGGGACGAAGCTGCAGCGCGTTTTGCCGCTAAAAAATAAGGTTGCATTGCGCTAAGAGAGAAGCGAGTCTGATGACTCGCTTTTTTTATATCTGTAGCAAGGAGAGCAGCCATGCATTATCCGGTGAATGTCTTTGTCGGCAAAATCAGGGACTACGCGGGCAGTCGCCCCAGCGCGATCGGCAAAATCCAGGTCGATGGCGAATTGCAGCTCGGCGATCTCGGCCTCGATGGGGATGAGCAGGCGGAGAAGAAAATACACGGCGGGCCGGACCGCGCGCTGTGCCACTATCCGCGCGAACACTATGCCGACTGGATGCGTGAATTCCCCCAGCAGGCCGAGCGCTTCTGCGCGCCGGCGTTCGGCGAAAACCTCTCCACCACCGGGCTCACCGAGCAAAATGTTTATATCGGCGATATCTTTCGCTGGGGCGAGGCGCTGATCCAGGTCACCCAGCCGCGATCGCCGTGCTTCAAGCTCAACTTTCATTTTGCGATCAGTGATATGGCGCAGCTGGTGCAAAACAGCGGGAAGACCGGCTGGTTGTATCGGGTGATTGCCGGGGGGCAAGTCTCCAGCGATGCGCCCCTAGAACTGGTTTCCCGGCTGAGCGATGTCAGTGTCCATGAGGCCGGGGCGATTGCCTGGCAGATGCCGTTTGATGATGATCAGTATCATCGTTTATTGTCGGCTGCGGGCCTGTCGGTGAGCTGGAGCAGAACGCTGCAGAAACGACGTTTAAGCGGTAAGATCGAGGATAGTTCGCGGAGATTGTGGGGGAAATAATTCCCCCACATTGAGTATTTTCGGGGATGCTCCCGGCGTAGCGCAGCGCAAGCCGGGACAGAGTCAGGTGCGCTTATACAGCGGCAGCCAAAGGGTTAAGCGCAAACCACCCAGCGGGCTGTCGTCGGCCTTCACCCAACCGCGGTGTTGCTGAATAGCGGTTTCGACAATCGCCAGCCCCAGGCCGGTGCCGCCGGACTCGCGGTCGCGCGCCTCGTCGGTCCGGTAGAATGGCCGGAAAATCTGTTCGCGATCCTCCGGGCTGACGCCCGGGCCGTCGTCGTCGACGTTAACCGTAATCCCGTCTTTATCCACCGAGAAGCTGACGGAAATCTTCGTGTGTGAGTAGCGCAGGGCGTTGCGGACGATATTTTCCAGCGCGCTTTCCAGCGCATTAGGATTACCGTACAGCGGCCAGGGGCCCGGCGGATACTCAACGGTGAAAGATTTACCCATCTGCTCGGCTTCAAACGCCGCGTTGTCCAGCACTTCGCCCCACAGCTGATTGGCTTTCACCGTCTCGCTGACCAGGGCATTTTTGGCCTGATTGCGCGACATCACCAGCAGGTCGTTGATCATGCTGTCCAGCCGGTGCGCCTCGGTTTCGATGCGCTCCAGCTCCTTGCTCTCACCGCTGCGGCGACGCAGCAGGGCGGTGCCCAACTGCAGGCGCGTAAGTGGTGTACGCAGCTCATGCGAGATATCAGACAGCAGCCGCTGCTGGCTGGTCATCATCCGCTCCAGCGCGGTGACCATCTGGTTAAAGCTGGCGCCAGCGGCTAAGAACTCCTGCGGCCCGGCTTCCAGCTCCGGATGCTGGCGCAGGTTGCCCTGGGCGACTTCGTCGGCGGCGTTTTTCAGCTTACGCGCCGGTTTCGCCAGGCTCCACGCCAGCCACAGCAGCAGCGGGGCGCTGACCAGCATCGTGACGATCAGCAGCAGCAGCGGCCGGTCAAACAACAGGTTGATAAAGTCGGATTGGGAGGTGCTGGCGGGACGAATCAGATAGAGCTGATAGTTATCCTCGCCGTCCCTGACGGAAAACGGGCCCACCATTTCCAGGCGGCCATAGCGTTTTTTCTGCGGATGATCGGCATTATCGGCCTGGCCGATAAAGTTACGAATGATCTGCATCTCGTTGCGTTCTGCGCCGATCACGCGGCCTTCGCTGGTCACCAGCAGCAGGCGTTGTCCCGGCGGCGCCCATTTATCGATGGCGCGAAACAGACGGCGCCACCACATCAGGTCGTTTGGCGGATCGTTGGCCAGCTCGGCCTCGACGTGCTGCTCGATCATGATGCCCTGACGCTGCTCGCTTTCCAGCAGCTCGGTCATCTGCCGGGAATCCAGTTTGGGCAACATCAGCACCAGCATCAACACCAGCGCCAGCGTGAGCCAGAAGATGGCGAAGATGCGTGCAGTCAAAC
Source organism: Klebsiella sp. D5A (assembly GCF_001620885.1). Taxonomy (NCBI): domain Bacteria; kingdom Pseudomonadati; phylum Pseudomonadota; class Gammaproteobacteria; order Enterobacterales; family Enterobacteriaceae; genus Klebsiella; species Klebsiella sp. D5A. Next base: position 38,378 of record NZ_LOAR01000020.1, on the reverse strand, counting down.
TTCCAATCATGAAGCGGAAACCATCAGATACCCGCGGCCACGCAGCGTTTTAAACCACGGATGGCCATCTTTGCGCTCCGGCAGCTTACGCCGCAGGTTGGAAATATGCATATCGATGGCGCGGTCGAACGGCGTCAGGCGCTTGCCTAACACTTCCTGGCTTAAATGTTCACGCGACACTACCTGGCCGAGATGCTGCGCTAACAGATAGAGCAGGGTGAACTCGGTACCGGTGAGCTCCAGCGTCTGACCATCGAAATTGGCTTCCTGGCGGCCCGGGTTCAGGCTTAAGGCATCCACTTCCAGCGTTGGCGATCCGGCTTCGGTCGTCTGCTGCTGCTCGCTCCAGTGGGAACGGCGCAGAATCGCGCGTATACGGGCCACCAGTTCACGATCGTTGAACGGCTTAGGCAAATAGTCATCCGCGCCCAGCTCAAGGCCGAGAACGCGATCCAGCTCGCTCCCGCGCGCTGTTAGCATGATAACCGGGGTCTGGTGTGTCTGACGCAGCTCTTTCAGCGTATCGATACCGTTTTTCTTCGGCATCATTACGTCGAGCAGCAATAAATCAACGCTGTCGTCCAGAAGGGCCAGCGCCTGTTCCCCATCATGGGCCACCAGCACGTTAAAACCTTCCATATCGAGCAGCTCTTTTAACAGGGAGGTGAGCTCCCGGTCATCATCAACTAACAGGATTTTATTCATCTTTTAAATACCTCCGAGGCAGAAATTACGTCATCAAGGCCCGCTAATCCATGACTTTACGTTGTTTTACACCCCCTGACGCATGTTTGCAGCCTGAATCGTAGACTGTCTCTCGTTGAATCGCGACACAAACGTTTTGGGAGTATGTGATGCGCAATGTTATCGCTGCCGTCATGGCCTCAACGCTGGCGCTAAGTGCATATAGCCAGGCCGCTGAAGTCGTTACCAGCGTTAACTGGCTCCCCGGAGACGAAGGGGGACAGCGCGGTAGCCAGAGCCATATGTTTGACGGCATAAGTTTAACCGAGCAGCAACGTCAGCAGTTACGGGATCTTATGCAACGGGCACGCCACGACAGGCTCCCCGTTAATGTTAGCGAAATGGAGACAATGCATCGCCTTGTCACCGCAGAAAATTTTGATGAAAACGCTGTGCGCGCTCAGGCAGAAAAGATGGCGCAGGAACAGGTTGCTCGCCAGGTTGAAATGGCTAAGGTCCGCAACCAGATGTACCACCTGCTTACGCCAGAGCAGCAAGCGGTTTTAAATGCTAAGCACCAGCAACGTATGGATCAGTTGCGTGAGGTTGCAAGGATGCAGAAAGGCTCAGCAATGATGCTTTCGAGTAGTAGCAACACCCTGCAACCCCAGTAACAAACCCTGTTTTCCTTGCCATAGACACCATCCCTGTCTTCCCCCACATGATGTGGGGGTTTTTTTTGCCCTTTTTTCGGCAAATCAACTTCTTCGCGTATCCCGTGAGCGTCACAAGTTCAGGTTATACTAAGCGCATTGCAGGAGAAGGAGCCTATATGAATCAATCTTATGGCCGGTTGGTCAGCCGCGCCGCTATCGCCGCGACGGCCATGGCCTCCGCGTTACTTTTGATCAAAATTTTTGCGTGGTGGTATACCGGTTCAGTCAGTATTCTGGCTGCGCTGGTGGATTCGCTGGTGGATATTGCCGCCTCGCTGACCAACCTGCTGGTGGTTCGCTATTCGCTGCAACCTGCTGATGAAGAGCATACCTTTGGCCACGGCAAAGCGGAATCGCTGGCGGCGCTGGCGCAAAGCATGTTTATCTCCGGCTCGGCGTTGTTTCTGTTTCTCACCGGCATCCAGCACCTGGTGCGTCCGGAGCCGCTGCAGGCCGCTGGCGTCGGGGTCGTCGTCACGTTGATCGCCCTGTTCAGCACGCTGGCGCTGGTGACCTTCCAGCGCTGGGTGGTGCGAAAAACCCAGAGCCAGGCGGTGCGGGCGGATATGCTTCATTATCAGTCTGATGTTATGATGAACGGCGCTATTCTGGTGGCGCTGGGCCTTTCCTGGTACGGCTGGCATCGCGCCGATGCGTTGTTTGCCTTAGGAATTGGCATCTATATTTTATATAGCGCGCTGCGGATGGGCTATGAGGCGGTTCAGTCACTACTCGACCGCGCCTTGCCTGACGAGGAGCGTCAGGACATTATCACCATCGTGACCGCATGGCCCGGCATCCGCGGGGCGCACGATCTACGAACGCGGCAGTCAGGGCCGACCCGCTTTATTCAGATTCATTTGGAAATGGAAGATAACCTCCCGCTGGTGCAAGCCCACGTGATTGCAGACCAGGTGGAGCAGGCGATTCTGCGCCGTTTCCCGGGTTCCGATGTCATTATCCATCAGGATCCCAGTTCTGTGGTGCCAGCGGCGCAGCAGGGCTTTTTTGAGCGTTAGGTTATAGTCTGTAAACTCGATGTAAAAATGTGGGGCAGATCGGCATTTTTTGTATAAATTACCGCCGTTTGGTCTGACCTGAATCAATTCAGCTTGAGGCGTTTGATATACTATTGTCATTAGCGTCGTGCACTCCTGGTGAGGGAGCGCTTCAGGCAACAGAATTATTTTTTGCTTCCTAAGTTCAGAGGTAGTCATGATTAAGAAAATCGGTGTGTTGACAAGTGGCGGTGATGCGCCGGGCATGAACGCAGCAATTCGTGGCGTTGTGCGCGCGGCATTAACGGAAGGTCTGGAAGTTTTTGGAATCTATGACGGTTACCTCGGATTGTATGAAGACCGTATGGTTCAGCTCGACCGTTACAGCGTTTCCGACATGATCAACCGCGGCGGCACCTTCCTGGGCTCCGCTCGCTTCCCGGAATTCCGCGAAGAACACATTCGCGCTGTGGCTATCGAAAACATGAAGAAGCGCGGCCTGGATGCGCTGGTGGTTATCGGTGGTGACGGGTCCTATATGGGGGCAATGCGCCTGACCGAGATGGGCTTCCCGTGCATCGGTCTGCCGGGCACCATCGACAACGATATCAAAGGCACTGACTACACCATCGGCTTTTTCACCGCCCTGAGCACCGTGGTGGAAGCGATTGACCGTCTGCGCGACACCTCTTCTTCACACCAGCGCATCTCCGTGGTGGAAGTGATGGGCCGTTACTGCGGCGACCTGACCCTGGCGGCGGCGATTGCCGGCGGCTGTGAGTTCATCATGGTGCCGGAAGTGGAATACACCCGTGACGATCTGGTGGCCGAAATCAAAGCCGGTATCGCGAAAGGTAAGAAACACGCTATCGTGGCGATCACCGAGCACATGTGCGACGTTGACGAGCTGGCAAGCTACATCGAGAAAGAAACCGGGCGTGAAACTCGCGCCACCGTCCTCGGCCACATTCAACGCGGCGGTTCCCCGGTTCCTTACGACCGCATCCTGGCTTCCCGCATGGGCGCCTATGCAATTGAGCTGCTGCTGCAAGGCCATGGCGGCCGTTGCGTCGGCATCCAGAACGAGAAGCTGGTGCACCACGACATCATCGATGCCATCGAGAACATGAAGCGTCCGTTCAAGAACGACTGGCTGGATTGCGCGAAGAAACTGTACTAAGTTGCGCGTCGGATAAACAAAAGGCCTTCTCATGGAGAAGGCCTTTTTTATGGCGGAGGGTTTATTCGATATCCAGCGGGTCTTCCGACAGGATCATCCCGGTGTTATCGGCATACAGATGGTCGCCGGAGAAGAAGGTCACCCCGCCGAAATTGACGCGCACGTCGCTTTCGCCGATGCCTTCGCCAGCCGCGCCGACCGGAATAGCCGCCAGCGCCTGGATGCCGATGTCCAGTTCCTCAAGGTCGTCAACCTGGCGCACCGCGCCATAGACCACTAACCCTTCCCATTCATTCTGTACGGCCAGACGCGCCAGGTCGGCGTCAATTAACGCGCGTCGTACTGAGCCGCCGCCGTCGATCAGGAGAATATGACCACGGCCGTTCTGCTCGAGCAGATCATAGAGCAACCCGTTATCCTCGAAACATTTTACCGTAATGATTTGTCCACCAAACGACGACCGTCCTCCAAAGTTAGAGAACAGCGGTTCCACGACGTTGACATCTTCCTGGTAGATGTCACAAAGCTCGGAAGTATCGTATTTCATAGGCTTAACGTTCAGTTGCTGCGAGAGTTTTTAGTATATCCCGCGAATCCCATTGTTGGCAAAATCATCAATTGTTAATTGATATTTGTCAGTTAAGCCATCAGCTTACTGGCAATAATTCCGATGACAAACAGCAGGTTGGTCAGTAAGGCCCCTTTAACCGTCTTTTCGAGCATCGGCCGCATCGCCAGCGGATCGGATTCGCGCAGGACGTAGCGCGCCTGTTTCACCAGCAGCGGCGTGGCGAGAATAAACAGCCAGCCCCAGGCTGAATGCAGCGCCAGCAGATTAAACAGCGCCAGACACAGCAGGGCGCCGAACAGCAGGCAGGCATGATAGCGGCGGGCATTGACCGGGCCCAGGCGCACGGCGAGGGTGTTCTTCCCGTTCTGCCGGTCGCTATCAATATCCCGCAGATTATTGATGTTCAGCACGGCGGTCGCCAGCAGACCGCAGGCCGTCGCCGGCAGAAAAATGGCCGCTTCCACATTGTGCGCTTGCAGATACCAGCTGCCAAGGACGCTCAACCAGCCGAAGAAAATGAGTACCGAGATATCACCCAGGCCAATATATCCATACGGGCGGGTGCCCACCGTGTAGGTGATGGCGGCCACGATGGACAGGCCACCCAGCACAAGGAAGCCGATAAAATCGCCGACACTCTGCCAGGCGGCGCACAGCAGCGCCAGACCAAACAGACAGATCAGCGCGACGGTGACGATGAGAGCGCGCTTCATCTGCTGGGGGGTAATCACCCCTTTCTGCATGCCGCGCAGCGGCCCGATGCGATCGGGTTTATCGCTCCCTTTGACTGCGTCGCCATAGTCATTCGCCAGGTTAGAAAGAATTTGCAGCAAGCCAGCGGTGATCAGCGCCAGCAGAGCAACCCAGGGATCAAAATGGCCCTGCTGCCAGGCAAGGGTGGTGCCAACAATAATCGCGGCAAACGCCAGCGGTAACGTTTTAGGACGCAGGCTTTCCAGCCATGCCCGAGAACGGCTGATATCAGTCATAGTTATTTTAGCCAATAAAAATGGGGGCTATAGCCCCCATCAACAGTGATGAAAATGCATTGCACCGGATTATAGGATAAAACGGCTCAGATCTTCATCTGCCACCAGAACATCCAGGTGGTTACTCACATATTCGGCATCGATAATGACGGTCTGGCCGTTCATCTCGCTGGCATCATAGGAAATATCTTCCACCAGACGCTCCAGCACGGTGTGCAGGCGACGCGCACCGATGTTCTCGGTGGTTTCGTTTACCTGCCACGCGGCCTGGGCGATACGCTTGATACCGTCTTCGGTGAATTCGATATTCACCCCTTCGGTCGCCATCAGCGCTTTATACTGCACGGTGATGGAGGCATTCGGCTCGATCAGGATGCGCTCGAAGTCATGGGTGGTCAGCGCTTTCAGCTCAACGCGGATCGGCAGACGCCCCTGCAGCTCAGGGATCAGATCGGACGGACTGGCCACCTGGAACGCGCCGGAGGCGATAAACAGAATGTGGTCGGTCTTAACCATCCCGTGCTTGGTGGAGACGGTGCAGCCTTCAACCAGCGGCAGCAGGTCGCGCTGTACGCCTTCGCGAGACACGTCCGGGCCGGAGGAGTTGCCGCCGCGCTTACAGATTTTGTCGATTTCGTCGATAAAGACGATACCGTGCTGTTCTACAGCGTCGATGGCTTCCTGCTTCAGCTCTTCCGGGTTGACCAGCTTGGCCGCTTCTTCTTCAATCAGCAGCTTCATCGCGTCTTTGATTTTCAGCTTACGCGGTTTCTGCTTCTGACCGCCGAGGTTCTGGAACATGGACTGCAGCTGGCTGGTCATCTCTTCCATGCCCGGAGGGGACATGATTTCAACGCCCATCGGCGCCGCAGCGAGATCGATTTCAATCTCTTTATCGTCCAGCTGGCCTTCACGCAGTTTCTTGCGGAACGCCTGGCGCGCAGCAGAGGGTTCCTGCGGCTGTTCAGCCTGGCCCCAGTTGTTTTTCGCCGGTGGGATCAGCACGTCAAGCACGCGCTCTTCCGCCAGCTCTTCCGCGCGGTAACGGTTCTTATCGATGGACTGCATGCGAACCATTTTGATCGCCGCATCGGTCAGATCGCGGATGATCGAGTCTACTTCTTTACCAACATAGCCCACTTCGGTGAACTTGGTCGCTTCAACTTTAATAAACGGCGCGTTGGCCAGTTTCGCCAGACGACGGGCAATCTCGGTTTTACCGACGCCGGTTGGGCCGATCATCAGAATGTTTTTCGGCGTGACTTCATGACGCAGCTCTTCGTTAAGCTGCATCCGGCGCCAGCGGTTACGCAGGGCGATAGCAACAGAACGCTTGGCGGCGTCCTGGCCGATAATGTGTTTGTCCAGTTCGCTGACAATTTCGCGTGGGGTCATTTCAGACATGGGAGATCCTTACGCTTTAGAAGGTAATTCTTCGATGGTGTGGAAATGGTTGGTATAGATGCAGATATCACCTGCAATATCCAACGCTTTCTCGGCGATGTCGCGCGCGCCCATATCGGTGTTTTCCAACAGCGCGCGGGCCGCGGCCTGGGCGTAAGGACCGCCGGAGCCGATAGCAATCAAATCGTTTTCTGGCTGTACCACGTCGCCGTTACCGGTGATGATAAGCGACGCGTTTTCGTCCGCGACGGCCAGCAGCGCTTCCAGCTTGCGCAACATCCGATCGGTTCGCCAGTCTTTGGCCAGCTCAACGGCGGCCTTCACCAGATGGCCCTGGTGCATTTCCAGTTTACGTTCAAACAGTTCGAACAGCGTGAAGGCGTCAGCGGTGCCGCCAGCAAAACCGGCAATCACTTTGTCGTTATACAGACGACGCACTTTCTTCACGTTGCCCTTCATCACGGTGTTGCCCAGCGTGGCCTGGCCATCACCGGCAATAACAACATGGCCGTTACGGCGAACACTTACAATTGTAGTCACGAGCAGACCCCTTGGTTGCAAAAGCGGAACAGGGGCCCCGCGCTGTCCGCGGGGCCGAATGCAATTATAGATGGGGGGGATTTTGAGGGTTTCAACCCCTGGCGGCGAGACGAATGCAGTTCGCGTGTCCGGCCATCTTCAGACGGGTGATCATCTCGTTGGCGCTTTCTTTGCCTTTCAGCGGGCCAATGACTACGCGGTTCCAGCCGTTGTTGGTGGTGATATGTGAAGCAAACCCTTCAAAAGCCAGCTGAGCGCGGACGGTTTCGGCCTGCTCGGCGCCTTTAAAGGAGCCACACTGGATCATCCAGCTACGATCGTCTTTCTTCTCGGCGGCTTTCGGCGCTTCCTCCACGCGGGTTACCGGCGCGGCGGCCTGCGTACGTGGCTGCGTGGTATTGGTATGCGCCGGCGTCTGCAGCAGATCCTGGTACGGCTGCTGGTTCGACGCGGTCTGCTTCGGCTGTTGCTGTTGCACCGGCTTCGGCTGCTGGACGCGCGGCTGCTGCTGCACGGCCTGCGGCTGAGTTTGCGCCCACTGCTGCTGTTGCGCCTGCTGTTGCTGCTGTGCTAAACGCTGACGCTGCAACGTCTGCTGGCGCTGTGCCGGGGTTTGTTCGTTCCACGGCACTTCGGTCAGCTGGGTCGGCTGCTGGCGCATATCGGCCTGCATCTGGGCGAGCAGCTGGCGCTGCTCGTCGGTCAGCTGTTCCGGTTTCATCACCTCGCCACCGGCGGTCGGTTCGGTCGGCGCGCGGACGCCAGGCTGGCGGCTTTCCAGCTCTTTGATATAGCGCCAGCGCTCTTCCGGTTTTGGCGGCAAGCCGTTACCGGCGGCCTGGCGATTTTGCATCGCTTCCGCTTCTTCTTTCTTATGGTGCGTAATGAAATAAAGTCCACCGATAAAGGCCACCAGCACCGCCGCCGCGATCGCCACCATAGCCGGTGAAATCGCCGGAAGGCTGCTTTGCTTATTCCTTGAGCTTCGGGTAGTGCTCTTTTTGCGCCGCGAAGAAGCCGGTTGGCTGCGGCGTACATAATCTCGTTGTGCCACTATCGTTTCGCTGTCTTATATTTGTTCGTCAGCCCGCCATGTTACTTAAGCGGCGGGCCTTTGACCAGAAGAGCAGGCCCGAAAGCCTGATGGTTATCGTCTGATTTTTTGCGTACTGCCGCGAACGATCAGTTCGCAATCGAGCAGACGCGAGCCGCTGTTCACATTATGACCCTGCATTTGCTCAAGTAATAGCAGCATTCCTTCACGGCCGATATCAAAACGCGGCTGTGAAACGGTAGTCAACGGCGGATCGCAAAATTCAGACAACGCGATGTTATCGAAGCCGACAATCGACAGGTCGTCCGGCACCTTCAGGCCGCGGCGTTTCGCCAGCGACAAGGCGCCCAGCGCCATCACATCACTATGGCAGAAGACCGCGGTGGGCGGCACCGGCTGTGACAGCAGCTGCTCCAGCGCATTGGCGCCGGCTTCGAAAGTAAAGTTGCCGCGAGCGATATAGTGCGGATCGACGGTGATGCCACTGCGACGCAGCGCCTGCACGTAACCCTGCAGACGATAATGGCACAGCGGCATATCTTCCGGGCCAGCTATACAGCCAATACGCTGGTGTCCCAGTTCGTGGAGATAGTTCACCGCGTTAAAGGCCGCCGTCAGGTTATCGATGTGGACGGTGGGTAACTCCAGCTCCGGCGCGAATTCGTTCGACATGACCATCGGCGGCAAATTGCGCTGCTCTTCCACGCTGGCGTCGAACGGCAGGCGCGAGCTGAGCAGCACCATACCGTCGATCTGCTTGGTGATAATAAGGTCGATAAAGGTTTTTTCTTTCTGGTTCTGGTGGGCGCAATCGCCGATTAACACCAGATAGCCGTGCTCGGCGGCCGTGACTTCAATTCCGCGGATGACTTCACTAAAAAAGGGATCGCAGATATCCGGCACGATCACGAGGATCGTCCGCGATTCGTTGCGCTTCATATTTCGCCCGAGCGACTGGGGTAAATAGCCGACTTCCAGCGCCGCCTGCTCGACCCGGTTACGGGTGGCTTGCGACACCTTATCAGGGTTCATCAACGCTCGGGACACGGTTGCCGTGGAAACGTTTGCCTTGAGGGCGACGTCTTTCATGGTGGCGGCAACCACTTGTTTTTTGGGCTTCACCTGGTTTCTCCTCGCTGAATGGCGCTGACATTTCCCTTGCGCGCTAACTGCTGCATCATTTTTATCAGATAGTCGCGGCAGTGAGTTACAGAATTTTCATGAAAAACGTGATGCTTGTTGAATTTTTCGATCCGGCTCGCAAGAGAAGCCTTACCCTTCAATAGGATCGACATCCAGCACCCATTTCACTTTTCTCGCCTCCGGTAGCGTATTGATTAACGCCAGCGTACCGCTGACGATGTGCTGCAGGCGCACCCGCGAAGGGTGCTGCAGCAATATTTGCCAGCGCCAGCGGCCGCCGCGCTTCGGCGCCAGCGCCGGAACCGGACCGAGCACCCACAGTTTATCGTCGGCCAGCGGGCTGGCCTGCAAGAGATTACGTAACTGCTGTAAAAAAAGCGGCGCCTGCTGGTTGTTATGGTCTTCAGCACGTATCAACACGTGACTGGTCCACGGCGGTAGCTGCATCGTCTGGCGTTCGGCCAGCGCCTGCTCGGCAAAGGCGTCGTAGCCTTTATACAGCAGGGTCTGCAGCAGAGGATGCTCCGGATGGTGGGTTTGCAGGATCACTTCGCCCTGTTTTCCTGCCCGGCCCGCTCGTCCGGAGACCTGGGTATAGAGCTGAGCGAAACGCTCTGCGGAGCGGAAATCAGCGGAAAATAGCGCCCCGTCGACGTCCAGCAGGGAGACGAGGGTCACGTCCGGAAAGTGGTGGCCTTTGGCCAGCATTTGGGTGCCGATCAAAATGCGCGCGCCGCCGCGGTGGACTGCGGCGAGATGTTCCTCAAGCGCCCCTTTACGGCTGGTGGTATCGCGGTCGATACGCGAGATAGGCACGCCAGGGAACAGCGGCGTCAGGGACTGCTCCAGTTGCTCGGTGCCGATACCCACCGGCACCAGATGTGTGGAACCGCAGGAAGGGCACTGGCGCGGGATAGGGCGCTGACTGTCGCAATGGTGGCAGCGCAGATGGTGCTGCGCCTGGTGCAACGTATAGTAGCTGTCGCAGCGCGGGCACTCCGCGATCCAGCCGCAGTCGTGGCACAGTAGCGCCGGCGCAAAGCCGCGGCGGTTAAGAAACAGGATCACCTGGTTATCCGCCTGCAGATGCTGGCGCATGCGGTTGATCAGCGCGGGTGACAGACCCGCCTGCAGCACCTGTCCTTTCAGGTCGAGCACGTGCTGCTGGGCTGGACGCGCGTTGCCCGCGCGTTTGCTTAAGGTTAACTGCCGATATTTGCCCTGGCGGACGTTGTGCAGGGTCTCCAGCGCCGGCGTCGCCGAGCCGAGAATAATCGGGATCTGTTCGCTGTGAGCGCGCCATACCGCCAGGTCGCGGGCGTGGTAGCGCCAGCCTTCCTGCTGTTTGTAGGAGCTGTCATGCTCTTCGTCGATGACGATGACGCCGAGATCTTTAAACGGGGTAAACAGCGAGGAGCGAGTGCCTATCACAATGGCCGCTTCGCCGTTTTTCGCCTTCAGCCAGGCCGAGAGACGTTCGCTGTCATTGAGTCCGGAGTGCAGCACTTCCACCGGCGCATTAAAGCGCTGGCGAAAACGGGCGATAGTTTGCGGCGTCAGGCCGATCTCCGGCACCATCACCAGCGCCTGGCGCCCCTGCGCCAGTACATTCTCCAGCACGCTCAAGTAGACTTCCGTTTTCCCTGAGCCTGTGATGCCTGCCAGTAGCCAGGCGGAGAAGCGATCGGCAGCGCTGTGGATCGCCCCGACGGCGGTGGCCTGTTCGGTATTCAGACGCAGGCGCTCGCCGGCAACCGAATACGTGCTGCGCCAGTCGGTGAGGACGGGCGCTTCACAGGCCAGCTCCGCCAGCCCTTTGCCACGCAGCGCCTGCAGCGCCGCTTCATTAAATTCCAGTTCGCTAACCTGATGACGCCAGATCTTTCCCTGGCGCAGCGCCGCCAGCGCCTGCTGCTGCTTTGGGGAGCGTTTCAGACCGTTGAGGTCGACAGCCTGCCCCTGCTCGGTGGCGAACCAGTACCACAGCGGCGTCGCGCTGGCGGGTTTGCCCTGGCGCAGCAGAATGGGCAGCGCATGGAACAGCACATCGCCAATCGGATGATGGTAATACTCAGCCGCCCACATCAGCAGTCGCCAGACGGTGCCAGAGAAGACCGGCTCGTCGTCCAGCGCTTCGGCGACCGGTTTGAGTTCATCCAGCGGCAGCTCGCTGCGCTCGCTCACCGCCGCGACAATGCCGATCCGCTCCTGTTTGCCGAACGGCACCCGCACCCGACAGCCCGCTTTGACCGTCATGCCATCAGGCAGCAGATAGTCAAAGGTGCGCGGTAGCGGAACGGGTAGGGCAACGTGGGCGACGGGCATGTCATCTTCCTGACTTGAAATCTGGCGGGATAGTATACACATTACGATAAGGCGGCGCGGATCAGTTTGCATATGCTGGTCAAATTCTGTATGATTCGCCGCCTTCAATGCACTTTATACCGCATTGGAGATTGACCATTACCGTACGCTTCGCGCTGTCAGCAGCGTGGAAGACGACGGGAAATTATTAATATCGCGTGGTGTCTGGCGTTAGGGCTGGAAGAGCGACGCGGCCTTAACTGAGGTTCTCCCATGAAAAAAGGTATTCACCCAAAATACGAAGAAATTACTGCTACCTGTTCTTGCGGTAATGTCATGAAAATCCGTTCCACCGTTGGTCACGACCTGAACCTCGACGTGTGCGGTAAATGCCACCCGTTCTTCACCGGCAAACAGCGTGATGTTGCTACCGGTGGCCGTGTTGACCGCTTCAACAAGCGCTTCAGCATCCCGGGCAGCAAGTAAGTTGCCAGAAGAAGCCGCCTCAGGGCGGCTTTTTTGTGCCTCTCGCCAGCCTGGGCGGGACACAAAAAAGGGCGGAAAATTGCTTCCGCCCTTTTTATCAACTCAGTATTCCCACGTATCCGGGTCGATCCCCAGTTCACGCATAATCTCTTTCGCCGCTTCCGGGATCTCATCGCTGCGCTCTTTACGCAGGTCTTCATCGTTAGGCAACGGTTGTCCGGTAAAGGCATGCAGGAACGCTTCGCACAGCAGCTCGCTGTTGGTCGCGTGACGCAGGTTGTTCACCTGACGACGCGTGCGTTCATCGGTGAGGATTTTTAACACCTTCAGAGGAATGGAAACCGTAATTTTCTTTACTTGCTCACTCTTCTTACCGTGCTCAGCGTATGGGCTGATATATTCGCCGCTCCATTCAGCCATGAGATACCTTAATCCTCTGTTTATTAGTGAAGGGCCAGAATATTCCGCCCGGGCTATAATTGCGCGTAGTTTACCGTATGAGCGCGCTTTCTAACATGAGATAAGCCGCTACCGACGTGCGCTAATGCATATAATTTTAACGGCTATTTGCACTTTGCTCAATCTATACGCAAAGAAGTTTAGATGTCCAGATGTATTGACGTCTATTGTGACAATGTTTACTCTGGAGCCTGACTTTTCACCGATTCAGCCCAGGAACTTCCCAACATGACGCGTAAACAGGCCACCATCGCAGTGCGTAGCGGTTTAAATGACGACGAGCAGTACGGTTGCGTTGTCCCGCCGATCCACCTTTCCAGTACCTATAACTTTACCGGCTTTAATGAACCTCGCGCCCACGACTACTCCCGCCGCGGCAACCCGACGCGTGATGTGGTGCAGCGCGCCTTAGCGGAGCTGGAAGGTGGCGCCGGCGCGGTGCTGACCAATACCGGTATGTCGGCGATCCTGCTGGTGACGACGGTGTTCCTTAAGCCGGGCGATCTGCTGGTGGCGCCGCACGACTGCTACGGCGGCAGCTACCGTCTGTTCGACAGCCTGGCGAAGCGCGGCTGTTATCGCGTCCAGTTCGTCGATCAAAATGATGAGCAGGCGCTGCGGGCGGCGTTGGCGGAAAAACCGAAGCTGGTGCTGGTCGAAAGCCCAAGTAATCCATTGCTGCGGGTGGTGGATATTGCGAAAATCTGTGGTCTGGCGCGTGAGGCAGGCGCGGTGAGCGTGGTGGACAACACCTTCCTGAGCCCGGCGCTGCAAAACCCGCTGGCGCTGGGTGCCGATCTGGTGTTGCATTCCTGTACTAAATACCTGAATGGCCACTCCGATGTGGTTGCCGGGGTGGTGATTGCCAACGATCCGGCGACTGTCACCGAACTGGCATGGTGGGCGAATAATATTGGCGTCACCGGCGGCGCCTTCGACAGCTATTTGTTGCTGCGCGGTCTGCGGACGCTGTCTCCGCGTATGGAAGTGGCGCAGCGTAATGCCCTGGCGATTGTTGAGTATCTGAAAACCCAGCCGCTGGTGAAAAAGCTGTATCATCCGTCGCTGCCGGAAAACCAGGGGCATGAAATTGCGGCGCGTCAGCAAAAAGGTTTTGGCGCAATGTTAAGCTTCGAGCTGGACGGTGACGAGCAGACGCTGCGCCGTTTCCTGAGCGGGCTGTCGCTGTTTACACTGGCGGAATCGCTGGGGGGCGTTGAAAGCCTGATTTCCCATGCGGCAACGATGACGCATGCCGGCATGGCGCCTGAAGCGCGTGCCGCCGCCGGAATTTCAGAAACGCTTCTGCGTATTTCAACCGGTATTGAAGATGGTGAAGATTTAATTGCCGACCTGGAAAATGGCTTCCGGGCAGCAAACGAGGAATAAAAATGAGTGTGATTGCGCAGGCAGGGGCGAAGGGTCGTCAGCTGCACAAATTTGGTGGGAGTAGTTTAGCGGATGCGAAATGTTACCTGCGCGTCGCGGGGATCATGAAGGAATATTCGCAGGCGGGCGACATGATGGTTGTCTCCGCCGCTGGCAGCACCACCAACCAGCTGATCAGCTGGCTTAAACTTAGCCAGAGCGATCGCCTTGCTGCGCATCAGGTTCAGCAGTCGCTTCGCCGTTATCAGACCGAGCTGATTGGCGGTCTGGTGGAGCCGGCGGCGGCTGACACGTTAATTGCCGCCTTCATCCATGACCTTGAGCGTCTGGCAGGGCTGCTTGATGGCGGGGTTACCGAAGCGGTTTATGCGGAAGTGGTCGGCCATGGTGAAGTCTGGTCCGCACGCCTGATGGCGGCGGTTCTTAACCAACTGGGTATGGAAGCGGCCTGGCTGGACGCGCGCGCTTTCCTGCGTGCGGAACGCGCCGCGCAGCCGCAGGTGGATGAAGGATTATCTTATCCACTGCTGCAACAGCTGATGGCGCAACATCCTAATAAGCGTCTGGTGGTGACCGGCTTTATCTCCCGCAACCAGGCCGGGGAAACCGTCCTGCTGGGCCGTAACGGGTCTGACTACTCCGCCACGCAGATCGGTGCGCTGGCGGGCGCCTCTCGCGTCACCATCTGGAGTGATGTCGCCGGGGTGTACAGCGCGGATCCGCGTAAGGTCAAAGATGCCTGTCTGCTGCCGCTGCTGCGTCTGGATGAAGCCAGCGAGCTGGCGCGTCTGGCCGCTCCAGTGCTCCACGCCCGCACGCTGCAGCCGGTGTCCGCCAGCGATATCGATCTGCAGTTACGTTGCAGCTATACGCCGGAACAGGGTTCTACGCGCATTGAGCGCGTGCTGGCTTCGGGTACTGGCGCGCGGATTGTCACCAGCCATGATGACGTCTGTCTGGTGGAGTTCCAGGTGCCGGCCAGCCATGATTTCAAACTGGCGCATAAAGAGCTGGACGCCCTGCTCAAACGCGCCCAGCTGCGCCCGTTAGCCGTTGGCGTCCATGCCGACCGTAAGCTGCTGCAGTTCTGCTATACCTCCGAGGTCGCCGACAGCGCGCTGAAGCTGCTCGATGAAGCGGGTCTGCCGGGCGAGCTGTGTCTGCGTCAGAAGCTGGCGCTGGTGGCGATGGTGGGCGCGGGTGTCA
The DNA here is from genome assembly GCF_001620885.1 of Klebsiella sp. D5A. Classification (NCBI taxonomy): domain Bacteria; kingdom Pseudomonadati; phylum Pseudomonadota; class Gammaproteobacteria; order Enterobacterales; family Enterobacteriaceae; genus Klebsiella; species Klebsiella sp. D5A. The sequence continues at coordinate 23,255 of NZ_LOAR01000020.1, read as the reverse complement.
CCCGTAACCCACTGCACTGCCATCGTTTCTGGCAGCAACTGAAAGGGCAACCGGTGGAGTTCACCTGGCAGTCCGAAGAGGGGATCAGTCTGGTAGCCGTGTTGCGCGCCGGACCAACGGAAAGCCTGATCCAGGGTCTGCATCAGACCTTGTTTCGTGCAGAGAAGCGTATTGGCCTGATGCTGTTCGGCAAAGGGAACATTGGCTCCCGCTGGCTGGAGCTGTTTGCCCGTGAACAAACTACGCTGTCGGCGCGCACTGGCTTCGAGTTTGTTCTCGCCGGCGTAGTCGACAGTAAACGCAGCCTGCTGAACTACGACGGGCTGGATGCCAGCCGGGCGCTGGCCTTCTTCAACGATGAAGCGGTGGAGCAGGATGAAGAGTCGCTGTTCCTGTGGATGCGCGCGCATCCGTACGATGATTTAGTGGTACTGGACGTCACCGCCAGCGAACAGCTGGCCGACCAGTACCTTGATTTCGCCAGCCATGGCTTCCACGTGATCAGCGCCAACAAGCTGGCGGGCGCCAGCAGCAGTGATAAATATCGCCAGATCCACGACGCGTTTGAGAAGACGGGTCGCCACTGGCTGTATAACGCTACGGTTGGCGCGGGTTTGCCGGTGAACCATACCGTGCGCGATCTGATCGACAGCGGCGACACCATCCTCGGTCTGAGCGGTATCTTCTCGGGAACGCTCTCCTGGCTGTTCCTGCAGTTTGATGGCACCGTGCCGTTCACCGACCTGGTGGATCAGGCCTGGCAGCAGGGGCTGACCGAGCCGGATCCGCGCGTCGATCTGTCCGGTAAGGATGTGATGCGTAAGCTGGTGATCCTCGCGCGGGAAGCGGGTTATGACATCGAACCGGATCAGGTCCGTGTGGAATCACTGGTCCCTGCCCACTGCGAAGAGGGGTCGGTCGATCACTTCTTTGAAAATGGCGAAGAGCTGAACGAGCAAATGCTGCAGCGCCTGGAGGCGGCCCGCGAAATGGGGCTGGTGCTACGCTACGTGGCGCGCTTTGATGCTAACGGCAAAGCACGCGTCGGCGTGGAAGCGGTACGTGAAGAGCACCCGCTGGCGGCGCTGCTGCCGTGCGATAACGTGTTCGCCATCGAAAGCCGCTGGTATCGCGATAACCCGCTGGTGATCCGCGGACCCGGCGCCGGGCGCGATGTGACCGCCGGAGCGATCCAGTCGGATATTAACCGTCTGGCACAGCTGCTGTAGTTCCGAGAAAAAGACCAGGCGCTGCCTGGTCTTTTTTGTTAGTGCGCCGCAAACACCGCCTTGGCGGCAAACAGGCCGTTGAGCGCCGCCGGGAATCCGGCGTAGACCGCCATCTGCATGATCACTTCCGTAATCTCCTCTTGTGTCAGGCCGACATTTAATCCTGCGGCAATGTGTACTTTCAGCTGTGGCGCGGCGTTACCCAGCGCGGTGAGCGCGGCAATAGTAGCGATTTCCCGGCTGCGTAAATCGAGCCCCGGCCGGGCGTAAATATCGCCGAAGGGGAACTCAATCAGATAGCGGGCGAAATCGGGGGCGATATCCTGCAGGCTGTCGACGACGGCTTCCCCGCCGTGGCCATCCACCCGCTGCAGCATTTCCTGACCGGTGATATAACGTTCGCTGGACATCATTTTTTCCTCTCTGTGATGAAGCGTTGAGAGGAAGGGTAGGGAAGTGTGCCGGACTTGAGTAATACCCTTTTCGTGATACCTTTTCAGTATGACAACTTCGCGATTACATTCCCTGGATATTCGCCTGCTGCGCGCCTTTGCCGTGGTGGCGGAGGAAAATAACATCAGCCGGGCGGCGCAGCGGTTATTTATCTCGCAGCCGCCGCTGACCTGCCATATCCGCCATCTGGAAGCGCAGCTGGGGGTGACGCTGTTTCAGCGCCACAGCAAAGGCTTGATCCTGACCGACGCGGGTAGAGAGGTGCTGGAGATGATTCAACCTCTGCTGACGCTCCAGGAACGCACGCTGGCGGCATTGAGTGAGCTCGCCGCCCACTCGCCGCCGTCTCTGCGTCTGGGCGTGACGACGGCCTTCGAACAGGGCATTTTCGCCGCCGTTGAATCTGCGCTGAGCGATCATACCCGCGCGTTGCATATTACCCGCCACGCCTCACCGGCGCTGGCTCAGCAGGTACGCAAAGGCAAACTCGATGCGGCGCTGGTCGCGCTGCCGCTGAATACCGAAGGGCTGCACCTACATCCTTTGCCGTATCAGGAGCCGCTCATCGCGGCATTGCCTGCCTCCTGGCCGGAAGCCGCCAGACCAGCGTTAACGCTACGCGCGCTCAATCATCGGCCGCTGTTCTGGTTTAAACGCGAGCGCAATCCCGATTTCTTTGACTACACGCGACGTATTTTTGACCGGGCTGGCTATACCCCCGCTTACGTGGAAGAGCCTGCCGAACATGATGTGCTGCTGGCGCGTATTGCGCGTGGGGAAGGCATGATCCTCCTGCCGGCGTCCTTTTCCGCGATCCAGCGTCAGGGGGTGGTGTTCTGTCCTGTCGCTGAAGGCGACAACATGCCGTTAAGCCTTGGGGTAGTCTATGCGCCTCACCATGCGGAATCCGTGCAGCAATGGCTCTCACTGCTGGATGATCACCTGACGACTCGCTAGTCTCAGGCTGAACATTGTGCTACCCCATATTGACTGCAGAGCGAGCTCTTTCGGCTGGCAAAGCGGCGGAAGATGAATTTTTTCATTTTTGAGGCTTATTCCTCACTCTTTACGCAGATTTTTCTATTGACGCCCGCGCGCTTTTCCGTCATTTTTACATCTGGACGTCTAAACGTATAGAAGTTCGCAATATAACAGCCATTACATGCGATTGATGAGGTAAGGTATGAGCTTTTTTCACGCCAATCAGCGGGAAGCCCTGAATCAGAGCCTGGCGGAAGTCCAGGGCCAGATTAATGTGTCTTTTGAATTCTTTCCGCCGCGCACCAGTGAAATGGAGCAAACCCTGTGGAAATCCATCGATCGCCTGAGCAGTCTGAAACCGAAGTTTGTTTCGGTAACCTATGGCGCGAACTCTGGCGAGCGCGATCGCACGCACAGCATCATCAAAGGCATTAAAGAGCGAACTGGTCTGGAAGCCGCGCCGCACCTGACCTGTATCGATGCCACTCGTGATGAGCTGCGTACTATCGCTCAGGATTACTGGAACAACGGTATTCGCCATATCGTCGCCCTGCGCGGCGACCTGCCGCCGGGCAGCGGTAAACCGGATATGTATGCCGCCGATCTGGTGACGCTGCTGAAAGAGGTGGGCGATTTTGATATCTCTGTCGCCGCGTATCCTGAAGTGCATCCGGAAGCGAAAAGCGCACAGGCGGATTTGCTGAACCTGAAGCGTAAAGTCGAGGCGGGCGCCAACCGCGCGATCACCCAGTTCTTCTTCGATGTGGAAAGCTACCTGCGTTTTCGCGATCGCTGCGTCTCGGCGGGCATCGACGTGGAAATCATTCCGGGTATCCTGCCGGTCTCCAACTTTAAACAGGCGAAAAAGTTTGCGGATATGACCAACGTCCGTATCCCGGTGTGGATGTCGAAAATGTTCGAAGGGCTGGATAACGACGCCGAAACCCGTCAGCTGGTGGGGGCGAATATCGCCATGGACATGGTGAAGATTTTAAGCCGGGAAGGGGTAAAAGACTTCCACTTCTATACCCTGAACCGCGCCGAGATGAGCTACGCCATCTGCCATACGCTGGGCGTGCGTCCGGCCTGAGTGCTTGCCGTTTCGCGCAGCCTGTGGACGACGCGTCCGGCAGATAAATATAAAAAAACACCCGGCTGATGCCGGGTGTTTTGCTCTGGTTTATTCCCATTCCTGCAGGAAGCGCTGGCCGTATTGGTCGGCCACCAACAGCGCGGCGTAGACCTGGTCTGAATCGACGCCGCCCGGCATATTATGAATGGTTTCGCCTTCAGCGCAGGCGGCTTCCGCCACCAGGCGCATTTTGGTCGGGATATCACCTTTGATATCCAGCTGCGCCAGGGTGATCGGCAGCCCAACGCTGTGGCACAGCGCGGCGACGGTCTCTATTTCGTCCACCGGCGCATTTTCCAGCACCAGCTGCGTCAGGGTACCGAACGCCACTTTTTCCCCGTGATAATAGTGGTGGGCGTCAGGGATGGCCGTCATGCCGTTATGAATCGCGTGCGCCGCCGCCAGGCCGCCGCTTTCGAAACCCACGCCGCTCAGGTAGGTGTTGGCTTCCACCACTCGCTCCAGCGCCGGGGTGACCACGTGCTGTTCGGCGGCCAGCATCGCTTTTTCACCCTCTTCGAGTAAGGTGTTGTAACACAGCTCGGCCAGCGCCAGCGCCGCCTGAGTGCATTTCCCGCCCGCCATGGTGGTGGCGCCGCTACGGGAGCAGGCGCGGGCTTCGAACCAGGTGGCCAGCGCATCGCCAATCCCGGCAGCCAGCAGGCGGGCCGGTGCACCGGCAACAATCTGCGTATCGACAATGACCATGTTGGGGTTGTGCGGCAGCATCAGGTAGCTGTCGAACTCCCCTTCGTCGGTGTAAATCACCGACAGCGCACTACACGGCGCATCGGTGGAGGCGATGGTGGGGGCGATCGCCACCGGCACATTCATAAAGTGAGCCAATGCTTTTGCGGTATCCAGCGTTTTACCACCGCCGATCCCCAGCACGGCGGTGCACTTCGCGCTGCCGGCGATATCGCGCAGGCGATTGATTTCATTATGCGAACACTCACCGCCAAACGGCGCGATTTCGGCCGCCAGGCCAGCGTCGGCCAGGCTTTTACGCAGCATCTCTTCCGCAAACCCCAGTACGAACTTATCGCCGACTACCAGCCAGCGTTCGGCCAGCGGCTTCAGATAGTCGCCGAGGCGCTTGATGGCGCCTGCGCCCTGAATGTATTTGCCTGGTGATTGAATAATGCGATCCATTTCGATTCCTCCTCGATGACCGTGCTGCCGCCCGCAGGCGACTCGCAGGTCCGGTTACAGGTTCAGCGTGCCAAAGGCGTTATTCCAGTCCTGTTCAAACTTCTCTATGGCTGACTCTACCGCAGGGGTGCCGAGCATTTGTTGCGCTACATCTAATGGAAGGGTGATGGCTTCGCAACCGGCCAGCAGGCAATCCAGCGCCTGACGGGGCGTTTTGAAGCTCGCCGCCAGCACTTTGCTCTCGGGCGCATGCATTTCCAGCAGTGATTGCAGCTCCTGCACCATGCGGATGCCGTCCCCGCCCTGGGCGTCAACGCGGTTAACGTAAGGCGCGACGTACTTTGCGCCGGCCAGTGCGGCCAGCAGGCCTTGCGAAGCGCTGTAGACGGCGGTGCCAAGAGTCGGGATGCCTTCCTTCTTCAGCATTTTGATAGCGGCGAGGCCTTCGGCGGTCACCGGGATTTTGACCACGATGCCCGGCACGGCGTTGCTCAGGCGTTTAGCTTCTTCCACCATGCCCAGCGCATCGCGGCTCATGGTCTGCGCGAAGAGGGTGCCCTCCGGACCGATGGCTTTCTGCAGGCGTGGGAGCACGTCCCATACCGGGGTTTTACCGGCGGCGATAATGCTCGGGTTGGTGGTTACCCCGGCCAGCGGGTAAATACGGGCCAGGCGTTCCACTTCGGCGACGTTGGCGGTATCCAGATAGAGTTCCATCGTGTTTTCCTCAATGCTTAATTCGATATTGTCGTTGAGGTAAGCATACGGCTTTCGTTCGAAGGACCGCCAGATGACAAATTTGCCAAAAACTGGATAAATGTACGCATCACGATTAAGGATGATTTAGATCACATTTATCGGCGATGGTGGGGTTGGGCAGCAATAAAAGCGCGCACAAAAGTCAGGTTTAACACACAAAAATCTAGTTTTTGGCCGGAGAAGATATTTCCGTTAACTGGCTATGATACTGACGGCGGTATTCAGACGGCGAGCGCTCGGTGGTTTTGCGAAACAGGCGGCAGAAATAATTGCTGTCGGCGAAGCCGCAGGCGTGGGCGATATCTTTCACTTTCATATCGTGGCCCTTCAGCAGCATACGGGCCTGTTCAAGACGAATATGGTTCAGATATTCATTGAAGCCCATTGGCCCGCATTTCTGGAACAGGTGAGAAAGATAGTTGGGGGAGAGATAGAACGCCTGGGCCACCGATTCCCGGCTCAGCGGCTCTGCATAATGGGCGTCCATGTACTGGCGGATCGCCTCAAACAGCGCCTGGCTGCGCGAGGAGGTTTGCGCCTGGCTGCCGAGAAGGTCATGGCAGTGGCTGAGCAGGCTGACGACAATGCTGCGGGCGGTTCGCTGCTCCTGCGGCTGCATCCGGAGCTCATTGAGCGCCTGCAGCAGAAATGAACCGACGCGCGGCCCGCGGCGCAGCGCCTGCCGCTTTTCGACAACGGTTATCGCCTTGCCATTCCAGTGCTGCAGCGAGCACTCCAGCCGCTGCTTATCGAACAGGAGACTTAACAGCAGGCAGGGCGCCTGCCACTGGGGGCAGTTCCAGCTATCGCCAGGGATATAGAGCACGTCGTTCGCCTCAAGAGGGCTGGCGTTTTTGCCGAGTGCCCGGTCGGGCAACTGCCCATTGAGGATGATGTTCAGACGGGGAAAATCAACCTGCACTACCGGCTCAGCAGGCGAGCGCATCTCGCCGGCAAAATAGACCCGGCCGATACCATTCTGCTTTTTTAGGAATGAATCAATAAGTTGATTGATATCGTTGTCCATCATTCTTCCGTTCAGCGCATCACCTCTTTCATCATACCGGACATTTTTCCAGCGGTAAAAGCGCTTGCCAGTCACGCTTGCTTCTCAGATAAGATATGTTATATCGTAACAATTTGTCGCCATTGATAGCAAACTCAGGAGAGAGTAATGACCAGAAAGATCCCCCTGCTGGCCTTTGGATTCGGCATGGCGTTAGCCAGCGCCCAGGCGTTTGCCCACGGCAATCATAACCATGGCCCGGCGTTAACCGACATCGAGCGTCAGGCCAGCGAAGGCATTTTTGCCGATAAAAATGTGCAGGACCGCGCGCTGAGCGACTGGGAGGGCGTCTGGCAGTCGGTAAACCCGTATCTGCTCAATGGCGACCTCGATCCGGTGCTGGAGCAGAAGGCGAAAAAGCCCGGCGGCAAGAGCGTCGAGGAGTATCGCGCTTATTATAAGAAGGGCTACGCCACCGATGTGGAGCAGATTGGCATTGAAAATGATGTGATTGAGTTCCACGTTGGCGAGACCGTCAACAGCTGCAAATACCGCTATTCAGGCTACAAAATTCTGCATTACGCCTCCGGCAAGAAGGGCGTACGTTACCTGTTTGAGTGCCAGCAGGGCGATGCCAACGCGCCGAAATTTGTGCAGTTCAGCGACCATATTATTGGCCCGCGTAAATCGCAGCATTTCCATATTTTCATGGGCAATGAATCACAGGAGGTGTTGCTGAAAGAGATGGATAACTGGCCGACCTATTATCCATATGCGCTGCATAAAGAGCAGATCGTTGATGAGATGCTGCACCACTAGAACAGGTGAAAATCCCCCGACCGGGCGGCCGGGGGAGAGAGGCTTCGATTAGCCGGTGTTACGCATACCGGCGGCAACGCCGGCGATGGTGACCATCAGCGCTTGTTCAACGCGCGGATCCGGGTCCTTGCCTGCTTCTTCGGCCTGGCGTGAACGGTGCAGCAGTTCCGCCTGCAGGACGTTCAGCGGGTCGGTATAGATATTACGCAGCTGGATAGACTCGGCGATCCACGGCAGGTCGGCCATCAGATGGGAGTCATTGGCGATGGCCAACACGACGTTGATGTCGGCAGCCAGCAGCTTACGCAGCTCGGTACCCAGCGCCCACAGCTCCGGCTTCACCAGGCGCTGATCGTAGTACTCCGCCAGCCACAGGTCGGCCTTCGAGTAAACCATCTCCAGCATGCCAAGGCGGGTGGAGAAGAACGGCCAGTCGCGACACATCGCTTCCAGTTCACTCTGTTTTCCACCTTCGACCACCTTCTGCAGCGCGGCGCCAGCGCCCAGCCAGGCCGGTAGCATCAGGCGGTTCTGGGTCCAGGCGAAGATCCACGGAATGGCGCGCAGCGACTCGACGCCGCCGGTCGGGCGACGTTTTGCCGGACGCGAACCCAGTGGCAGTTTGCCCAGCTCCTGCTCCGGAGTCGCAGAGCGGAAGTAAGGCACGAAATCTTTGTTTTCACGTACGTAGCCGCGATACATCTTGCAGGAGACGTCGGACAGCTCAGCCATGATGTCGCGCCATTCGGCTTTCGGTTCCGGCGGCGGCAGCAGGTTGGCTTCCAGAATGGCGCTGGTATATAGCGACAGACTGCTGATGGTCACTTCCGGCAGGCCGTACTTAAAGCGGATCATCTCGCCCTGCTCTGTGACGCGCAGGCCGCCTTTCAGGCTTCCCGGCGGCTGCGAGAGCAGCGCCGCGTGGGCTGGCGCGCCGCCGCGGCCGATGGAACCGCCGCGTCCGTGGAACAGCGTCAGTTCGATACCGGCTTTCTCACAGGTTTTGATCAGCGCGTCCTGCGCCTGGTACTGCGCCCAGGAGGCGGCCATCACGCCAGCATCTTTGGCGGAGTCAGAATAGCCAATCATGACCATCTGCTTGCCCTGGATAAAGCCGCGGTACCAGTCGATATTCAGCAGCTGAGTCATGACATCGTTGGCGTTGTTCAGGTCGTCCAGCGTTTCGAACAGCGGGGCCACCGGCAGAGCAAAACCAATCCCGGCCTCTTTCAGCAGCAGATGAACCGCCAGCACGTCGGACGGCGTTTTGGCCATCGAGATCACGTAGGCGGCGATCGATCCGCGCGGCGCCTCGGCGATCACTTTGCAGGTATCGAGGACTTCGCGCGTCTCTTCGCTTGGCTCCCACTGACGCGGCAGCAGCGGACGTTTGGAGTTCAGTTCGCGGATCAGGAAAGCCTGTTTGTCGGCTTCTGACCAGCTTTCGTAATCGCCGATCCCGAGGTAACGGGTCATTTCGCCCAGCGCTTCGGTATGGCGAGTGCTTTCCTGACGGATATCAATACGCACCAGCGGTACGCCGAAAGACTTCACGCGGCGCAGGGTGTCGAGCAGTTCGCCGTTGGCGATAATGCCCATGCCGCAGGCCTGCAGCGATTTATAGCAGGCGTACAGCGGCTCCCACAGCTGCTCGTTCTGAGTGATCAGTCCTGCCGGTTTCGGCAGCTTCTGACCTTTCAGGCGCGCTTCCAGCCAGGCCTGGGTCTCCATCAGCTGAGTGCGCAGTTTCTTCATCAGATAACGGTACGGTTCCTGAGCACCCTCGGCGCCAGCCAGCGCGCGAAGTTCGTCGGTACACTCCACCATCGACAGCTCGGAGATCAGCACCTGCACGTCTTTGAGGAACAGATCGGTGGCTTTCCAGCGGCTGAGCAGCAGCACGTGGCGGGTGATGTCAGCGGTCACGTTCGGGTTGCCGTCGCGGTCGCCGCCCATCCACGAGGTGAAACGCACCGGGACGAAGTCCACCGGCAGCTGATAGCCAAGGTTGGCTTCCAGCTGTTCGTTCAGCTCGCGCAGATAGTTAGGCACCCCTTCCCACAGGCTATTTTCCACCACCGCGAAGCCCCATTTGGCTTCGTCGACCGGAGACGGGCGGTATTTACGGATCTCGTCAGTATGCCAGGACTGGGCGATCAGCTGGCGCAGACGGCGCATCAGCTGATGGTGTTCGTAGTCGGCGATGTCTTTATTGTCCAGTTGCTTGAGGCAGCTGTTCACTTCCACCATTTTATGGATCAGCGTCCGGCGGGTGATCTCGGTCGGGTGGGCGGTTAATACCAGCTCCAGAGACAGAGATTCCACCGCTTTTTTGATGGTGTCTTCGTTGAGATTGGGTTGGTCTTTGAGCTTTCTCAGGGTACGCGCAATGACTTCCGGATTGCTGGCCGCTTCGCCATTCGGCGAAATGCTGTGGTACTGCTCAGCGGTGTTCGCCAGATTCAGAAACTGGCTGAAGGCACGGGCAACCGGCAGCAGTTCGTCGTTAGACAAATTCTGCAGCGTGGTCAGCAGCTCCTGGCGGTTAGCTTCGTTGCCGGCGCGTGAAGATTTGGACAACTTACGGATAGTTTCGACACGATCAAGAATATTTTCTCCCAATGCATCCTTGATGGTATCGCCCAGCACCTTGCCGAGCATACTGACATTACTACGCAATGCGGAATATTGTTCGTTCATGTTACCCCAGACACCCCATCTCATTTTATTTTGTTATATCCGCTGCGCTGGAACGTGAGCAACGGATAAGCAACCCGTCTTTTATAAAGCCACGTAAATACCCCCACGTCAATTACTGCGAAATCGCTTCAGCAAACGAGTAAATCGCCGTAATTTGCGAAATTTAATTCAGGGGGCGCTGGATAAGCATCGCTTATGGAAATGTGACGATCGTCACCGTTCCGCCCCGGGAGAACGGGGCGGAAAAAGAGGGCGATTTTAGTGCCAGCAGAAGTGGTGGACGACCTGGCTAATCAGCTCCCGGGTCGGCTTGATAAAGCGCGTCTCCAGATACTCGTCAGGCTGATGGGCCTGGTTGATGGAGCCTGGGCCAAGAACCAGCGTCGGACATAGCGTCTGGATAAACGGCGCTTCGGTGCAGTAGTTCACCACGTCGGTCTGCGCGCCGAGCAGTTTCTCAACCACCTGTACCAGCTTATGGTCCGGCGGGCATTCGTAGCCGGGGATCGGCGGGTGCAGCTCTGAGACCGTCAGGCGGCCCGGCCAGCGCTCACTGACGGGCGCCAGCGCCTCGCCCAACAGACCATTAAGATCGTTGAGGGTCATCCCCGGCAGCGGGCGGATATCCATATGCAGTTCACAGCAGGCGCAGATGCGGTTTGAGGCATCGCCGCCATGGATAGCGCCCAGGTTGAGGGTTGGGTAAGGGACCGTGAACGCCTCGAAGTGGTAGCGCTCTTTTAGCAGATCGCGCAGCTGCATAATGCGGCCGATGGCGTCGTGCATAAGCTCAATCGCGTTAACTCCGCGTGCCGGATCGCTGGAGTGGCCGGACTGGCCCTGAATACGGATCGCGTTGGACATATGTCCTTTGTGGGCGCGGATCGGCTGCAGGGAGGTGGGCTCGCCGATGATGGCGCAGTCCGGGCGCAGCTGGGTGGTTTCGGCAAAATAGCGCGCGCCGGCCATGCTGGTCTCTTCGTCGGCGGTGGCCAGAATATACAGCGGTTTTTTCAGCGTGGTGACGTCGACATCGCGCAGGGCGTCGAGAATAAAGGCGAAGAAGCCTTTCATGTCAGCCGTGCCGAGGCCGTAGAGCTTGTTATCGTGTTCGGTGAGGGTGAACGGATCCCGCGTCCAGCGGCCATCATCGAATGGCACGGTATCGGTATGCCCGGCGAGCAGCAGGCCGCCGGCGCCGTGTCCGGTGCTGGCCAGCAGGTTGAATTTATGGCGCGTATCCGGCACCGGCTGTATCTCAACATTGAAGCCGAGATCGCGGAACCAGCCTGCCAGCAAATTGATTAAAGACTCATTGCTTTGATCGAGAGCCTCTTCGGTCGCGCTGATGGACGGTGTGGCGATCAACGCGCGGTAAATCTCGATAAAGGGCGGTAAATTGTTTTTCATTGTTGACACACCTTGGGTCGTGATAGTATCAATATTCATGCATTTATTGTGAATAAAAATACAGTATCGTTGAGCGTAAGAAAACCCATCGAATGTAAGGAGATGCGCTTCCAATGTTAAATACGCTGATTGTGGGTGCCAGTGGTTATGCCGGCGCAGAGCTGGTGACCTATATCAATCGTCATCCGCATATGAACATAACCGCTTTGACGGTCTCCGCGCAAAGCAATGATGCGGGAAAATTAATTTCCGACCTGCATCCGCAGCTCAAAGGCATTGTCGATATGCCGCTGCAGCCGATGTCCGATATCAGCGAATTCAGCGCTGGCGTGGACGTGGTGTTTCTCGCCACCGCGCACGAAGTGAGTCACGACCTGGCGCCGCAGTTCCTTGCCGCCGGCTGCGTGGTGTTCGATCTTTCCGGTGCCTTCCGCGTTAACGATGGGGCGTTCTACGAAAAATATTACGGTTTCACTCATCAACATCCCGACCTGCTCAAACAGGCGGTGTATGGTCTGGCGGAGTGGAGCGCGGATGCGCTTAAAGAAGCGCAGTTAATCGCGGTGCCTGGCTGCTATCCGACGGCGGCGCAGCTGTCGCTGAAGCCGCTGATTGAGGCCAATCTGCTGGATCTGAACCAGTGGCCGGTGATCAACGCCACCAGCGGGGTGAGCGGCGCGGGTCGTAAAGCCGCGATCGGCAATAGCTTCTGTGAAGTGAGCCTGCAGCCATACGGCATATTTAACCATCGCCATCAGCCGGAGATTGCCAGCCACCTCGGGGCAAAGGTGATTTTTACCCCGCACCTGGGTAATTTTAAGCGCGGCATCCTTGAAACCATTACCTGCCGCCTGAAGCCGGGCGTTGGCCACGCGCAGATCGCAGCGGTTTACCAGAAAGCTTACGCCGATAAACCGCTGGTACGTTTATATGATAAAGGCGTACCCGCATTGAAAAGCGTCGAGGGTCTGCCATTCTGTGATATCGGTTTTGCCGTGCAGGACGACCATCTCATCGTCGTCGCGGTTGAAGATAACCTGCTGAAAGGCGCCGCAGCGCAGGCAGTGCAGTGCGCGAATATTCGTTTCGGCTTCGCTGAGACGCAGTCTCTTATTTAAGGTGTGATGATGAACCCATTAATTATCAAACTCGGCGGCGTATTACTCGATAGCGAAGAGGCGCTGGAGCGCCTGTTTACCGCGCTGGTTAACTACCGTGAAGCGCACCAGCGCCCGCTGATTATCGTCCATGGCGGCGGCTGCGTGGTGGATGAGCTGATGAAGCAGCTTAATCTGCCAGTGAAAAAGAAAAATGGCCTGCGGGTTACGCCTGCCGATCAGATTGACATCATTACCGGCGCGCTGGCGGGAACCGCCAACAAAACGCTGCTGGCATGGGCGAAAAAACATGGTATTTCCTCGGTAGGCCTGTTCCTCGGCGATGGCGATAGCGTGAAGGTCACGCAACTGGATGCCGAGCTGGGCCATGTCGGGCTGGCGCAGCCGGGCTCCCCGGCGCTGATCAACACCCTGCTGGCGGGCGGTTACCTGCCGGTGGTGAGCTCTATCGGGGTGACTGATGAAGGCCAGCTGATGAACGTCAATGCTGACCAGGCGGCGACAGCGCTGGCGGCCACCCTGGGGGCGGATCTGATCCTGCTGTCTGATGTCAGCGGTATCCTCGACGGTAAAGGACAGCGCATTGCCGAGATGACCGCCGAGAAAGCGGAGCAGCTGATCGAGCAGGGCATTATCACTGACGGCATGATTGTTAAAGTGAATGCGGCCCTTGACGCCGCACGTGCCCTGGGCCGTCCGGTGGATATCGCCTCCTGGCGTCACGCCGAGCAGCTGCCAGCGTTATTTAACGGCACGCCGATCGGCACACGTATTCTGGCTTAAGATTTCATGCCCGGCGGCGCGTCGTCTGCCGGGCTTACAGACTGTAGGCCGGGCGGCACAATGCCGCCGGCAGAACTAACGAATAAAGGAAGCATGTTATGGCACTTTGGGGCGGGCGTTTTACACAGGCAGCAGATCAACGGTTCAAACAGTTCAACGACTCGTTGCGCTTCGACTATCGTCTGGCGGAGCAGGATATCGTTGGCTCTGTCGCCTGGTCGAAAGCGCTGGTAACGGTCGGCGTTCTGAGTGCCGCTGAACAGCAGCAGCTGGAAGAAGCGCTGAACGTGCTGCTGGAAGAGGTGCGCGCCAATCCGCAGCAAATCCTCGCCAGCGATGCCGAAGATATTCACAGCTGGGTGGAAGGCAAGCTGATCGATAAAGTGGGCCAGTTGGGCAAGAAACTGCACACCGGGCGCAGCCGTAACGACCAGGTCGCCACCGATCTTAAACTATGGTGCAAAGATACCGTTGTCGAACTGCTGTCGGCGAACCGCCAGCTGCAGAGCGCGCTGGTGGAGACAGCCCAGCATAACCAGGACGCGGTGATGCCGGGGTACACTCACCTGCAGCGTGCCCAGCCAGTGACGTTCGCACACTGGTGTCTGGCCTATGTTGAAATGCTGGCGCGTGACGAAAGCCGCCTGCAGGACGCGCTGAAGCGCCTCGACGTTAGCCCGCTGGGCTGCGGCGCGCTGGCGGGGACGGCGTATGAAATCGACCGCGAGCAGCTGGCCGGCTGGCTGGGCTTTGCCTCTGCCACCCGCAACAGCCTCGACAGCGTTTCCGATCGCGACCATGTTCTGGAGCTGCTTTCCGATGCGTCTATCGGCATGGTGCATCTGTCGCGCTTTGCTGAAGATCTGATTTTCTTTAACTCCGGCGAGGCGAACTTCGTCGAACTTTCTGATCGCGTGACCTCCGGCTCCTCGCTGATGCCGCAGAAGAAAAACCCGGACGCGCTGGAATTAATTCGTGGTAAATGCGGCCGCGTGCAGGGCGCGTTGACCGGCATGATGATGACGCTGAAAGGCCTGCCGCTGGCCTACAACAAAGACATGCAGGAAGATAAAGAGGGGCTTTTCGACGCTCTGGATACCTGGCTCGACTGTCTGCATATGGCGACCCTGGTGCTGGATGGCATCCAGGTGAAGCGCCCGCGCTGTGCGGAAGCGGCGCAGCAGGGCTATGCCAACGCCACAGAACTGGCAGATTATCTGGTGGCGAAAGGCGTTCCGTTCCGTGAAGCGCACCATATTGTTGGTGAGGCGGTAGTCGAAGCCATTGCGCAAGGGAAACAGCTGGAAGCGCTGCCCCTGGTCGATCTGCAGAAATTCAGTCCGGTCATCGCAGACGATGTTTATCCGATTCTGTCTCTGCAGTCCTGCCTCGATAAACGCGCAGCGAAAGGCGGCGTTTCGCCGCAGCAGGTGGCGCAGGCTATCAGCGACGCAAAAGCGCGCCTGAGCTAATTCTCTGGCATCCGCCTCTCTGAACCCGGCCGAGCCTGATGACGCCGGGTTTTTTATGCAAAAAAAAAGCGGACACAAGGTCCGCAAAAGTTCACGTTGGCTTTAGTTGTTCGGGTAGAGAAACAGTGTGACGGGCCAATGATTTTCACAGGTATACCGTCTCTATGGGCGTATTATTGAACAGAAAGCTTGATAGGGATAATCGTTCGTTGCTATGCTATCTATCGCCATGGACTATCGTGGCGATGGAGGATGAATAATGAATATTCGCGATCTTGAATACCTGGTAGCGCTCGCCGAACACCGCCACTTCCGGCGGGCGGCTGACTCATGCCACGTGAGCCAACCGACGCTCAGCGGACAGATCCGCAAGCTCGAGGATGAACTTGGCGTCATGCTGCTGGAGCGCACCAGCCGTAAGGTTCTGTTTACCCAGGCGGGGCTGTTGCTGGTGGATCAGGCGCGTACCGTGTTACGCGAAGTAAAAGTGCTCAAGGAGATGGCAAGCCAACAAGGGGAAACCATGTCCGGGCCGCTGCACATCGGCTTGATCCCGACAATTGGCCCGTATCTGCTGCCGCAGATCATTCCGATGCTGCACCAAACCTTTCCGAAGCTGGAAATGTACCTGCACGAAGCGCAGACCCATCAGCTGCTGGCCCAGCTCGACAGCGGTAAGCTCGACTGCGCCATTCTGGCGCTGGTCAAAGAGAGCGAGGCCTTTATCGAGGTGCCGCTGTTTGATGAGCCGATGATGCTGGCTATCTATGAGGATCACCCGTGGGCGAACCGCGACCGCGTGCCGATGTCGGATCTGGCTGGTGAAAAGCTGCTGATGCTGGAGGATGGCCACTGTCTGCGCGATCAGGCGATGGGCTTTTGCTTTGAAGCGGGAGCGGATGAAGATACCCACTTCCGGGCGACCAGTCTGGAAACGCTACGCAATATGGTGGCGGCAGGCAGCGGCATTACCTTGCTGCCTGCGCTGGCGGTACCGCAGGAAAGAAAACGCGATGGCGTGGTCTATCTGCCGTGCATTAAGCCAGAGCCAAGACGAACCATCGGCCTGGTTTACCGTCCCGGCTCCCCGCTGCGCAGCCGCTATGAACATCTGGCGGAGGCCATCCGCGGTACGATGGATGGCCATTTCGACAAGGCGTTAAAACAGGCGGTTTAAGCCGTTCAGCGCGGCAACCCGATACGCTTCCGCCATGGTCGGGTAGTTAAAGGTGGTGTTGACGAAGTACTCAATGGTGTTACCACCACCTTTCTGCTCCATGATCGCCTGGCCGATGTGAATGATTTCGGCTGCGCGTTCGCCAAAGCAGTGAATGCCGAGGATCTCCTTGGTCTCCCGATGGAACAGGATCTTCAGGGTTCCCACGCTCATGCCAACGATTTGCGCCCGCGCCAGGTGTTTAAACTGGGCGCGACCCACCTCATACGGCACTTTCATCGCCGTCAGTTGCTGCTCGGTTTTCCCGACGGAGCTGATTTCCGGAATGGTGTAGATCCCGGTTGGGATATCTTCAATCAGATGCGCCGAGGCTTCGCCTTTCACCAGCGCCTGGGCGGCAATGCGCCCTTGATCGTAGGCGGCAGAAGCCAGACTTGGATAGCCGATGACATCGCCAACCGCATAGACGTGCGGGAGGGCGGTCTGGTACATGCTGTTGACCTTCAGCTGGCCGCGGCTGTCAGTCTGCAGACCGATGTTTTCCAGCGCCAGGGTGTCGGTATTGCCGGTGCGGCCGTTGGCGTACAGCAGGCAATCGGCCTTCAGCTTTTTGCCGGACTTCAGGTGCATGATCACGCCGTCATCCACCCCCTCAATTTTCTCATACTCCTCATTGTGGCGAATGACCACGCCGCTGTTCCAGAAGTGATAAGAGAGCGAGTCTGACATCTCCTGATCGAGGAAGGCCAGCAGACGATCGCGGGTGTTGATCAGATCGACCTTCACCTCCATGCCGCGGAAGATCGAGGCGTATTCGCAACCGATCACCCCGGCGCCGTAAATGATCACGTGGCGCGGCTCATGCTGCAGGCTGAGAATCGAATCGCTGTCATAGATGCGCGGGTGGTGGAAATCGACATCGGCCGGATGGTAGGGACGTGACCCGCAGGCGATAACGAATTTCTCCGCAGTCACCGTCTCGACCGTGCCGTCATGGCATTCCAGCGCCAGAGTATGTTCATCAACGAAGTGCGCATTGCCCTGCAGAATTTCACAGTGGTTGCGCTCATAGAATCCCTGGCGCATATGAGTCTGCTGGTTGATGACGCTGTCGGCATGGTTGAGGATGTCGGCGAAAGAAGAGCGAAGAAGGCGGGAGTGGTCGCTGTAGAGGGGGTTTTGGTTAAACTCGATAATACGGCTGACGGCATGGCGGAGGGCTTTCGACGGGATGGTGCCCCAGTGGGTGCAACCGCCGCCGACATTATGGTAGCGCTCAATGACGGCAACGCGTACTCCCTGTTTCACCAGTCCCATTGCGGCGCCTTCGCCGCCAGGACCGGAACCAATCACTATTGCATCATAATCCCAAGAGTGTGACATGGCATTACTCACCTGTTTTATACATAAAATAAACACGATGATAACATTCGCTGCGCTTTAACCCAATTATCGTTGTGCTTTTTTGCGGCATAAAAGCAGAAACGGCTCGTAAACAATCATTCACAATCCAGTGCAAACCGATTAGTTTTAATCTCTGGTATAGTGCCAGCAGGGCTATTGGAAGGATTCATACATCGTGATGGGCGTAAGAGCACAACAAAAAGAAAAAACCCGCCGTTCGCTGGTGGAAGCAGCATTCAGCCAACTTAGCGCTGAGCGGAGTTTCGCCAGCCTGAGCTTGCGCGAAGTGGCGCGGGAAGCTGGGATCGCGCCGACGTCCTTTTATCGTCATTTTCGCGATGTCGATGAGTTAGGCCTGACGATGGTCGATGAGAGCGGACTGATGCTGCGCCAACTGATGCGCCAGGCGCGCCAGAGAATTGCTAAAGGCGGCAGCGTGATCCGTACCTCGGTCTCCACCTTTATGGAGTTTATCGGTAACAACCCGAACGCCTTCCGCTTGCTGTTGCGAGAGCGCTCGGGAACCTCTGCGGCGTTTCGCGCCGCCGTCGCGCGCGAGATCCAGCACTTTATCGCGGAACTCGCCGACTATTTAGAACTCGAAAACCATATGCCGCGCGCCTTCACCGAAGCGCAGGCTGAAGCTATGGTCACCATCGTCTTTAGCGCTGGCGCGGAAGCGCTGGATGTCGGCCCTGAACAGCGCCGGCAGCTGGAAGAACGGTTGGTGCTGCAGCTCAGAATGATCTCGAAAGGCGCGTATTACTGGTATCGCCGTGAACAAGAAAAAATGTCACATCATTCCGAATAACGTGAAGGACGAGCAATGAAACACTCAGTTCAAGATAAAGGTACGCTGCTGCTGGCGCTGATTGCCGGGTTATCCATTAATGGCGCCTTTGCGGCGCTGTTCAGTTCGATAGTTCCGTTTTCCGTCTTCCCGATTTTATCCCTGCTGCTGACGGTCTACTGTCTGCATCAGCGCTATCAGAATCGCAGTATGCCCGTTGGGCTTCCGGGCCTGGCCGCCGCCTTTTTTATTCTCGGGGTACTGTTGTACAGCACCGTCGTGCGTGCGGAGTACCCGGATATCGGCTCTAACTTCTTCCCGGCCGTTCTGTCCGTCGCGATGGTCTTCTGGATCGGCTACAAGATGCGTAACCGCAAAAATACGGCAGCCGAGTAAGCCGCCAGTGGTGTAAAAAAAACCGGCAATATGACATTGCCGGTTTTTTTGGGCCTATTTCCGGGTCAGCAGAACGCCGCATTCCATATGATGGGTGTACGGGAACTGGTCGAACAGCGCCAGCCGGGTGACGTTGTGCGTCTGGCTTAACGTCTCCAGATTGCGGCACAGCGTTTCCGGGTTGCACGAAATGTACAGAATGCGCGGATAGGCCTGCACCATTTTTTCCGTTTCGCTGTCCAGTCCGCTGCGCGGCGGATCGACGAAAATGGTCTCGCACTGATAGCTCTGCAGATCGATACCCTGCAGACGGTTGAACTCCCGCACGCCATTCATCGCCTGAGTAAACTCTTCCGCCGCCATGCGGATAATCTGCACGTTGTCGATATGGTTAGCGGCGATGTTGTACTGCGCCGCAGCCACCGACGGTTTGGCGATTTCGGTGGCCAGCACGCGATCAAAATTACGCGCCAGCGCCAGCGAGAAGTTACCGTTGCCGCAGTACAATTCCAGCAGGTCACCGGTCGCCCCTTTGGTGACATCCAGCGCCCACTCCAGCATCTGAATGTTCATGGCCGCGTTCGGCTGGGTAAAGCTGTTTTCCACCTGACGGTAGATCATCTCTCGCCCGCCAACTGGCAGACGTTCATCTATATAGTCCTGATCGAGCTCGATTTTGGTTTTGGTCGCCCGTCCAATCAGATGCACATTGAGTCCCTGGGCTCGCAGGGCGTCACGCAGCGCCTCCGCTTGCTCACGCCAGGTATCATCGAGTTTTTTATGATACAGCAGCGAAACGACCGCCTGGTTGCTGAGGGTGGTCAGATAGTCAATCTGGAACAGCTTATGGCGCAGCACGGGATTGTTGCGCACGCCCTCCAGCATGGCGGTCATCAGCTGATTGATAAGCGCGCTGGCGGCCGGAAAGCTGTCAACGCGAATCCGCGACCGGGTCTGCTGATCGAAAATAATATGGTACAGATCGTCGCCATCGTGCCACAGACGGAACTCGGCGCGCATCCGGTAGTGGCTGACCGGCGAACGAAACACTTCCGGAACCGGCGCGGCAAAAGGCGCCATCATGGTTTGCAAACGGACGACTTTTTCTGCCAGCTGCGCTTCGTATTGTTCGGTAGGAAGGTGTTCGGGGGTCATGATGCATCCTGAATAAAATAAGTACGCGGGGATTGTAGGGAAAGCGCTGGGGATGTCCAGCTTCGAATGTGGCGGGAAATATAATTAGCAGTCTGGACATCTATATGATTCTAATTGTAGCATTCGCCTACCGGTCCTGTGAGTTAAAAGGGAACCCAGTGGAAATCTGGGGCTGACGCGCAGCGGTAAGGAAGGTGAGAAATGAGCGCACTCGGTGCAGACACTGCGGCTAGCCGTGGGAAGTCATTATTTCTTGAAACAGCCTCCAAGCCCGAAGACCTGCCGGAATACGTCGCACTGGGTTTTATCGTCGCGAGCAACTGATAAAACCAGCGGCATCCTTTTTCTGTTTCGGATGCTTTTACAATGATTAAAAAAGCTTCGCTGATGACGGCTTTATCCGTCACGGCATTTTCCGGCTGGGCGCAGGATAGCAATTCAGATACGTTAGTGGTGACAGCAAACCGTTTTCAACAGCCGGTCAATACCGTGCTGGCGCCGACCGACATTGTGACGCGCGATGATATCGACCGCTGGCAGTCCAAAGATTTAAACGATGTCATGCGTCGTCTTCCTGGGGTCGATATTGCCCGCAACGGCGGCATGGGGCAGAGCGCTTCGCTGTATGTTCGGGGGACGGAGGCTCGTCACGTGCTGGTGCTGATCGACGGTGTGCCGATGGCGCGTCCGGGGATCTCCAATGGCGTAGATATCAGTCAGATCCCTATCTCGCTGGTCCAGCGGGTGGAATACATCCGTGGCCCGCGCTCCGCAGTCTACGGCTCCGGAGCGATCGGTGGGGTGGTGAACATTATCACCATGACCGATTCAGACCGTTCACAGGTTAACGTCGGAATGGGGAGTAACGGTTATCAGACTTATGACGGCGCCATTAATAAACGTTTTGGCGATACCGTAGTGACTGCAGCTGGTGCTTATCAGACCACAAAAGGTTTTAACGTCCAGCCGAATTCGCCGTACAGCGGCGACAGCGATCGTGATGGCTATCGTAACAAGCTTTTCCTGGGCGGTGTGCAACATAAGTTTGACGATAACTTCTCTGGTTTCTTCCGGGGCTATGGTTACACAGCCAATACTGACTACGATCAGGGCTCGTATGGCTATGTTGGCGGCAATGATGAACGACAGAATTACACGCAGTCCTGGGACACGGGTCTGCGTTACAGCTCCGGTATCTATTCCTCCCAGCTGATTGCTAACTATCAGCGCATCAAAGATTACAACTACAGCAGCGACGCTGGCCGCTATGCCGCGGGCACCACCCTGGATGATATGGAACAGCGCTATATCCAGTGGGGTAATAACATTGAGGTTGGGCACGGGGCGATTAGTGGCGGCGTCGACTGGAAGCAAGAAAAGCTCACCTCCAGTAGCACAACATTGTCTGATGCCTACAAACGCGATACCACCGGTCTTTACCTGACCGGGCAGCAGCAGATTGACAGTGTGACCCTGGAAGCATCCGGACGTGAGGATCATGACGAGCAGTTCGGATGGCACGGTACTTGGCAGACTGCGGCAGGCTGGGAGTTTATTGATGGCTACCGGGCTACGCTCTCTTACGGTACCGGATTCCTGGCGCCGTCACTGGGTCAGCAATATGGCGCG
The DNA here is from genome assembly GCF_001620885.1 of Klebsiella sp. D5A. Classification (NCBI taxonomy): domain Bacteria; kingdom Pseudomonadati; phylum Pseudomonadota; class Gammaproteobacteria; order Enterobacterales; family Enterobacteriaceae; genus Klebsiella; species Klebsiella sp. D5A. Next base: position 1,690 of record NZ_LOAR01000020.1, on the reverse strand, counting down.
ACGCGTTTTGCTTCGTTTTATGGGCCTGGCATTGCTTCCAACCCAAACCTGAAGCCGGAAGAATCTAAACAGTGGGAAGCCGGAATTGACGGGCTAACGGGGCCGCTGGATTGGCGAATCTCAGCATATCATTATGAGATTCAAAACCTGATCGACTATAAAAACAATCAATATATCAACGTGAAGTCAGCCACGATTAAAGGTCTGGAGTGGACGGGGAACGTGACGACTGGCCCGGTGGAGCATCATCTGACGTTGCAGTATGTCGATCCGCGTGATGATGATACTGGCAAGGTACTCTATCGCCGCGCGAAGCAACAAGTGAAGTATGAACTGACCGGACAGATCTACGATCTTGACTGGAACGTGATGTATCAGTACCTCGGCAAGCGTTACGATGATGACTACGACAATGGGCGCGATGTCAAAATGGGCGGTCTGAGCCTCTGGGATGTCGGTTTATCGTATCCCGTCACCTCACACCTGACAGTTCGTGGTAAAATAGCCAATCTGTTCGATAAAGATTACGAGACAGTTTATGGCTACCAATCTGCAGGACGGGAATACACCTTGTCTGGCAGCTACACCTTCTGATCCACGTCCCACCGTGCTGGTGTTTGATTCCGGCGTCGGTGGGTTGTCGGTTTATAATGAGATTCGGCAGCTGCTGCCGAATCTGCATTACATCTATGCTTTTGATAACGTCGCTTTCCCGTACGGTGAGAAGAGCGAGGAGTTTATCGTTGAGCGCGTTGTGGAAATCGTGACTGCCGTTCAGCAACGCTATCCACTGGCGCTGGCCGTCATCGCCTGTAACACCGCCAGTACCGTCTCACTGCCTGCCCTGCGTGAAAAGTTCGCTTTCCCCGTCGTTGGCGTGGTGCCGGCGATCAAGCCCGCCGCCCGCTTAACGGCGAACGGTATTGTTGGCCTGCTGGCGACGCGCGGTACCGTTAAGCGTCCTTATACCCGTGAGCTGATTGACCGCTTTGCCAATGAATGTCGGATTGAGATGCTGGGGTCGGCGGAGCTGGTGGAGCTGGCGGAAGCGAAGCTGCATGGCGAGCCTGTGCCGTTAGAAGAGCTGCGCCGTATCCTGCGCCCGTGGCTGCGGATGCAGGAGCCGCCGGATACGGTGGTGCTGGGCTGCACCCACTTTCCTCTTTTACAGGAGGAGCTGCAGCGCGTTCTGCCGGAGGGCACGCGGCTTATCGATTCTGGCGCGGCGATTGCCCGCCGCACCGCCTGGCTGTTAGAGCATGAAGCGCCGGATGCGAAGTCCAGTGACGAGAATAAAGCATTCTGCATGGCGCTGACGGCAGAAACAGAACAACTTTTACCCGTTCTGCATCGCTATGGTTTCCCAACGCTGGAAAAATTACCGCTTTAAGGGCGTTTTGCACAAAAAAGAGACGGTTGAATAATTTTTTGAAAACAGGGCTTGTCAACGTCTCAGAACTCCCTATAATGCGCCTCCACTGACACGGAACAACGGCAAGCAAGCCGCCGGGTCAGCAGGGTTTCGGTGATGAAGTTCAACGCTGAAAACCGACAGAGAAAAGCAAAATAAGCGCTTGACTCTGCATGAGGAAAACGTATTATACGGGACCTCGCAACGGTGAGCTGAAAGCCGCGTTGCAGCTGCTCTTTAACAATTTATCAGACAATCTGTGTGGGCACTCAAAGTGAC